>JBGQMX010000111.1:0-11146 GCA_041500805.1 Methyloceanibacter sp.
GATCACCCAGATCGCTCAACCGTTGAAGCCGTTCGTCAACGTCGAAAAAGCCAACCTGCCTCTTCATCTCGAATCCCCTCGCCATGCACACGCGGAGTGAATCAGACCAAGACCGCGCAGGCGAGGTTTTTCGAAGCGTCCAATTTGGATCGCGCGGACAGGCGAGAAATCAGGAGACTGAAAAATGGCTCGGCGCAGCTGGCAAGTGACGACGATAAAGTTAGGCATTCTGAGCGCGGCGCTCATTGCGGGGTTGGCGCTTCCGGCTCGCGCTGAGGATACCAAGCTGACGCTCACGGGGTCTGCGACGATCACGACGGACTATATGTTCCGCAGCATTTCGAACACCAAAAATGACCCGGCGGTGCAGCCCGAGTTCGATGTCACCTACGGTATGTTCTTTTTCACCCTCTGGGGATCCAATACGTCATTCGGCAAGAACATCGAGCTCGACTACTATGGCGGCATTACGCCTAAGTGGAAGGACATCACCTTCACCATCGCCGGCAATGCATACACCTATCCCGGCTTCGACAGCATCGACTATTTCGAACTGCACACCGCTGCGGCCTGGGCCGGTGGCCCATGGTCCCTCGCCGTCCACAACTATTGGTCGCCGGATAATTTCCAAACGTTCGGAAATTCTGATGCGATCGAGGGCGATGTTGGCTACACCTTCACCGGGAAGCTGTTCGGTTTCTTCACGCCCAGCATAAGCGGTGCTGTTGGATTCCAGTCTTACGACAAGATCGCTTCGGATTACACCTATTGGAACGCCGGCCTGACTTTGGGCTTTATGAAAAACTGGTCGGCTGACATCCGCTACTACGATACGACCTATAACCAAGACGAGTGCTTTGCTAACACCGGCAATAGCAGGACAGCCTGCGATGCGCGGGCGGTGGGAACCATCAAGGCGACCTTCTAGAGCTTCAACTTCCCCAAAAAGCACTTCCCACCTCAAAGGGGCGCCGTTTCGGCGCCCCTTTTTTTCGGGCGCGTGCGGTGGCATATCCTCCAGCCATGGCTGAGAAGTTTGCGCACAGGGCTGAAGACGCGCCGGACGAAGTAGCTGTCGCCAGGGCGCACGCGATCTACACGCCCTTCATGCTCTCCATCTACGATGTCATGGTTCATGGCCTCTCGAACTCTCTCGCCTGGCGGTGTCCGACCCGGCGGCTCGTTGACCTTTACCGCGCGAACCTCTCGGCCAATCATCTCGAGGCGGGCGTGGGCACCGGCTTCTTCCTCGACCGGGCGGGCGGAGCTCAGCTCAACCGCCTCGTCCTGCTCGACATCAATCGCCACTGTCTCGAACGCGCCGGACTAAGGCTCGCGCGCTTCAGGCCGTCCCTTTACCAAGTGAACCTGCTCGCTCCTATCAAGCTCGACTTGGCGCCGTTCTCATCGGTCGGGCTCACTTATGTGCTGCATTGCCTCCCCGGCAGAATGAGCGAGAAGCTGAAGGCGGTCGATCATCTGCGGCCGCTGATGGGCAAGCGCGCGGTGCTGTTCGGTGCGACGATTCTCGGGCGCGAGATTGGGCCGAACCGCGCGGCGAGAGCGCTGCTCGATCTCTATAACGCGAAGGGCGTGTTCAATAATCGCGAGGACGACATCGCCTCCCTGACCGATGGCCTGAAGCAGCGGTTCGGCGAGGTCGAGGTCGAGAGGGAAGGCTGCGTCGCACTATTCCGCGCTGCCTGACCATTCTGGATAGCCGGTCGAGCCGGGCGATGACGAATTGCTTGGGCTTCCTACCGTTTGCTGGACGGCGCACCACGTTCCGCCTTGGGATGGTCATTAACCTGCCGCTTACCATGCCCAGTTTCGCCCTGGTTCATTGTTAACCCTCGGTAAGGGTAGGGCACTACCCTGGGGCCGTGAGCGCTTGGTCCAGGCACCTTTTCGTGCTGGCGCAGCGACGGACCGAGCCTCCAATCGTGAGGGAGTCTGTTATGCGTATGCGATTGAACCAGGCCTTGGCTCTTGCTGCCGCATTAGCGGCCAGCGCCACGGCCTCAAGCCCCGCGTTAAGTGCCGATCTGCCGCCTTCAGCCCTGCCGCCCATCTATGATCAGGCGCCGCTGCCTCCCCAAGACGTCTTCGAGGGCTGGTGGCTCGGAGGGACGATTGGCGGCGCCACCGTGAATTACGACTTCGCTCCGGACGCCGGACAGATCAACACGAGCGGAGTCCTGGGCGGGGTTGTCGGCGGCTGGAGCTGGCAGAACGGCCCGGTCGTGGTCGGCATCGAAGGGGACATCCTGGCCGCCGATATCAGCGGCAGCCGTCACTTCAATGCCGGGGCGAACCAAGTGAGCCCGAGCATCGACAGCATGGCGGACTTGCGCCTGCGCGCAGGCGTCACGGTCACGCCGAGGGTGCTCGTGTTTGCAACCTTCGGCGGCGCCTGGGCCAATGCCGACCTGCCGGTCACCGGCTTCGGCGGGGGTTCGGGCAATGCGGACTTCTTCGGCTGGAGCGCGGGTGGTGGCGCCGAGGTCGCGCTCAATCCGAATTGGAGCGCGCGCTTCGACTACCAGTTTACCAATTTCAATTCCGAGACGGTGAAGTATCCCGGCGGCCAGCTCGACTTCGATCCCGACGCCAACACCTATCGCGGCTCGCTGATCTACCGCTTCTAGGGCCGCGTCCGGCGCCACTCGCGCGCCGTCGATGCTTCACGGCGTGACGGGCGGCACGTCGATCTTGCTCGCCCGGCAGAGCCGCGCCTGGTCCTCGTTGACGCCGCAAGCTTGCGGAAAAAGATCGCGACCGAAGCAGACCCTGATGTCGAGCAGATTTGGGCCGCGGCAGCTCACCGAAATCATCTCGGGCTTGAGCCAGGGATTGGCGCCGAGGAATTCGTGCTCGATCTCCTCGGCCGACAAGACAAGCTCCGCACCGGGGGCGAGAAAGTGCTCCGGCACGCTCACACGCTCGTAAAGCTCGCGCGCCACGCCGAAATACTGGGCGGGCTCGAGGCCCGAGCAGGTCCCGTGCGTGCGGTATTCATGGATGATGAGGTTCTTGCTCGGCATGAGATCGCGCATCTCGTCGATCACGCGATAGGGCACCCAGGGACGCTCGCCCGTGGGGCAGTCTTCCGGCCAGCCCTTGGCGTATTGCGGCCACAGCCCATGCAGGACGAAGGCGCGGGGCTTTGAGCCGTTACATTCCCCATCCTGTCGGACGCGGCCCTCGCTCCGGCAATAAGACGGCGCCCAGTCGAGCACGAGCACGTAGTAGTCGAACGCGCCGGGCTTATCGCGCCAACCGGCGGGCGCTTGGCCCACAGCGAGCAACGCCGAGAGAGCGACGAGGACGGGGAGGGCGCATCTAGGCAACAGGGACATCGATCGCACCAAGCTCGGCCAGGATGCGCGCCCAGCTCCGGGCGCCTTTGTTGAAGCTCGAGAGATTGTACTTCTCATTCGGCGAGTGGATGCGATCGTCGTCAAGGGCAAAGCCGACAAGGAGCGAGTCCATGGCGAGCCGCGAGCGGAAGGATTCGACGATGGGGATGGACGCGCCGCAGCCGACGATCACGGGCGGCTTGCCCCATTCCGCTTCGAGCGCGCGCGAAGCGGCCAGAAAGGCCGGCGCCTGCGTGTCGAAGCCGACCGCCGGCGAGCCGCCATCGCCCTTGAAGGAGGCGCTCGCATCGTCCGGCAAGAGGTTCTCGACGAAGCGATGCAGGCCATCGAGAATCTTGCGCGGGCTCTGGCCCGGAACGAGGCGGAAGGACAGCTTGGCGATGGCGTGCGAGGGGATCACCGTCTTGCTCCCCGGTCCGCCATAGCCGCCCACGATGCCGTTGATCTCAGCCGTGGGGCGCGACCAGAGTTGCTCCAAGACGCTGAAGCCCGTCTCGCCGGCCGGCGCGCTCAGGCCGATCCCGCCGAGAAAGCCTGCGCCGTCGAAGCCGAGCGCGCGCCATGCGGCAAGCTCGGCGGGTAACGGTTGGCGAACGTCGTCGTAGAAGCCGGGAATGGCGACGCGGCCATGGTCGTCGTGGAGCGCAGCGAGGATCCCGGCGAGCACGTGCAGCGGATTGCATGCCGGGCCGCCATAGAGGCCGGAGTGCAGATCTCGCGACGGTCCGGTGATGGTGAGCTCGGAGAAGGCGAGCCCGCGCAGGAAAGCGGTGATGGCGGGCGTGTCGGCGTCCCACTGCCCGGTATCGCAGACGAGTGCGATGTCGGCCTTGATCTCCTCGCCATGCGCCGCGAGGAAAGGGGCAAGGCTCGGGCTTCCCGATTCTTCCTCGCCCTCGATGAGCACGGTGACGTCGACGGGAAGCGTCCCATGCTCGTTCAGCCAGGCGCGGCAGGCCTCGATGAAGGTCATCAGCTGGCCTTTGTCGTCGGAGGCGCCGCGGGCGACGATGATCGTGCCATAGCGCGGGTCCTCGACCAGGCGCGGGTCGAAGGGGGCTGCGCTCCATTCCTCCAGCGGGTCAGGCGGCTGCACGTCGTAATGGCCGTAGAACAGCACGCGCAAAGGGGCGCGCTCGCGAGCCTTCGCCCGCCAATGCCCGACCACCATCGGCTTGCCCAGGGTCGGCTCGACGCGGGCGTCAAACCCGATCTCGCTCAAGGTTTGGGCACAGCATTCCGCCGCAGCGACGCAGGCCTCGTGATGAGCGGGATCGGTCGAGATGCTCGGGATGGCGAGCAGCCGGAACAGCCGCTCGAGCGCCGCCGCCTCATCCTTGGCGAGGCGGTCGAGCACGCTGCCAAGCGCGCGGGCAGAGGATTGCGATCCGTGGGCTTGCGATCCGTTCATCGCCATGGCTCGCAGCAAGAGCCCGCTCGACCTTTCGGCCGGAGGCGCCAGCGATCCGTCCTGCCGCCGATAGCGGCGCTCAAGACGCCGCTACCGGAGCGAATGGGGACATTATTCGAATGGGGGGGAGAGCTATTCGCCGAGTTGCACGTTGGTGGCTTGCGGACCTTTGCCACGGCGGTCTGGCTCGGTTTCGAAGGACA
The DNA here is from genome assembly GCA_041500805.1 of Methyloceanibacter sp. Lineage (GTDB taxonomy): Bacteria > Pseudomonadota > Alphaproteobacteria > Rhizobiales > Methyloligellaceae > Methyloceanibacter. The sequence continues at coordinate 4,995 of JBGQMX010000111.1, forward strand.
CCCGCGCACCCTCGTCGAGCGCCGGAAGACCCGACTTCTGCAACGCCGAGATATGCAGGAACACATCCTTGCCGCCATCGTCCGGCGTGATGAAGCCGAACCCCCGCGAATGATTGAAGAACTTGACCGTCCCGGTCTGACGCATGGGAAGCTCCTTTCCCCCTTCCAGATGGTCCGCCCGCAAGCGGCGTGCGGAAGATCAGGCAAGTCTAGAAAACGGGAAAAGAAACCGCGATGCTTCCCAAGGAGCGTATGCGGAAAATCTCCACCCGGGTTCGCAATCTGCCCGCAAAACGCCTCACTCTAGGGGCGCGAGCCGGCTAAGTGCAAGACCCATCTAGGCTTCGCGGGATGCGCGGAGCGCGTGAAGCCGGGTCGTTAATTTGGGTAGGGATCGTGGAGGGGAGCGCCGTTCAGCGGCTCGGGCGGGAAGTCGAAATGCGGCCCGAAATCCTTCGGCGCCGGGGGCATCTTGGCCGGCCCCCAAACATCGCTGAGCCTCACCGAATAGCCACCGACGCCATTCCGGCCACCCTGCATGGAATAGGTGCCGGGACCTTGGTTGGCCGACGCGCCATTGTCGCGCTGCTGGGCTTGTGCGTCTTGCATGGCGAAGAGCACGAACGCAGCCGCCGCAAGAGCGGCTGCGAGAGGAAGAGACTTGCGAAGGGCGGGAAGCGCGGGAAGCCTGGACATGTGACCTGCTAACTCGACTGGAGGCGGAAAGGTTTCGAATCGCCCACAATTTTGGCCGACATAGGTTACCATAGCGTCACCCCGCTCCTTCGCAAGCGTTGGATTGAGGCTAGCTGCAGACCTTGGCTTTGCTCGTGCAAACCGTGAGGCCGCCCTTCTTGCTGCATGCGGTGGAGGCATGTCCCTCCTTCACCACAGTCAGCTTGTTCTTATGCGCCCAGTGGTTGACCTTGTGCTTCAACTGCTTCAGCGACCTTGCGGTAACCTTGGATTGATCAAGGCCGCGTGCCTTGGCTGATGCGACCGTGCAGCTCCCGGCTTCGACCGGTTGCGAGACGGTGGTAAAGGCGGCAACGGCGGCAAGCGCGATGCCAGCTACCAGCAATTTACGGATCATAGTGCTCCCCAATGTTTGATGGCCCCGGCGGAGTGTCTCCCGCCTCGCGAGAATATGCTATCTTTAGGCCTCCCTGCCTAGCGCTTCCGTGCAACGCGCAAATTCTTCCTCGGTATTCACATTTTGGTGTTTTGCAACGTTTCCACGGGGTTGCCTTGTTTTGCCGCGGAAACGCGATGTTGTGACGCAAGCTACCGAGGCGTCGAGGGGCCCGCTTTTCATGCCGCCGCAGGCGATCGGAAGCGGACTCAATCGTCATCTCGAATGTTGCGGCAAGGGGCAGAAGATCTGCAAGAAGAACAAAATCTTTTACTATTTGCGACTTGAGAGGCAGCAGGGCGTGAGGCCGCTGTCTCTCGTCAAGACGCAAACGCCGGGCTTGGTGCCCGGCGTTTGTCTTTGTTCTATCCTCGAGGCGTGGGATTGACGGAACTGCCGCAAACCCACGCGAGCGCTTTCGCAAATGGCTGCCGATCCGGAGCAGGGTCCGGACCGAAGGCCGTTACGATGTGAAGCTAAGCGTTAGCGATCGACTGAGCGGATGCCGCTAACCGGCACGGCGCTGGGGCGCCGGCTTCATGAAGCCTGGCGTGGCCGACGCCACACGCATCATGGTGCCGCTCGAGGCCCGCTTGGCGGCGGCACGATTCCCCTTGGCGAACGCGGCGACGCGGACTTTGGAGCTGGCGCTCTTCGCCGCGGTCTTTGCCGTGCTCTTGGCTGCCATCTTGGCAGCACGCTTTGCGGCATGAGACGGTTTCTCTGCGGCGGCCACCTCGCGCTGGCCACGGCCCTTGGCGACCTGTCTCGCCTTGGAGGGGGCTTTCAACGCCACGGTCGTCGGCTTGGCAGAAATCCGCGCAGCGAGGCCCTCCACCTTGTGCGTCAGCATGGCGAGGGTCTTCGCTTTGGCAGGCGCCCGGGATGCGACCGTCTTCATCTGAATGGGCGCCTTGATTGCCATGCTCTTTGCCTGATCGGGTGCCGCCGCGGCCTGAACGGGTGCTGCCGCGTTGGCGCTTTCCGCAGCGGCCAAAGCCAGACCGTTCTTCGCTTTGGAGGCAGCTTCGCCCAAGGCGGCAAGGGCCCCGCCGTCCGTCACGGTGGTGGTCACCACCCGCACTTTCGCGGTTCCGGCATCGATCATCCCGATGCTCTCCGCCGCAGCCTTGGACAGGTCGATGATTCGGCCGCCGATGAAAGGTCCGCGGTCATTGATCCGCACGACCACGGAGCGGCCGTTGCTAAGATTCTCGACCAGCACTCTCGTGCCAAACGGCAGCGACCGATGCGCGGCCGTCAGTTCGTTCGGATCCATTGGCTCGCCGCTCGCCGTTTGCGAGGTCAGCGCGTACCAGGACGCGTGGCCGAGCTGGTCGGCCTTGGCAAGATCGACAGGTAGCATCGCAGCAGCGCCGAGAAGCCCCACCGAAATCATCTTGGCTCGCATTTTGAACATGCGTTGTGCTCCTTATTCGATTGTTTGGGAGGTTTGAGAGACCGGCGAAGAGTCAAGCCGGCTGCACATGTTAGTGCGCTGCGTAAACTACCGAGCAAGAAGGCGAAAAATCGACTCCCGGAGGGTAATAGAAGGGCGATTTAGGGGCGCGTGGGAGTTATCGTTCGTTAAGGTTGACTTAGGTCAGTCTGGCGCCCTGGCGCCGACTTGCTTTGGCCGGGGATGGAACGATGCGCCGCTTCTTGTGGAGACCGGCGCTCTTCAGTGGCACTGAAAGATGGGACGCACAGTGGCGAGCGCAGTGAGAGCGGACCCGTATCGCGACCCCCGTCGCTCCCGGGGAGCCAAATCCCCGCACTTTTCTTGGGCATCCTCCGCCACTGCCTAATCCCTTGTCATCTGCCGCCTAATCCTTGCCCTTTTCAACGTATACTGTAAGATCGACGTTTACAGAACGAACACCAAGGAAACACCCAAGGAAGGACTTCAGGACCACCTGCGATGAAGCCGAAGAAACAACCTCAGGAGATGCAGGAGAGCCAGCAGCTCTCACCCGGCACGTTCACGCCGTCAGGCCGCGAGCCGATGACGGGCGCTCAGGCGTCCTATCTCAAGATGCTTGCCGAGGAGGTGCAGGAGCCAGCGGCCTTTGAGCAAGGCTTGAGCAAGCGGGAAGCCTCGCGGCGCATCGATGCGCTCATGGAAAAGCTTAGGCTCGGCGAGCTGCCGCCGCATACGGATTAGGGTTGCCGTCCCGCGCGGCTTGCGCTGACGCGTTGGCAGTGCGCAAGGATGTGGCGATGGCCGGATGGCGTTCGGCTGGTTCCCTTCGGCTTGCCGCAGGCCTTCTCGCCGTTCAAGTTTGGCTGATTGCCGATGCTTCTGGCACCGCGATGGCTCTGACGCTCTCCTCCTCCGCCTTCAAGGCTGGCGGAAAGATCCCCTCGAAATACACGTGCGAGGGCGACGATGTCTCGCCGCCGCTGTCTTTTGACGGCGTGCCGGAGGGCGCCAAGTCGCTCGCGCTCATCATCGACGACCCCGATGCGCCGGACCCCAAGGCGCCAAAGCGCGTTTGGGTGCATTGGGTCGTCTATAACCTGCCGCCGGACGCCAAAGGCCTTCCCGAGGACGCGAGCCGCGCCGGGCTTCCCAAGGGAGCCGCGAGCGGCGTCAATGATTCGAAAGAGGCCTCCTATAACGGCCCGTGCCCGCCGGTGGGGCGGCACCGCTACTTCCACAAGCTTTATGCCCTCGACATCACGCTTCCCGCCAAGGCCCTGACCAAGGCCGACATCGAGGCCGCCAGCAAAGGTCATGTCCTGGCGAAGGCCGAGCTCATGGGCACCTATCAGAAGGGCGACCCATAAAAGTGGTGCTCGACGACGACCTCTCCCTTGACTGACGCTTCCCCACTCGGTTGATTGACGCCATGGCAAGACACTCCATGACCCCCATCACCTCCATGACTGCGCGCGCCGCCCTCTGCGCCGCCGTGCTGATCGGTACCGCACCCCACGCGCTTGCCGCCTGCGCAAGCCCTGCCGGCTTCGGCGGTTGGCTGCAAGGCTTCAAGAAGGAGGCGGTGGCGCAAGGAATCTCCCCCGACGTCGTCGCTTCCGCGCTCGACGGCCTCACCTACGATCCCGCGGTCATCGCCAAGGATCGCGGCCAGTCCGTCTTTGCGCAGAACTTCCTCCAATTCTCCGGACGCATGGTGTCGGGCAATCGCCTCAGCCTGGGTTCGGGGCTGCTTAAGAAGAACGCTGCGACCTTCGCTCAGATTCAGCAGAAATACGGCGTGCCGGGACCGGTGCTGGTCGGCTTCTGGGGACTCGAGACCGATTTCGGCAAGGTGATGGGCAATATGGACACGCTCCGCTCGCTCGCCACGCTCGCCTTCGATTGCCGGCGCCCCGACGAGTTCAGAGAGCAGCTGCTTGATGCGCTGCGCGTGATCGAGCGCGGCGATCTCACGCCGAGCGATATGCGCGGGCCGTGGGCGGGAGAGGTCGGCCAGTTCCAATTCGTGCCGAGCGTCTACTACAAATATGCCGTCGACTTCGACGATGACGGCACGCGTAACCTCATCACCAACACGGCGGACGCGCTGGCGTCAGCGGCGAACTACCTTGACGGGCTTGGCTGGAAGCCGGGTCAGCCTTGGATCGAGGAGGTGAGAGTGCCGGCCGACCTGCCGTGGGACCAGGCCGACGTCACCATCAAGAAGCCGCGCGCGTTTTGGGCCCAGCACGGGGTCACCTATCCGGGTGGGAGGCCGATTCCCGCCGATAACATGCCGGCCGGGCTGCACCTGCCCATGGGCCGCAACGGGCCGGCCTTTCTGACCTATCCCAATTTCGACGTTTATCTCGAATGGAACAAATCGCTCGTCTATTCGACCACGGCGGCTTATTACGCGACGCGTCTTGCCGGGGCGCCTGCGCTCAGCCAGGGCAACGCGTCAGTCGATGCGCTCGGGCTGCCGGAGATGAAGGAGCTGCAACAGCTTCTCGCCAAGCGCGGCTTCGACGTCGGCAAGATCGACGGGGTGATCGGCGCGCAGTCCCGTGACGCCATCCGCACCATGCAGATCAAGTTCGGGCTTCCCGCCGATGGCTATCCGAGCGCGGAGCTCTTGGACCGCCTCCGCGCCGGCTAATCGCCACCAGGCCCTTCCTCGAGGTCGAGACCCGACGGCTTCAGCCTGGGACCGATGCTTTCCTCGCGGGCCTCAAGACGGGATCCACGATCGGAGAGTCTGTCGAGGCGGGGCTTGCGGCGTCGCCGAACTTCAGCGCCGCAGAGGCGCTCGCCACTCTCATCGGCGCCAATATTGCGGTGGGCCTTGACGAGTGACAGGTGCTTAAACCGATCGGGACTTGACAGGGCGCTTAGCGGCCCGCTGACTGCCCTCTTTGAGGGCTCGCGGTGGCGACGCAAAACACAGACAATTGCTCCGACGAGCTTGCGGTCTTCCAAACCTACGTGGACCTGATCAACTCGGAGCGCGAGACCATCTGGGCGCGCAACAACGCGTTGCTCGTTGCCAACTCTCTGATCCTTGGGGCGATCGTTGCCAGCCCGAGCGGTCTGTGGGAGCAACGATGGGTTGCGCTGTCACTTCTCGGCGCCGGTCTTTTCATCACTTTGGCCTGGGGAGCGATTACCGTCGCCGGCTGGCACGTGCTGGAACGACACGTCAAGATCGCCGCGTCCTTGTCGTCACCCTGTTTCGCAAAGCTTCCCAAACCATTCTCGAAAGGCGCGAGCCATCATCATGAGAGAGGCTCGATCTTTATTCTGACCCTGTGCATGATTGGATTGTTCGCGCTCATCTATGTGGTCCTCGGCTATTTCAGACTCTTCCTTTGAGAGCCGGCCGCAAATTGGTCCCTGTCCTATGAAGCCACTTAGCGCGCGCGCGGGCTCAGGCACGGGCTGCACGCGCGTCCGATCCGCGCTCGCGCGGAAATGCCGCGTCGTCGCTCCCGACCTGCGCGGCTTCGGCCAAAGTGGCGTCAGCAACGGCGTCGTCTCCATGGAAATGCTGGCCGACGACTTGGCCGCCATGCTGGACGAGTTGGGGATCGGTGAACC
>JBGQMX010000112.1:0-11029 GCA_041500805.1 Methyloceanibacter sp.
CGCTTCGCGAGTCCACCGTGGTGGTCTTGTTATCTAATTGTATTTGCAAGCAATTTTGCTTACCGCGAAATCGGCACGGTTCCTGCACTTTCTTCACCAGGCCAATAAGGCCAATCGGCGTCCAATGGCGGGCGCCACAGGCAAAGCTGCCAATCAGGATATCGCGCCTCCGCTCAGGAGGGACGCGACGACCTGGTGGGCAGCTTTTTTGTTTTCGCCACAGGCGATCCGCAACGAACCCGCGCCACGTGCGCCCGCACTTTGGAGACGACATGACCGCACAACGACCCCAGCCACATCCCGACAACGCGCCGGCGCGGGCGCTGTGGATGTCCACGATTGCCTTCACCGTCTGTTTCGCCGTCTGGACCATCTTTTCCATCATCGGCATCCGCATCAAGCAGGAGCTCGGCCTCAGCGAGACCGAGTTCGGCTTGCTCGTGGGCACGCCAATCCTCACCGGATCGCTCGTCCGCATCGTGCTCGGCGTGTGGACCGCCCGCTATGGGGGCAGGATCGTCTACACCGCCACCATGCTGGCGGCGGCCATCGCCACCTTCCTGCTCGCTTATGCCAAGACATACCCTGAGATGCTGCTTGCCGGGCTCGGCGTCGGCTTGGCCGGCGGCTCCTTCGCTGTCGGGGTCGCCTATGTTTCGCGCTTCTTCCCGGCGGAGAAGCAGGGCACCGTGCTCGGCATTTTCGGTGCCGGCAATATCGGCGCGGCGGTCACCAAGTTTCTCGCGCCCTTCGTTCTGCTTGCCTGGGGCTGGCCGACGGTAGCGCAAGCCTGGGCGGTTGCGCTGGTCGTGATGGCGGTCGTGTTCTGGTTCACGACGGACGACGATCCGGTCATCCGGCAGCGCCATCCGGGCGCGGAAGCGCCCAAGAGCTTCCTTGCCGAATTTGCGCCCCTCAAGAATCTGCAGGTCTGGCGCTTCGCGCTCTATTACTTCTTCGCCTTCGGCGCCTTTGTGGCGCTGTCGCTGTGGCTGCCGCGTTACCTCATCGGCGTCTACGGCTTCGAGCTCACCACGGCCGGCACGATCGCCGCTTCCTTCTCAATCCCGGGAAGCATCTTCCGGGCCTATGGCGGGGTGCTGTCGGACCGCATCGGGGCGCGGACGGTGCTGTACTGGACGTTCGCCGTCTCGGCCGCAGCCACGCTCATTCTCTCGCTGCCGCCGACCGATTTCGTGGCGCACGGCACGGCTGGGGGGCGGATCGGCTTTCATTTCGAGATCGGCCCGGCCGCCTTCGTCGTCGTGATCTTCATCCTCGGCTTCTTCATGAGCCTGGGCAAGGCCGCCGTCTACAAGCACATCCCGACCTACTACCCCAACAATGTCGGCGCCGTGGGGGGCCTTGTCGGCATGATCGGCGGGCTCGGCGGCTTCGTTCTGCCGATCGCCTTCGGCTTCCTCAACGACCTGACCGGGCTTTGGCAGAGCTGCTTCATGCTGCTCTTCCTGCTCATCATCGTCTCGCTCGCCTGGATGCATGTCGCCGTGCGGCGCATGGAGCGCCGGGCCGCGCGGCCTGCGCCGGCCAGCGTCGAGGCCTACGACTACGCCGCACAGTGAACCGGGAGCGGACATAACGACATGACCGAGAAACTCGTCATCATCGGCAATGGCATGGCGCCCGGACGGATGCTTGAGCATCTCTTCGAGGGCGCGCCCGGCCGATACCAGGTCACGATCTTCAACGCCGAGCCGCGCGTCAATTACGACCGCATCATGCTCTCGCCAGTCCTTTCCGGCGAGAAGGCGTATGAAGAGACCATCATCCACGGCGACGGCTGGTACATCCGGAACGGGATTACCCTCTACAAGGGCCATAAGATCGTGGCCATCGACCGTGCGGCGAAGACCGTCACGTCGGACCGCAACGTGACGGAAAGCTACGACAAGCTCGTCATCGCCACCGGGTCCGTTCCCTTCATCCTCCCGGTTCCCGGCCACAACCTTCCGGGCGTGCTGAGCTACCGCGACCTCGACGACGTCAACGCCATGCTGCTCGCCGCCCAGTCGACGGCCAAGGCCGTGGTGATCGGCGGCGGTCTTCTGGGGTTAGAGGCGGCGGCCGGGCTGAAAGCGCGCGGCATGGACGTGACCGTGCTCCACCTCATGCCGACCTTGATGGAGCGCCAGCTCGACCCTGCCGCGGGCTATCTCCTGCAGAAGGCGGTGGAGGAGCGCGAGATCAAGGTCATCACCAAGGCCAACACCAAGGCCGTCCTCGGCAGCGGCAAGGTCGAGGCGGTGGAGCTGGCTTGCGGCACCGTCATCCTGGCCACGCTCGTAGTCATGGCCGCCGGCATCCGCCCGAATGCGTGGCTCGCTAAGGACGCGGGCCTCGAAGTGAACCGCGGCATTCTGGTCGATGCCGGCATGCGGACCTCCGACCCCGACATTCTCGCGCTTGGCGAATGTGCCGAAGTCGGCGGTCACACCTACGGGCTTGTCGCGCCGCTTTACGAGATGGCGCGCGTCGCGGCGGCACGGCTTGCCGGCAACGAGGAGGCCGCCTTCGTCCATAGCGACACGCCGACCAAGCTCAAAGTCACCGGCATCGAGCTGTTCTCGCTCGGCGATTTCGCGGAAGGCCCCGACCGTCAGGAGATCGTGCTGCGCGATGCTTCGGCCGGCGTCTACAAGCGCATCGTCCTCAAGGACGACCGCATCATCGGCACCGTCCTTTTCGGTGAGACGGCCGACGGCGCCTGGTTCAACGAGCTCAAGAAAAAGGAGGTCGACATCTCGGAGATGCGCGACACCCTGATCTTCGGTCAGGCCTATCAGGGAGGGCCCCCCCTGGACCCTATGGCGGCCGTTGCAGCGTTGCCGGATGATGCGGAGATCTGCGGCTGCAACGGCGTATGCAAGGGAAAGATCACCGGCGCCATTTCCTCGAAGGGCCTGACGTCGCTCGACGACATCCGCGCCCACACCAAGGCCTCTTCCTCGTGCGGCTCGTGCACCGGCCTGGTCGAGCAACTCCTGAAGCTCGCGCTCGGCGAGGCCTACAATCCCGCCGCGGTGCAGCCGATGTGCCCCTGCACCACGCTCGGCCATGACGACGCGCGCCGGCTGATCAAGGCCAAGGGACTGAAGACGATCTACGCCGTCATGCAGGAGCTCGAATGGAAGACCTCCTGCGGCTGCGCCAAGTGCCGCCCGGCCCTCAACTACTATCTCATCTGCGATTGGCCGGCCGAATATGCCGACGACTACCAGTCGCGCTTCGTCAACGAGCGCGTCCACGCCAACATCCAGAAGAACGGCACCTATTCGGTCGTGCCGCGCATGTGGGGCGGGGTGACGAGCGCGGCCGAGCTGCGCGCCATCGCCGACGTGGTCGACAAGTTCTCGATCCCGACCGTCAAGGTCACCGGCGGCCAGCGCATCGACATGCTCGGCATCAAGAAGGAAGACCTGCCCGCCGTGTGGGCCGATCTCGGCAAGGCCGGCTTCGTCTCGGGCCACGCTTATGCCAAGGGCTTGCGCACGGTGAAGACCTGCGTGGGCTCCGAATGGTGCCGGTTCGGCACGCAGGATTCGACCCGGCTCGGCGTTCGCATCGAGAGATTCATGTGGGGCTCGTGGATGCCCGCCAAGGTCAAGATGGGCGTCTCCGGCTGCCCGCGCAACTGCGCCGAGGCGACCTGCAAGGATGTCGGCGTCATCTGTGTCGAGTCGGGCTTCGAGATCCACTTCGCCGGCGCCGCAGGCCTCGACATCAAGGGCACGGAGGTGCTCGGCCTCGTGAAGACCGAGGATGAGGCGATCGAGGTGATCGTGGCGCTCGTGCAGATGTATCGCGAGCAGGGCCGCTATCTCGAGCGCATCTACAAATGGGCGAAGCGCGTCGGGGTCGACGAGATCCGCCGGCAGGTCCTCGACGATCTCGAGAAGCGCACGGCCTATTACACCCGCTTCATCTTCTCGCAAGCATTCGCCCAGGTCGATCCGTGGTCGGAACGCGTTTCCGGCAAGGACAAGCATGAATTCGCGCCGATGGCCGCGGTCGGCTTCGCGCAGGCGGCGGAGTAGCACCATGCGCTGGATCAAAATCGGCTCGATCAACGACATCCCCCGCCGCGGCGCGCGCTGCGTGGAGACGCCACGAGGCAGGCTTGCGGTGTTCCGCTTGGGCGACGACCGGGTCTTCGCCATCGATGACCGCTGTCCGCACAAAGGCGGACCCTTGAGCCAGGGCATCGTGCACGGCAGCTCGGTCACTTGCCCCTTGCATAACTGGGTGATCTCGCTCGAGACGGGCAAGGCGCAGGGCGCCGATGAAGGGGCGGTGCGGACGATCCCTGTCAGGGTGGACGGCGAGCAGCTTTTCATTGCGCTCGACGCGGCGACCGGCCGGGCGGCCTGAGATGGACGACATGCCGGACGCGACCGTCGTGAAGACCACCTGCCCTTATTGCGGGGTGGGCTGCGGCCTGCTGGTGGAGGCCGCCCTTGACGGGCAGGGAAGCGTCCGGGGCGATCCCGATCACCCTGCCAATTTCGGCCGCTTGTGCTCCAAGGGGGCGGCGCTCGCCGAAACCATCGAGCTCGAGGGAAGATTGCTTCACCCCGAAATCGACGGCCGCGAGGCGGGCTGGGACGAGGCGCTCGATCTGGTTGCCGCGCGTTTCTCCGGAGTAATCGCCGAGCATGGCCCGGACGCGGTCGCCTTCTATGTCTCGGGCCAGCTCCTCACCGAGGATTATTACGTCGCCAACAAGCTGATGAAGGGCTTCATCGGCTCGGCCAATATCGACACCAATTCGCGGCTCTGCATGGCGTCCTCGGTGGCGGGCCACCGGCGTGCCTTCGGGTCGGACATTGTGCCGGGAAATTACGAGGATTTCGAGCTTGCCGATCTGATCGTGCTCGTCGGCTCGAACCTCGCCTGGTGCCATCCGGTGCTCTACCAGCGCATCGAGGCGGCGAAAAAAGCGCGGCCGCAGATGAAGGTCGTGCTCATCGATCCGCGCCGCACGATGACTGCCGATATCGCCGACCTGCATCTGCCGGTCAGGGCCGATGGCGACGTGGCGCTGTTCAGCGGACTCCTCTCTTACCTCGCCAAGCACGGCCGCATCGACCTGAGCTATGTCGAGCAGCACACGACAGGCCTTGACGAGACGCTCACGACTGCCCTCGGGCTCGGTGCGGCGGGAGACGCGACCGGGCTCCCGGTCGAAATGCTGAGGACGTTCTACCGACTGTTTGCCGGTACCGAGAAGGTCGTCACGGTCTTCAGCCAGGGCGTCAACCAATCCTCTTCGGGGACGGACAAGGTCAACGCCATCATCAACTGTCACCTGGCCACCGGGCGGATCGGCAAGCCGGGAATGGGGCCGTTCTCGGTCACCGGCCAGCCGAACGCCATGGGCGGGCGCGAGGTCGGCGGTCTCGCCAATATGCTCGCGGCCCATATGGAGATCGAGGACGCTTCCCATCGCGACCGCGTGCAGCGCTTCTGGCGTTCGCCCGTGATCGCTAAGAGGCCGGGGCTGAAGGCCGTCGACATGTTCCGCGCCGTAAGCGACGGCCGCATCAAGGCGCTGTGGATCATGGCGACCAATCCGGTGGACTCCATGCCGGAAGCCGACCGCGTGGAGGAGGCGCTGCGCAACTGCCCCTTCCTGGTCGTCTCCGATGTCGTTCGCGAGACCGACACGGTCCGCCACGCGCACGTGAAGTTGCCGGCTTCAGCCTGGGGGGAGAAGGACGGCACGATCACCAATTCCGAACGCCGCATCTCTCGCCAACGCCCATTCCTTGCGGCACCAGGCGTGGCCCGGTCCGACTGGTGGATCGTTGCGGAAGTGGCGAGGCGCATGGGCTTTGCGCGCGCCTTCGCTTACCGGTCGGCGGCGGAGATCTTTGCCGAGCACGCCGCGCTCTCTTCCTTCGAGAATGACGGGGCGCGCGCTTTCGATATCGGCGCGTTCGCCGGCATCGACCGGCAGAGCTTCGACCGGATGCAGCCCTTTCAATGGCCGCGGCCAAGACCGGGGGCGCCCAGCGAGACACGATTTTTCGCGGACGGCGGCTTCTATACCGATGACCGCAAGGCGCGCATCGTGCCGGTTCGGCCGCCGTCCCCGAGGCAGACGGACGCCGCCTTTCCCCTTGTGCTCAATACGGGGCGCGTCCGCGACCATTGGCACACCATGACGCGCACGGCCAAGAGCCCGCGCCTGTCGCAGCATCTCGCCGAGCCGTTCGCCGAAATCCACCCTAAGGACGCGCGGCGCTTTGGTGTGGCCGACGCCGATATCGTGCGCGTTGCCAATGCGCGAGGCTCGATCCTCGTGCGCGCCCTGCTTTCGGGGCGCCAGTCGCCGGGAACCATCTTCGTTCCCATGCACTGGACCGATCAGTTCGCAGCCAGAGCGCGCGTCGACACGCTGGTTCCCGCGCTCACCGATCCTCATTCGGGTCAGCCGGCATCGAAGCACGTGCCGGTCAGGATCGAGCGCTTCGCCGCTGCTAAGTATGGCTTCGCCGTTCTCACCAACCGGCCACGCGCCCTGGCTTGCGAGTATTGGGCGCTTGCCAAGTGCGAGGGGGGATGGCGCGTTGAGCTTGCCTTTGCCGAAGGTGACCATGACTGGCTCGCCTTTGCGACGTCTCTGTTGGACAGCAGGGCGGGCCACGAGACCCTGTCCTTCCACGACGGGGCGGCCGGGCGGCACCGCTTTGCCTGTTTCGACGGTGATCGTCTGGCCGGCGCGCTCTTTCTTGCGTCAGAGCCCGTTGCCGTCTCGCGCGACTGGGCTTGCGAGCAGCTCTTGAAGGAACACGCCGGTCAGCGCGCCCGCATGGCGGTCATCGCCGGCAGACCGGGTTTTGGCGTCGTCGATCGCGGCACGACCGTCTGCTCGTGCTTCGGTGTCGGCGCCAACCAGATCGTCGCTGCCGTGGCGGAAGGCTGCCGCTCGGTCGAGGCGATTGCCCAGGCGCTGCAAGCCGGCACCAATTGCGGCTCATGCCGCGGTGAAATTTCGAGGATCATCGATGAGCATCGCCTCCAGGCAGAGCGCTATCGTCTTTATTGGTGACCCCGACAGGATTTGAACCTGTGACCCTCAGATTAGGAATCCGGGTCCGACCCTATCTGTAGGAAGCCAGGAGATCGGACGCAGCCGGATCACGCGGCACCTCCTCATCATCCGCACGGTAAGAAGTAGGTCGGGCACGAGAACAACGCGCCTTTCCGGTTTCGCACGCGCATCGCGGCCTGAGGCAAGCGCCTTGCTTTGCGATGGATCAAGTGCCGGCGCGGGTCAGTCCTTGCACCACTTGCGAATTAGGCGCCAACGATATTCCTCTGCCGTGAGACGAGGTCCACTCGCCCGGACCGGGTCGCGAGCCGACCCCTTTGTAGCTGCTCCAATTTGCAGAAGCGATTGGCGGCGCCTCTCGCCTCGACGTCAGGTGAGAGGCGCCGCCGCGCGGCTCAGAGCTTGGCGGTCTACTGGACCTTTATGGCCAGCGCCTTGCTGATTGGCCTGCCCTTGGGCCCCTGACCCTGGGCATAGGCGAGCTTCTTGAAGTGGTCTCCTCGCTTGACGAGCTTGGCGCTCCAGCCGGAGGTCCATTGAATCACCGCGTATCTTTTGCCGGCCGCCCAGTTCCCCTTCATGTATTCGCCGGGGCGGTGGCCCCAAGCCCGGCCGTTTGCATTCAGCGTGATCTGCATCGGCTTGCCCATGGTGTCAGTGGTCCGGTATGTGCCAACGAAGTCGGTCGCGGCCTGCGCAGCGCCCGACAGGCCGACAGCGATGACCGCAGCGGCGACGATCGCTGCGGCGCGGCTCAAAAGAGTGTTTGCATGCATGAGGTGCTTCTCCCTAGTTGGTACTGAGAGTTGGGGGACTGCAACGTAACGGAAAAGGGCTAAATTTTCGTGATGTTCCAGCCTTGCCTTTGCACCGCCGACCAGCGTGTTGTGCAGGTTGTCGCGACATTGGACTGTCCACGACCGACGAAGCACAGCGGAGCGTCACGCTCCGTGCGCCTCGCCTCCCATTCGTTTCGCCTCGCCTGCCCGCGCCAATAACCGGCATTACATTGCCTGCTACATTGCCTGACGAAAATCGCCGCAGGGCATTTCCGGCTAAAAGCGTTGAGGAGATTGGTGACCCCGAGCGGATTTGAACCGCTGACCCTCAGATTAGGAATCTGAGATACACCTTTATAATCAATAGCTTAACGCTAGTGTGTCTAACAAAGTGTCTAAGTAATCCACTTGTAGAACGGCCCCAGGGGCCTCAAATCGGCCGGCGATACACACCTACGCCGCAATCGGAATAACCGGGGAGCGACCGGATTTGGGCGGCTCAGCGACATCCTAGCGCGGATGCACACTCTCTTACGATTGATCAGTGTTCTATGTGTGATTCTAACGGCCAAAAGGATGACCCGAGACGACTTTCCCTGTTGGCTCGAGGTGTGGGACGATCGAGACGCTCATGTCGAGGAGGTGCTCGCTCTCGTTGCTGATCATGCTGTCGAGCGAGCAGCCTTACGGAGGCACTGAGGCGACGACCAGGACGACTGGTGATCCTCAGATAGAAAGCGCGCGTAATCGACAAAAGCCGATAGGTTGCCCCCCCTATTTCACCCGAACGGCCCGAGGCTGTGCTCCCAGTACCCTTACGTCTATTGGACCACCAATTCCTGACGCCGCCGGGACAATGGCTGTCATTCGAGACGCGGACTCGATCAGGTCTGTTGCGATATCGATCGCCTCTTCGAGGCTTGTATCCCTGACTCTCTGAAAGTTGACCGCGGGAAATTCTCCCAACTGACGACGCGTCGTATCACTGATCGGCTGATCTTTGATTCTTGGCAGCACGTGCTCACGAAGGTAATCACCTTCGCCCTGGATTAGAGCTTAATGACCGTGATCAAGAGCCATATCCACCTCGCGCCCCCGCCCGCCGATCCGCAATAGTCGTTTGGCGTTTGGATCCCTTCTTAATTGCCGAGCATGAAGCTTGCAAAGGGCGGCGGAGAGCCGACCTTGACGTTCGAGCAATTCATCAGCGAAAGCGATCATGAGCGAATTTGGCCACGCCTGCGGCCTTAGCTTGAGGAGCTGATGGAAAATCTGATTCTCCTCTTGGAGGGGATGTGCCTGCGCTAGCAACATAGCCACTGCCGCGGTTGAGCGAGAAACACCTGCGTGGCAATGAACGAGTAGATGAGCATTCTCACTTTTGGCTTCTAGTCGACTCGGCATTCGGCCGAAGTTCAGTATTGCCTCCACATCCTCTCGCTGCGGCAGCGTCAGCTCTTCCCCTGGCTCTATGGCATCGTGAAAGCGGAGAGTCATTCGGTGGTGCGGGTCATAAGCCCAAAACGATTGCGGCTCAGGCCAATCAGGGTCGAGAAGCGAGAGGACGTGCGTCACACCGCGAGCGCTGTGATAGTCGAGTTCGTCGAGCCCGCAGATGGTGAGCAGCATACCTTGAGATCCATAGCAGCACGCGGAAGCGTCGCCGCGAACCAAAGCATTTTGAGTGCCGAGCCTGGAGCGGTCAATCATGCTAAAAGGTGTTTGGTCCAATTTCCTCATGACGAAGGACTTTTTCGGCGCCATCGTATTGATCGAGCGCCTTTTTTGGCGGCAACGCCAACTCAGTCCGAGTCTCCTCTGCAAAAGTTCACCGGTGAACTTCAGGGAGAATCGGCGAGGCGCAGTGGGCGTGTCGCCGCAAGCGTTCGAACTGATCCCAATGCTGGTGGGACAGTTGTGGAAAGCGGAGCTACGTCTGCTACTTCTTCCGCCTCTGGCGGATATCAGCCTCTCGGTCGCGGACTCGCTTCCAGAACCGCACTGCGAGTCCTTGAGCTTCGCGCACTAAGTCTTTGTCGAATTCTGATCGGCCGAAGAAGGGGTCAACCTGAGATGCTATCCAAGTGGTACTTAACCGACTCTCAAAGTCCCGTTGGAACTCTTCGATTTCCTCATCGGTCATTTGCGATACCCAGGTCGAGTATCCCATCTCCAGTAGGTACTCGAGCGCGGCGATCCTCGCCAGAAGTTGTATTCTCTCCTCGCTAGACATGGCAGTCCCTCATGGCTTCGCGCCACGATTTTCGCCTGTTTTTCAATCAAGCGGGAGGGGTCTGACCTTTTTTTTGATCACCTGGGAGGGGCACTTAAGGCTGGAATTGCTTGAATTAGCGTGGCCTTAACCGCGAACGCTGCATTGATGATCAATGCGCATTGCACTAGTCGATCCAAGTCCAGCGGCACAGGCGCTGGCGGCGCGTGCGCTTGACGCGCGTGGCCACGAGATCTTCTGCTTTGAAGATGGAGAGAAAGCTCTCCAAGGGATAAAGACAGATCCTGGTATTGACGCGCTGATCACTGATTCAGATACCACGCCTTTCTCGGGTGTCGAGCTGTGCTGGGAGACTCGATTGCTGGCCGGCAAAAAGAGGCCAATTTACATCCTGCTGATCACGTCGTCAGAAAATCACAGAACATGGATGGAGGCGCTCGACTGCGGCGCCGATGATGTCATCTCCAAGCCGCCCGTCACCGAAGAACTATACGCAAAGCTGAGGGCGGCGGAACGGGTCGTGACCCTTCAACGTGAATTGATCCAGATGGCCACCAGAGATCCGTTAACCGGGGTCTACAATAGGCGTGCTTTCTTCGAGGAAGCGACGGAGGCATGTGGGGAGGCCAGTAACGGCTCGCCTTTGAGCGCCATCCTGATTGATATCGATCGTTTCAAGGCTATTAACGACCACTACGGACACGATGTCGGTGACCAAGCGATCCGGGCCGTCGCCCACGAGGTGGCCCGTGGTGGAGCGACAGTTGGACGTTTGGGAGGAGATGAATTCAGCATCCTCCTTAGAGTCGGTTTCGAAAGTCATGAAGCACGCGCGATGCGGCGGACAAGGAGCATGACGGAGGCGGCGTAGAGGAATGCGCGTGCCGAGTCGATGGTCGCCTCGAAGTCCTTTGCCAGGCGCCGATTGCGCCCGATCCAGGC
>JBGQMX010000113.1:0-10984 GCA_041500805.1 Methyloceanibacter sp.
ACCACGTAAGTGACCACCGTGCCCATGATGAGCCCGGCAAGCCCCAGCGAAAAGCCGCCCGCGAGATCCCCCGTGAAGATCAGTGCGGCGAACGAGATGCAATAGGCAATCTGCACCACTGCCGAGATAGCGCCCGCAATGGCGTCACGCCCCAGCCTCGGCACATCGACGTTGCGCGGGCGCCTCAGCGCCAGGTTTTCAAGCGACAACAAGGGCCTTACGCAGAAAGCTTGCGGATAAGTTGCGGCCGATCATGGCTGGGGCGAGCCGCAATGGCAAGCCGCAGGTCAGACGAGGGCCACGAGACGTCAGGCGTGGGGGTGGGAGCGCCTCAACCGTTCGGCAAGCGTGCGCATCACCGCAATGGCGAAGAACGGCGTCTCATGCACCAGGAAGAGGAAGCTCTTCTCGGTGATGGGGGCGACCTCGCAACTGGTCTTGGCCCGCGCCGTGGCAGCCCGCGGCGACCCGTCGATCAGCGCCATTTCGCCGAAAATGCCTCCGGGAGACAGCGTCTCCACCACCGTACCGTCCCGCTCGATCTCGATCTCGCCCGAGCGGATCACGTACATCTTGTCGCCCTTGTCGCCCTCGACGAAGATGACCTCGCCGGGCTTAAACGTGGCGGGAGGAAAGCCTGCATTGGCCAGAAGTTGAAAATCAATCGCCGCCATCGCCATGCAGATGTCCTCCTTGCCCCTTAGGGGCTTACCTGCCGATACTCTATGACAGTGTTGTGACGGTACGATTAAGGTCGCAAGACCGCCGGCGCCGCTCGCCTTCGGTGGGAAACATCAGCGGAGGCCTTCGGACCTCACCCTCGCCACGGCATCGAGCCAGCCGCCATAGCGCGCCTCCCTCTCGGCCTCGCTCATCTTGGGCTCGTAGGCGGAAGCCGGCTCCCAGGTTTTAGCAAGCTCCTCGGCGTCGCCGAAAAAACCGACCGCCTGGCCGGCATGGTAGGCGGCGCCGAGCGCCGTCGTCTCAGGGTTCAGCGCAACCTCAACCCTGTCGCCCAGAATGTCGGCGAGCCGCTGCATGAGCCAGGCATTGCCGGTCATCCCCCCATCGACCCGTAAGCCTGGGGGCGCCTTGATTCCGCTCACCGCCATGTCGCGCCCCATGGCGGTCAAAAGGTCGCGGGTTTGGAAGGCGACCGCCTCGAGCCCTGAAGCGACGAGATCGGCCTTCGATGCGGCGCGGGTCAGTCCGAGGATCGCGCCCCTCGCGTTCGCATCCCAGAACGGCGCGCCTAATCCCTGGAAGGCGGGAACGAGATAGACACCCGACTTTGGATCGGCCTCTCGCGCCAAAGCCTCGCTCTCTGCCGCGGAGGCGATCAGGCCGAGACCGTCCCTGAGCCACTGCACCGTGGCGCCGGCCATGAAGATTGCGCCCTCCAAGGCGTAGACGCGGCGCCCCTCAAGCTGATGGAATATGGTCGAGAGCATGCGCGTGGCGGAGGCCACCTTCTCCTCGCCTGTGTTGGCGAGAACGAAGCAGCCGGTGCCGTAAGTGGCCTTGAGCATGCCCGGCCTGAAGCAGGCCTGCCCGTAGGCCGCGGCCTGCTGGTCGCCGGCGACGCCTCTGATCGGGACGGCCGCACCGAAATGCTCCTGCTCGGTGACCCCGTAATCGCTCTGGCTGTCGCGCAACTCAGGCAGCATCGCGCGCGGCATGGCGAGACGATCGAGCAGCCGCTCGTCCCACTGCCCGGACCTGATGTCGAACAGCATGGTGCGGGCGGCATTCGTCGCATCGGTCGCATGCAGCCTGCCGCCGGTGAGCTTGAACAGAAGGAAGCTGTCGATGGTCCCGAAGCACACCTCCCCTGCCCGTGCCCTTGCGTCGAGACCCGGAACATTGGCCAGGAGCCAGGCAAGCTTGGTCGCCGAGAAATAGGGATCGATGACGAGGCCTGTCACCTCTGCGACATGGGCGCCCCACCCCTCTTGCGTGAGCTCGGCGCAAAGATCGGTGGTGCGGCGGTCCTGCCAGACGATGGCATTGGCGAGCGGCTTGCCGGTCGCCCGCTCCCACACGACGGTGGTCTCGCGCTGATTGGTGATGCCGATGGCGACGAGGGATTTTGCTCCGACCTCGCTCAGCACCGCGCGGCCGACGTGGAGCACGGAGCGCCAGATCTCCTCAGGGTCGTGCTCCACCTGCCCCGGCGCCGGATAGATCTGGGTGAGCGGCACTTGCGCGGTGGCGCAAGCACGTCCCCTCGCATCGAACAGGATGGCGCGCGTGCTCGTCGTCCCCTGATCGATGGCGAGCACGTAGACGCCTTGGCTCATTTTGTGTCCGGGCTTCCCGTCTGGCTCACGATCCAGCCGCAATATTCGGCGCTGCCGCCTTCCGTCGGCAGCACGAGCAGCGCCGGCAGCTCATAAGGGTGCAGCCGCTTCGTCTCGGCGAGCACCGCCTCGGTCAAGGACGCGCGCGTCTTGATGATCATGGCGACCTCGCCCGCCTCCTCGCCGGCGCCCTTCCACTCGAAGATCGAGATCATGCCCGGGAACATGTTGACGCAAGCGGCAAGCCGCGCCGCGACCAGCGCAGTGCCCACCCGCTTTGCCTCATCGAGGCCCGGGAAGGTCGTATAGATCAGGACCGGCCGGTCGTCGTTCCCCATGGATTCACCATCCCGCCCGCCAATTCGAGAGACTTGCATTGCAGGGGCGCCGTCGCGTTTATAGTGCCCGCTTCTTACCTCCGCTCCAAGCACAGCGAAACCATGATGCCCGGCTTCGACAAAATCGCCTTCGTTGCCAGCGAGACCAAGGAGGCGGAGGAGGCGTTGAGGAGGCTTACCGAGCGCTACGGCAACGCAGCGGTCGGCCAAGCCGACGCCATCGTTGCGCTCGGCGGCGACGGGCTGATGCTGCAGACCATGCACCGCCACCTCAACAGCCGCATCCCGATCTACGGCATGAACCGCGGCTCGGTCGGCTTCCTGCTCAACGACTACAGCGAGGACAATCTCAAGGAGCGGCTTGGAAGCGCCGAGATCACCATCATCCATCCGCTCCGCATGACGGCACACGACAAGTATGGCGCCAGGCACGAGGCGCTTGCCATCAACGAGGCCTCGCTGTTCCGGCAGATCTATCAGGCGGCCAAGCTCAGGATCGCGGTGGACGGCAAGGTCCGGCTCGATGAGCTCATCTGCGACGGTCTGCTCGTTTCGACGCCGGCGGGCAGCACCGCCTACAATCTCTCCGCCCATGGGCCGATCCTGCCCATCAACGCGCCCTTGCTGGCGCTCACCCCGATCAGCCCCTTCCGCCCGCGGCGCTGGCGTGGCGCGCTCCTCCCCAACGACGCCAAGGTCACCATCGAGGCGCTCGAGCCCGACAAGCGGCCGGTAAGCGCGGTGGCCGACAACACCGAGTTCCGCGACGTGGTCAAGGTCGAGGTGATGGAGGAAAGCGGCATCGACATCTTCATGATGTTCGATCCGGGCCATACCCTTGCCGAGCGCATTCTGGCGGAGCAGTTCGGCTACTGAGACGCGCGGGCGCCTCGGCTTACATCAGAGCGAGAAGACCTCGTCGATCACCGCATAATCGCGATAGCCGAGCCGGGCGATGGGCTTGAGCTTGGTCACGTCGACCCTGCCGTCGACGATCGCCTCGTCGGCGATATGCACGCCCACCACCTGGCCGAGCACGATGGCGTGGGTGCCGGGGGCGCCGTTCTTGCCCGGCAGCTCGACGGTCCGCCAATAGCGGCATTCGAAGGCGACCGGCGATTCCTTCACGCGCGGCGGCGACACAAGCCGCGAGGGCGAGGGCGTGAGCCCCGCAAGCCGCATCTCGTCGACCTCCGGACCGACCGGGGCTGAGGTCCTGCTCATCGCCTCGCGCAAGGCATAGGTGGCAAGCGAGCAGACGAACTCTCCCGTCTCCTCGGCGTTGCGTTGGCTGTCCTTGCGGCCGCCGGAGGCAAACATCACGAAATGCGGATCTTCCGACACCGCGTTGAAGAAGCTGTAAGGCGCGAGATTGACCACACCGTTCCTGCCGAGCGTCGAGATCCAGCCGATGGGCCGGGGCGCGATCAGCGCCTTGAACGGGTCAAGGGCGAGGCCGTGGGTGTTGGCGACTGCATCGTAGAACATGACAACTCTCCCCGCCCCACTCCGTAACCCCTATGGGCTCCAGGCCGCGACGATATCGGAGAGCCCCGGCCGCTCCCGCTCCTCGGGCTTTTCCTTCGCCGTGCCAATATAGACGAAACCCGCGACCCGCTCGTTGTCGGCAAGCGCAAGCGCCTGGCGGACGCCTTTGCTATAGGCGCACCATTCGGTGATCCATTGCGCCCCGAATCCGAGCGCCGTGGCGGCGAGGATGAGGTTCTGGCAGGCCGCGCCCGCCGAGAGGATCTGCTCCCATTCCGGCGCTGCCGGGTTCTTCACCACGCGTGAGATCACGGCGATGACGAGAGGCGCCCGCAGGAAACGGTTCCCCTCGTTTTCGAGCCGGAACTGGCCTGGGTCGATCTCCTCGACGCGGCACACCTCGGCCAGCACCTTGCCGAACCTCGCCCTCGCCTCGCCCTGAAACAGAAGGAAACGCCAGGGCACGAGCTTCTTGTGGTCGGGAACGCGCGAGGCGGCCCTCAGGATCAGCTCAATCTCGGGCCCATTTGGGCCAGGTTCGCCAAGGCTATTGGCCGAGACGGAGCGGCGGGTGAGAAGGAGGTCGATGGTTGGGTTAGACATGAGCTCACGCCATTCGGCTAAGGTCGCGTTCCCTATCGCGAAAACACGCGCCAAACAATGGCGGATTCCGGCCACTTGATGCACCCCAAATCGGCCTCATTCGCGACCGAATTTCGCTCCGTTGTCCACATCGGAAGCGGGTATAACAGCTGGCGGCCGGCTGATCGGAGCGAACTCTATGCGAGGGAAACGCTGCGCGGGGCCAAAGCTCACGCTCTTGGCCGCCGCTCTTCTTGGAGCGGGAGCCGCCGCAGCCAAAGACGAGCAGCGTCCTGCGGCCGAGCTCAGCCTCCCTGCGACCATCATCGTGCTCGATGCCTCGAGCAGCATGAGCGCCAAGATCGGAAGCGCGAGCAAGCTCGACGCCGTGCGCGCCGAGCTTGGTCAAGCCATCAGCACTTATGGGGATCGCCTATCTTTTGGGCTCGTGGCCTTCGGCCATCGCAAGGCATCGAACTGCGCTGACAGCGAGATCCTGGCGAAGCCCGGTGAGCTTACGGCGGAGACGCAAGGCAAGCTCCTCGGCAAGATCAAACCGAAAGGCCAAGCCCCCATCGCGGCAGCTCTGAGCGACGCTGCCAAGTCCGCTCAGGCGAAAGGCAGCAAACTCGACATCGTCCTCATCGCCGACGGCGGCGACACCTGCGACGCCGATCTCTGCGCCACGGCAGCCGCGCTGAAGCAGAATTCGCAAGGCTTACGCATCCACGTGATCGGCTTCGACGCCAAGGCAGACGGGCTGAAGCCCTTGAGCTGCATTGCCGGCACGACCGGCGGAACCTTCGTCGCGGCGGCCGATGCGAGCGAGCTCAAGCAAGCGCTCGCCACGGTTCTCGATGCCGTCGCAACTCCGGCGGCGCCTTCCCCTCAAGCCGCCGCGACCGGTGGCGGCGACGCCGGCATGCCGGGAGCGGCGGGGAGCGGCGCGCCAAGCGGCGTCGCAGAACCCCCGCCGAACTCCGGAGCCGCGCAAGAAGCTGCGCCCGCAAGCAGCGAAGCCGTCGAGCGCCGTCAATCGGCGATGCAGAAGTCGGGACCGGCGCCCGCCCCGGAAGAGCAATCTGCCGGCGAGACCGCTGTGCTCAAATCGGCGGCCCCTCCGGGCGCGGCACCTCTTCCCGGCGCACCCCTTGTCCAAGGTGCAGCACCTCCCGCCGGTCAGACCTCGACTGCCCCACCTCCGACGACTGCCGCACCTCCCGTGAGACTCGTCCAATCGGTGCCAATTGCGCCACCCCCGGCGCCCGCGCCGCAGGTCCAGCTCCCCGTGCCCGTCACCTTCAAGGCCCTGGTCACCGAGGCTGGACCAAAATTGCAGTCGGGGCTCACCTGGCGCGTCTATGCCGACAAGATCTCACCCGACGGCAGCCGCAAGCTCCTCAGCACCCACCACGAGGCGATACCCACGGCAGCGCTGCTTCCCGGGGACTACCTGGTCAACGCCGCCTACGGCCTCTCCAACCTCACCAAGAAGATCAAGGTGGAAAGCGGCCGGTCGCTGGAGGAGACCTTCGTCCTCAACACTGGCGGGCTGAAGCTTAGCGCCGTGCTCGGCAACGGCGAGCCGCTGCCCGAGGGAAGCGTTCGCTTCGACATCCAGGCCGACGAGGAGGATCAGTTCGGCAATCGCCACACGATCCTCGGCAACGCCAAGCCCGGCGTGATCATCAGGCTGAATGCCGGCGCCTATCACATTGCCAGTCTCTACGGAGATGCGAACGCGACCGTCAGGGCCGACGTGACGGTGGAGCCCGGCAAGATCACCGAGGCGACCGTCAAGCAGACAGGAGCCAAGACCACCTTCAAGCTGGTCCAGACGCTGGGGGGCGAGGCCCTCGCCGACACCAAATGGACCATCCTCACCTCTGCCGGCGACGTGGTGAAGGAGAATGC
This sequence comes from Methyloceanibacter sp., assembly GCA_041500805.1. GTDB lineage: Bacteria > Pseudomonadota > Alphaproteobacteria > Rhizobiales > Methyloligellaceae > Methyloceanibacter. Next base: position 6,623 of record JBGQMX010000113.1, read on the forward strand.
GGGCGCGCTGCCGACCCACATCCTCGCCGCCGGCAGCTACGCCGTGGTCGCCGACCACAATGGCTTAAGCTATACGCGCAAGTTCAGCATCGAGTCGGGCGAGCCGAAGCAAATCGAGGTCGTGGTCGACGACGGCCCCACCACGGCCGAGGCGCTCAAGGCCCTCACCGATCCGCCCGCTCCGCCGCCGCCATCCTCCGGCGGCACCGTTGCGGGCGACGGAGCGCCGTCGCCTGAGGGAGGCGCGGCGTTCGACGGCTTCTCGGCAACGACGCCCGCCGACCCGAACGCACCCTTGATCAATCCCGGCGCGCTATTCCGCCCCTCGGCGCGCTGACGCTAAGCAGCTCTTGTAACGGCCTGGCGCAGATCAGGCGGCACGGCTTCGTCCACCAGCATGCAGACGGCCGCATCGAGCGTCATCACCTGCTGCGCCTGGCTCCCCAGCCGCCGCACCGACACGGTCTTGTCCTCGGCCTCGCGCTTGCCGACCACGAGCAGCACCGGCACCTTGGCCAGCGAGTGCTCGCGCACCTTGTAGTTGATCTTCTCGTTGCGGAGATCGGCCTCGGCGCGCAGCCCCGCCGCTTGCAGGGCCGCCAGCACCTCCTCGGCATAGACATCGGCATCTGACACGATGGTGGCGACCACCGCCTGCACCGGCGCCAGCCACAGCGGCAGATGCCCGGCATAATGCTCGATGAGGATGCCGGTGAAGCGCTCCAGCGACCCGAACATGGCGCGGTGGATCATCACCGGCACGGTCTTCTCGCCGTCAGGGGCGATATAGAAGGCGCCGAGCCGCCCCGGTAGATTGAGATCGACCTGGATCGTGCCGCATTGCCAATCGCGGCCAATGGCGTCGCGCAACACATATTCGAGCTTCGGCCCGTAGAAGGCGCCCTCGCCCGGGTTCAGCTCATAGGTGAGGCCGGCGGCCTCCACCGCGCGCTTCAGCGCCGCCTCAGCCTTGTCCCACACCTCATCAGAGCCGACCCGCTTGGCTGGCCTGTCTGAGAATTTGATCCGGACATCCTCAAAGCCGAAGTCACGATAGATCGCGAGCATCTGCTCGTTGAGCTTCACGCACTCCTCGGTGATCTGGTCCTCGGTGGTGAAGATATGGGCGTCGTCCTGCGTGAAATGGCGCACGCGCAGGAGCCCGTGCAGCGCGCCCGAGGGCTCGTAGCGATGCACCTTGCCGAACTCGGCGATACGCAAGGGAAGATCGCGATAGCTCTTCAAGCCATGCTTGAAGATCTGCACATGCCCTGGGCAATTCATGGGCTTGCAACAATAGATGCGCTCGTCCGGCGTCTCGGTGACATACATATGGTCGCCGAACTTCTCCCAATGGCCGGACTGCACCCACAGCGCCTTATCCATCATGTCGGGGGAGTTGACCTCGACATAGCCGTTAGCCTGCTGCCGGCGGCGCATATAGCCGATCAGCGCGGTGAACAGAGCCCAGCCTTTGGCGTGCCAGAACACGGCGCCCGGCGCCTCCTCCTGGAAATGGAAGAGATCCATCTCCCGGCCCAGGCGGCGGTGGTCGCGCCTCTCGGCTTCCTCGATCTGGTGGAGATAGGCCTTGAGGTCGTCCTCGCTCGCCCAGGCGGTGCCGTAGATGCGCTGAAGCATGGGCTTGGTCGAATCCCCGCGCCAATAGGCGCCGGCGATCTTCAGAAGCTTGAAGCCCTTGCCTACCTTCCCCGTCGAGGTCATATGCGGCCCGCGGCAGAGATCGAGCCACTCGCGTTGCGAGTAGATTTTGATCTCGTCCCCTTGGGGAATCGCGTCGATCAGCTCGAGCTTGAACGTCTCGCCCTTGTTGGCAAACAGCGCCTTCGCCTTGGCGCGATCCATGACCTCGCAGGTGAAGGGCGAGTCGCGCGCGATGATCTCGGCCATCTTGGCCTCGATGACGGGAAGGTCGTCGGGGGTGAAGGGCTCCGGCCGCGCGAAGTCGTAATAGAAGCCGTTCTCGATGACGGGGCCGATGGTGACCTGCGTGCCGGGGTAGAGCTCCTGCACCGCCTCGGCCATCACATGGGCGGCGTCGTGGCGGATGAGCGCCAGCGCCTCGGGGTCGTCGCGCGTGAGGATGCGGATTGATGCGTCGGCCTTGATGGGCTCGGCGAGATCGCGCACTTGGCCGTCGAGCGCAACCGCCACCGCCTTCTTGGCGAGCGATTTGGCGATGGAGTCGGCAACGTCGCGCCCCGTGACTCCAGGTTTGAAGGCGCGGGCAGAACCGTCAGGAAATGTCAGGGAGATGTCAGACACGTTATTGCTCCTCTCACTCCTGCGTACCAGCGCAGGTAAGAGATTGATCGGATATCAGGCCGGGGCTTCTAGCAGACTTTGGCTAGGTCGTCACGAGCTGGGTGCCGTCATTCCGCAGGGAGCATCTCAGCGACGGGCACCTCGATGCCAGGCGGATCGAGGACGAGCGTCCCCTCGCTGCGCGAGGTCGAGACGATCTGTCCGTCTGCGCCGCGCGCATGATGCGTAATCGCGCGCGCCTCTGGGTCGATGATCAGATAGTGCCGCACGCTCGAAAGCGAAAAATATCCGCGAAACTTCATGCCGGTATCGGTGCTGCTGGTCGAAGGCGATCCAACCTCGACAACGATCACGGGGTTTGGCACTTCTATGTCATCGCCGGCCAACCGAGGCCCACAATAAACGAGCGCATCGGGCTCATAGGCCGTTCGTTCGTTGATGCGTACGGTCATGCCGTCGCCCATCGCCTCGCAGGGGACGCCCGCGCGCTTCACGGCGGCGACAAGCGCGAGAAGGACGGAGGTCTTAATTCGCACATGCGCCGCCCGTTCGGGGCCCATCATGAAAACCTCGCCGTTGACGAGCTCATAGCGTCCCCGCGGCTGAGCCATCGCCCAGGGGATGAACTCGTCCACCGTCATGCGCTTCTGCTTGAGCATCTCGTTCATGGGCCGATCCTACCATGTCGCCGATCGAGCTGCGATGGTCGTGGCATGCGCCACCGCCCGTAACGCCAAGGCGCAAAGGGGTAATGCTCGCCGCTCAGGTCGGGCACCGGGTCGAAGCCGTGACTGCCCCACGGCTGGCAGCGGCAGAGCCTCGCCAATGCGAGCCAACCGCCCTTCCACGCCCCGTTCGTGTCGATGGCCTCACGCGCATAGTCCGAGCAGGAGGGCAGATGCCGGCAATTGACGCCGAGCAGAGGCGAGAGGGTCCAGCGATAGAGCGTAATCGGCGCGAGCATTAGCGCCTTCGCCATCCGCGAGCCGCACGGCAGGCGCCCCTCCCCGCTCGGGCGAGAAGCTTTAGACATGCTGCTCCGAGCGGAGACCCGAAGGGGTCTGTTCCGCCCGCTTGGCCTCGATCTGGGCAATGGCGTTCTCCACCGCGTCGAACACGAGGAGGGTCGAGGCATGGCGGGCCTTATAATTGCGAACCGGCTCGAGCATGGCGAGGTCGCCCCACTTGCCTTGCGGCGGGGGACCGCCCTCTTTCAGCATCTTCCGCATCGCCGCGCCGACCGCGCGCAACTCTGCCGCACTTGTCCCGACGACCTCGCGGCCCATCACCGAAGCCGCCGACTGGCCGAGGAGACAAGCCTTGACGCTCTGGCCATAGTCGCTGACCACATCGCCCTCCATGGCGAGATCGACCGTCACCGTGCTGCCGCAGAGCTTCGAATGGGCCATGGCGGTAGCCTCGGGCGCGGCAAGCCTTGCCGTGCGCGGCATGGCGGCGGCAAGCTCGAGGATGCGCTGGCTGTAAATATCGTCAGGCAATGTCATGTCATAGTGCCGTGTCAGGCTCGCCTTGCAGCCGGAAATCACGCATTATATATGCAGCCGGGTGCGAGGATGAGAGGGGCGCGGGGTTATAACAGCCGCGACCGGGTGACGAGCCGGTTATACTATCCCAATTGAAGCGGCCGAAACGGCCGCCGGCCCCTTTGCGTTGAGCCAGACAAGGAAAGTTTCAGTCTCATGGACGCCACGGTGAAGAAACTGCGGACAAGGGCGCAAGCCGAGATCGGCCGCGGGCCAGGCATCGTGAAGCCGTCGCGGGAGGAGGCCGAGGAGGCCGTCCGCACGCTGATCGCCTATGCCGGCGACGACCCTGACCGCGAGGGGTTGCGCGAGACCCCAAGGCGCGTCACCTCCGCCTATGACGAGTTCTTCTCGGGCTACCACGAGGACCCGCAGGAGGTGCTCTCGCGCACCTTCGACGAGGTGGCGGGCTATGATGACATCGTGATGCTCCGCGACATCGAGCTTCACTCCCATTGCGAGCACCACATGATCCCCTTCGTCGGCAGGGCGCATGTCGCCTATTTCCCGACCGACCGGGTGGTCGGCATCT
>JBGQMX010000114.1:0-10951 GCA_041500805.1 Methyloceanibacter sp.
GAAGGAGTCGACGCCGCCCGCCTCGCGCCTTCCGTCTCGCGCCGCCTTGACGAGATCGCTGGCGAGAAGCTCGATACGGCACCGCTCCTCCTCGCTTGTGCGCGCCCGCTCGATCAGAGATGCGACGAGCGGGCCTTCCTCGGCAAGCAACGCCTCGCCGATCGCCTCGCGGCCAGGCAAGGAGGCAGTCGCGCCGATGTCGCGTTTGGGCTCGCCCATGGCGCAAGTCTAGTCCTTTGGGCCTCGCCCAACTATTGCGGTCTTGTTATGGTCGCCGCCCCGGAGAGGAAGCATGACCAGCGCCATCACCACCGTCCGCACGGTCAAAGACTTGAGGACCCAGATCGCCAAATGGCGAGCGGCGGGCGAGACGGTCGCGCTCGTTCCCACCATGGGCGCGCTCCATGAAGGCCATCTCGCCCTGGTCGCGCTGGCTGGGAGCAAGGCCGACCGCGTGGTCGTGTCCATCTTCGTGAACCCAATCCAATTCGGCCCGCGGGAGGACTTCAAGACCTATCCCCGCGACGAGGCGGGCGATCTCGTCAAGCTCGCCAAGGCCGGCGCCCATCTCGTCTATGCCCCCGACCTGGCCGAGATGTACCCAAAAGGCTTCACCACCCACGTCAAGGTCGGCGACCTCACCGAGGATCTCTGCGGCTCCGCTCGGCCCAATCATTTCGAGGGCGTCGCCACGGTTGTGACCAAGCTTCTGCTGCAATGCGCGCCCGACCTCGTGGTGTTTGGGGAGAAGGACTATCAGCAGCTCCTGGTCATCAAGCGTCTCGTGCGCGACCTAAACATCCAAGTCGAGATTGTGGGCGGCGAGATCGTGCGCGAGGGGGATGGACTCGCGCTGTCCTCGCGCAATAGCTATCTGTCGCCGGCCGAGCGAAAAGTCGCCCCCCTGCTCTATCGCACCATTCACGAGGTCGCCGCCGCCTTGGCGCAAGGCGCAGGCGCCGATGCCGCGGCCGAGGCCGGGCGCTTCAAGCTTGAAGCGGCAGGGTTTCGCGTCGACTATGTGGCCGTGCGGGACCCAGACACGCTTGTGCCCCTGTCGGGTCCGGTGAAGAAGGCGCGGGTTCTCGCCGCCGTCTATCTCGGCAAGACGCGGCTGATCGACAACGTCCCCGTGCCGCTTCCCGCTACTACCAGTCGATAAGGCGGAGCTCGCGCAGATCCTCGCGCATTCCGCGCGGCAGCTCGTCATCGGCGATGTCGCTCGCCTTGGCGTCGTTCGGCGCATCGGCTGCGTCGAGATAGCGCCAGCCCTGAAAGGCGCGGCGCGGATGGGCGCGGGTCGTGACGAGCTCGGCGTCGAGCACGATGCCGCAACAGGCGGTGCCGTCGTCCTTCAGGTCGGGCTTGAGATCGAGCACGCGCTGGCGCACCAGCACGAAGCCCTTGATCACCCAATAGAGCGATCCGCCGTCGAGCAATTCGGCGCGCCGCCGCGGCGTCTGCAAGGTGCGGTGGCAGAGGTCTGGCATCTTCCCCGCTCGCATCAGGCGTTGCAGCCGCTCAGCCTGCCAGTCGGCAAGCTCCTTGACGGTGTCCACGCCCACGCAAAGCTTGATGAGATGCACCGTCATTGCCGGTCAATGCGCCATGAGCAAGGGAATCGCCGCCGCTTCGAGCATGGTCAGCGTCACGCCGCCGAGGATGAACTCTCGCCAGCGGGAATGATGGAAGGCTCCCAGCACGATCATGTCGGCGCCAAGGTCCTTGGCCTTCGCCAAGAGCAGCTTGCCGATATCGCCCTCGCTGGTCTTGAACCGCACCACTTCAGGCATGACGCCGTGCCGCTTCAGATGGGCCACCATGTCGTCGATAGCGGGCTCGCGCTCTTCGTCAGGGGAGCTCGCTACCCCGACCAGCAGCACGACGCGCTCGGCCGCCTTGAGAAAAATGAGTGCGTCGTTGAACGCGCGCGCCGCCTCTGCGCTCCCGTCCCAGGCGGCGACGATGGTCCCTTTCAGCACCGTCTTGGCCGGCGCCGCCGGCACGATAATGACCGGGCGCCCCGAAGCGAACAGGCAGCGCTCCACAAGGGCATACTGGCCGATGAGCGGATCGCCATGGCGGGGCTGCCCCAGAATCGCGATATCGACATGCCGGGCCGAGCAGGCGAAGTCGCGCGGGAACTCATCGCTCACGGCCTGCATCAGCCGCCCCTCGGCGGTCACGCCTTCGGCCTCGGCGCGCGCCTTGAAGGCTTTGAGCGCGGTCTCGCCTTGCATCTTCACGCTCCCGAGGATCTCGGTCATGTCGGCGAAGCCCACATCGGCCCCGTACAGCGGCAGCAACGCGGTGGGGGCGAAGGCGATGCCGACGAGATGCGCGCCATGGTCCTTGGCGAGGGCCACGGCGAATTCCACGCGGGCCTTGGTCGCCTCCGCGCTGTCGACATAAACGACAATGTCGTTAAGGCCCATGGCCCCTTCACCTCACCACGATCCTGGACCGGAGCCCTTCCCTCTTGAAATCCGCGGGGTTCACGGCCGCGTGGCCAGATCCGCGCCGATAACGGCAGCGTGAAGACGGTTAAGCCCAAGAGTCACGGAGCTTTGAAAAGGAGTGACGCAAGCCCCTCTTGGATAAGGGCTATAGCTCGGCTGGTGGTTTTTCGCCACGCGTGCCTAGAACTCATGCACAGGAGAGGAAAATGAAGCTCAACCGGAAGTCCGGTGCTACAATTGCCATGACTGCGGCCGTGCTCGTCGTTACGGGCGCAACCCTGATCGGCGCAGCGACCGCCGAGACGGTGAAGGGACGCTGCTTCGGCGTCAACGGCTGCCATGGCCAAGGCGCGTGCAAGAGCGCCAAGAATGACTGCAAGGGCCAGAATGCATGTAAGGGCCAGGGCTGGCTCATGATGCTCCAGGACGAGTGCGCCGACAAGCAGGGCCAGTGGGAAGCGATCTAGTTCGCCTCCGAGGATTTACGGCTGGGAGCCGGCCATCGCCGGCTCCCATATAAGACTTGGGAGCCTTACAAGACTTGGGAGCTGATCATGAGCAGCGAGAAGCCGCCTTATCTCGGCTTTGGCTTGGGGCTCAGGCCCCAGCATTATCAGGAGATCCTTGAGGGCTCCCCGTCTGTCGACTGGTTCGAGGTCATCTCCGAGAACTACATGATCCCAGGCGGGCAGCCCTTGCGCATGCTCGAGTTGATCCGTGAGCGCTACCCCATCGTGATGCACGGCGTGTCGCTCTCCATCGCCTCGACCACTCCCTTCGACATGGACTATCTCAAGGCGCTGAAGGGGCTCGCCGAGCGGGTCAATCCCAAGTGGATCTCCGACCATCTGTGCTGGACGGGCGTGCACGGGGTGAACCTGCACGATCTCCTGCCCATCCCTTACACGCAAGAGGCGCTCGATCACGTGGTCGAGCGCGTCGGCCAGGTGCAGGATTTTCTCGGCCGCCGGCTCACGCTCGAGAACGTGTCGAGCTACATCACCTTCGGGCAATCGGAGATGACCGAATGGGAGTTCGTGAGCGAGGTGGCGAGGCGCGCCGATTGCTGGCTCCTGTTCGACATCAACAATGTCTATGTGAGCGCCTTCAACCACGATTTCTCCACCGACGATTTCCTGCACGGGGTGCCGCGCGATCGCGTCGTCCAGTTCCATGTGGCCGGCCACAGCCACGAGGAAAGCCACATCATCGACACCCACGACCATCCGGTCTGCGACGAGGTGTGGGACTTCTATCGCGAGGCGGTCGCCCATTTCGGCCCGGTGTCGACCATGATCGAGCGCGACGACAACATCCCGCCGCTGCCCGAGCTGGTCGAGGAGCTTGACCACGCCCGCTCAATCGCCCGCGAGGTGCTTGGCGGCAAGGCGCTTGGCGGAAAGTCGCTTGGCGGAAAGCGCCTCGAAGCGGCGGAATGAAAAGCCTCAAAGAGCTACAAGAGAGCTTCCAGCACGGCATCCTTGCCGGCGACGATGCCATCCTTGCCGAGGTCAATGACAGCGCCAAGGAAGAGCGCAAAGTGCTGTTCGGCGTCTATCGCAACGCCTATGTGGTGAGGCTCGCCGAGATCCTCGCCGACGACTACGAGCAGGTGCATGGCTATCTCGGCGACCAGGGCTTCGCCAGGCTGGTCAAGGCCTATATCGCGGCCAATCCGTCGGACCAGAGGAGCGCGCGCTGGTTCGGGCGTCATCTCCCCGCTTTCGTCAAGAGAAGCGAGGCCTTCGCCAAGCATCCGGAGGTGGCCGAGCTTGCCGCCCTCGAGAAGGCGCTCGCCGATGCCTTCGACGGGCCCGACGCCGAGCCGCTTCGCATCGAGGAGCTTGCCGCGCTTGCGCCCGAAGCCTGGCCGCAGCTCGTCCTTAAGCCCAATCCCACTTCCATCCGCCTCACTTTCGCGACCAACGCCGCCGATATCTGGTCGGCGCTCAAGAACGAGACGGCCCCGCCGAAACCCCAGCACCTGCCCGAGCCGCAAGCCGTTGTCGTTTGGCGGCAGGATTTCATGGCGCGCTTCCGGCCGCTTTCGGCCGAGGAAGCGATGATGTGGAACGAGGCGGCGAAAGGCGTCCGCTTCGGCGTGCTCTGCGAGATGGTGGCGACCTTCGCCGGCGAGGACGAGGCGGAACTCCGCGCCGCGTCCTATCTCAGAGATTGGGTCGACATGGGGATGCTGGCGGGCTGTCAGACGGGCTAGCTCCGGGGCGCGCGAGATCGCAGCCGGCGACCTAGCGCGGTAGCGGCGCCGGAAACAGGGCATCGCTCCGTCCCCTCAGCCAATAAGCGAGAAGCCCCACCCATTCGCGCGCGGCGACATCCACACGGCGCAAGCCTTCCGACACTTTGTCGAAGGGGCGCGCGAGATCGGCCGCCCCCCGCGTCCTATAGTCCACCGGCCAGGGCTCGACGTCGAAGCCCGCCTTGCGGAAGGCCCCCATGGCGCGCGGCATGTGATAGGCCGAGGTGATCAGCAGCCAGCGACTGCCGGGGGCGAGATCGCCCTGCCGATTGAGCTCCTCTTTGAGGAAGGCCGCGTTCTCGTAGGTGTCGCGGGCATTGGCTTCGAGGATCAGCCGCTCCTGCGGAACGCCCATCGCCGTCAGAAGCGCCTCAGCCCCCGCCGCCTCACTGTCGGACTTATAGAGGATGCCGGCATCGCCCCCGGAAAAGGCGATCTTGGCCTCAGGAAAGCGCCGCGCGAGGATAGCAGCTTCGACGATGCGCTCGCCGGCCTCGTTCAGGGTCGGCGCATGGCGGGCGGTGCCGACCAGCCTGTCCTCGGCGCCACCGAGAATGATGAAGCCCGTAGGCGCAGGAGGCTCGTCGAGATTTGCCCGCTTGAAGCGATCCTCGAGCGGCAGGATCAAGGCGTTGCCGAGCGGTGACAGCCCGGCGATCAAAAGAAGGATCGCGCCGACCGTCACGAAACGCCGCCCCCACCGCGCCCAGCCGGTCCATATCAGGATGGCGCCATAGCCGATGAGAAGCGCGATCAGCGTCGACGGCTGCAACAGGAACCACAGCGCTTTGGCGAGATAGAAAAACATCCCCAGCCCCTTCGCAGCCTAAACTAACCACATTGCGGCCAGACCGAGAAAGGCGAAGAAGCCGACCACGTCGGTGACCGTCGTCACGAACACGCCGGAGGCGATCGCCGGATCGAGCCCGAGCTCGTTCAGCCCGAGCGGGATGAGAATGCCCGCCAAGGCCGCGGCGAAAAGATTGACGATCATGGCGACCCCGATCACAAGACCAAGCTGATCGCTGCCGAACCAGAAATAGACGATCGCTCCCATGATCACGGCGAACAGCACCCCGTTGAGGATGCCGACCGCCGTCTCCCGGCCGATGACCCTGAGTGCATTGGCGGCGCCGAGGTCCTGCGTGGCGAGGGCCCGCACCGCGACCGTCATGGTCTGCGTCCCGGCATTGCCGCCCATCGAGGCCACGATGGGCATCAGCACGGCAAGCGCCACCATCTGCTCGATGGTGGCGTCGAACAGGCTGATCACCAACGAGGCGAGGATGGCGGTGGCGAGATTGGCAAGGAGCCAGGTGAAACGGCGCCGCGTCGTCTCCCACACGGTGTCGGCCACCGACTCGCCGGCCACGCCACCCATCCGCAGGATGTCCTCCGAGGCCTCTTCCTGCACCACCTCGACCACGTCGTCGGCGGTGATCACCCCGATCAGCCGATGATCGGCATCGACCACGGGCGCCGAGGTCAGATTGTAGCGCTCGAACTCGCGCGCGACCTCCTCCTGGTCGGCCTCGACCTCGATCGGGTTGACGTCGCGACGGGTGATGGACTCGATCGTGGCCGTCCGCTTGGAGCGAAGCAGGCGATTGAGCGCGATCGATCCGATGAGATGATAAGCGGGATCGACGACGAAGACCTCGTAGAAGCGGTCGGGGAGGTCGTCGGCCTCTTGCATATAGTCGATCGTCTGCCCCACCGACCAGAACGGCGGCACGGCGATGAGATCGGTCTGCATGATGCGGCCGGCGGAGTCCTCGGGATATTCGAGGCTCCGCTCGAGCGCCGCGCGATCGAAGGACGGAAGCTTGGCGAGGATGTCCGACTGCTCTTCCTTGTCGAGGTCCTCGATTAGATAGACCGCCTCGTCGGAGTCGAGCTGCTGCAGGGCCTCGGCCACCTGCTGTGTCGGCATGGCCTCGATCACCTGGTCGCGCACCGACTCGTCGAGCTCGGGCAGCGCGCCGGCCTTGAAGTCATCGCCCAGCGTGGTGATGAGGAGCCCGCGCTGCTCGGGGCGGAGCAGCTGGATCAGGTCAGCGAGGTCCGCTTCATGCAGCTTGAGCGTAAGCTCGCGCGCCGTGTCGGCGTGGCCTTCGTCGAGCGCGGCAACTACGGCATGCAAGAAATCGGAGCGAATGCCCCCTTCCTCGTCGCGCAGTTGAACCTTGCCTGCGGCGTCCTGCATGGCCTGTCCGATCGCCGGGTCGAAAGCTTCAAACGGGAGGGGCCACGACCCGGGAGCGGGAATCGGACGCCGTGGATACGGGCGGATTGCCACTTCCGGCCTGCGACAACAGGCGCAGCCAAGACGTCACTAGACGCTTGTTGTCGTGGAATTTCCAGCCAAAAATGGCATGCGGCTTGGGAGAGCCAAAAGTTGCGGGGAACCTTATATCTCTCGCGGTCGGCGAGCCTTGCGCTCCTCGTCATCGTCGCCTTGACGGTTGGCGCGAGGCCCGAGCCGGTGAGCTGTCCCGGCAACCCTGAGGCGCTCGGCGTCTCGCGCGTGATCGAGATCGACCCGGCCGGCGGCCCTCGCTTCGGCACCTATCAATATCAGACCACGCTTGCCCTCGAGCCCAAGGAGGTCGTGCTGACCTTCGACGACGGGCCCGACCCAAAACAGACGCCCAAGGTGCTCGACGCTCTCGACCACCATTGCGTCAAGGCGACCTTCTTCGAGATCGGGCGCTGGGCCGAGGCCTATCCGGAGGTCACCAAGGAGGTGGTGGACCGCGGCCACACGCTCGGCTCCCACAGCTGGTCGCACCCGCCCAATCTCGGCCACATCCGGCTCGAGCGGGCCAAGGAGGAAATCAAGCATGGCTTCGCCGCTTTGAGAGAGGCCTCGGGCGGCCGGGTGGCGCCGTTCTTCCGCTATCCCGGCCTCAACGATTCCGCGAAGCTGGACGATTATCTGGCCGAGGCCGGCGTCGCCGTCATCTCCTGCGACATCGGCACTGACGATTGGATGAACATCAATGCCGCAAGCACCGTGAAGCGCGCTCTTGCCCGTCTCCAGCAAAAGGGCAGCGGGATCCTGCTGCTCCACGACCGGAAGGCGGCGACGGCGAAGGCCTTGCCGATCCTCCTCGACAAGCTGAAAGAGCGCGGCTACCGCATCGTGCAGATCGTGCCCAAGGCTAACGGAATCGCGGCCCTCAAAGAGCCGGTCCCTCAGTCGCTGCCGACGCCCTAAGGCACAGCAGAAGAGAAATTGGTGCGGTCGAGAGGAATTGAACCTCCACGGGCTAAGCCCACAGCGCCCTCAACGCTGCGCGTCTACCGTTTCCGCCACGACCGCTAAAGCTATGACCCCGAAAAGTTGCAGACTTCGGATAAGGTCATGCGTCAAAAAAGGAATCCCGGAGCTTTCCGCCCCGGATATGGCTATAGGCTAGCCCCTCGACAAGCGCGCGGGGCCTGCTGCCTTAGCAAACCTGCCTTTAGGGTGCAAGGTTAGCCTTGAGGCCACCCGGCTTGCGCCACCGCTTGCGGCGCGCCGGTTGCGGCAAAGAGGATCGGCATGGGAGAGCACGGCTTGCGCATGGCGCCTCCGCCTGCCCCGGCAACGGGCAGGGTGGAATGGCTCAAGAGCGCCGCGCCCGTCCCCTACCCTAAGGCGGTCGCGTTCATGGACGCGCGAGCCCGGGCCATCGCCCTCGCCGAGGCATCCGAATGCGTGTGGCTGCTCGAGCACCCCGCCATCTACACCGCCGGAACCAGCGCCTCGGAAGACGAGCTGCTCGCACCTTCGCGGTTTCCCGTGTTCAGGACCGGCCGCGGCGGGCGCTTCACCTATCATGGCCCAGGCCAGCGCGTGGCCTATGTGATGCTCGACCTTACGGCGCGCGGCCGCGACGTCAGGGCTTTCGTCATTTCCCTCGAAGACTGGCTGATCGCGACCCTTGCGCGGCTCGACGTCGAGGGCGAGCGGCGCGATGGCCAGATCGGCGTGTTCGTCAATGGGGCGAAAATCGCCAGCATCGGCGTGCGTGTGCGCCGCTGGGTGAGCCTGCATGGCGTGAGCCTGAACGTCGATCCCGACCTCGAGCACTTCTCCGGCATCGTGCCCTGCGGGCTGAAAGACGCGGCCGTGACGAGCCTCGCCTCGCTCGGCGCCGAGACCGACATGGGTCGGGTGGATGCAGCCCTCCACGCCGCCTTCGAGGAGATCTTGGGCGCGAGAGCCTCGATCAGCGCCAGTTGGTCCCGATCACCCTGAAGCCTGGGGCGACCGTGCCGCCCTCCTGGATGACGGTCACCTTGCTCACGCGCGCGTCTGGCGGGCCGTCGGCGCAGAGCCGGAGCATCTCGTTCACCTTATGGACAGGTCCCGAGAGCACCGCCTCGACACCGCCGTCGTCACGATTGCGCACCGTGCCGTCGAGCCCGAGCGCTCGCGCGGTCCGATCGGTCCAGGCGCGGTAATAGACGCCTTGCACCCGGCCCTCGATCCTCACTGTGACGGTGCGCGTTGCTTGCTGTTCTCTGCCAGGCATATTTCGGCCCGTGCGTGCTCACGCAAATTCGAGGATCACCGCATCCACGTTGAGGCTGTCGCCCGGCTTGGCCAGAATCTTGGCGACCTTGGCGTCGCGCTCGGCCTTGAGCACATTCTCCATCTTCATCGCCTCGACGACGCAAAGCGCATCCCCCGCCGCGACCTCCTGGCCCACGCTCACATTGAGCGAGACCACGAGCCCCGGCATCGGGCAGAGCAGGAACTTCGAGGTGTCGGGCAGCTCCTTGACCGGCATCAGCGTCGAAAGTTCGGTCTCGCGCTCGGTAAAGACCCGCGCCGCGATCTCGACGCCCTGATGAGTGAGCATGACGCCATTCAGGATCGGGCGCACCTGCACCGCCACCGGCGCGCTGTCGATCGTCCCCTCCCAGATGGGCGAGCCGAACCACCACGACGAGGCAAGGTTGATGCGCCGCTTTGGCTCTGCCGTCCGCTCCCCGCCGATGGTCACGGTCATGGGACCGTCAACCCCGCCCTCCACGGTGACCCGCACGCGCTCCGTGCCAAGCTCGACGATACGCGTCTCGGCAAAGCGCACGGGCTCGCCATGCATCTGCTGGGTGATCGCGCGACGCCGCTCGTTGCTCAAATGATCTATGCTCGCCGCCACGCCGACAAGCACGTCGCGCACCGAGCCTTCGGGCTGGGGCGGCTTGAAGCCTTGCGGAAACTCCTCGGCAATGAATTTGGTGGAGAGCCGGCCTTCCTTCCACCTCTCGTTCCGCATCAGCACGGCAAGAAACGCGATGTTGTGGCGGAAGCCGTCGATGGCAAACGCGTCGAGCGCGGTCCCCATATGCTCGATCGCGGCAAGGCGCTTCGGCGCATGGGTGATGAGCTTGGCGATCATCGGGTCGTAATAGACGGAGATCTCGCCCCCTTCCTCAACGCCGGAGTCGAGCCGCGTGGTGATGCCGCCCGAGGTCCCGAGCCGCGGCGGCCGGTAGCGCACCAAGCGCCCGGTCGAAGGCAGGAAGTTGCGCGAAGGGTCCTCGGCATAGATGCGGACCTCGACGGCCGAGCCCTTGAGCTTCACGTCCTTCTGCTTGAGGGAGAGCTTCTCGCCCGAAGCGACCTTGAGCATCTCCTCGACGAGGTCGATCCCGGTGACGAGCTCGGTGACCGGATGCTCCACCTGGAGCCGCGTATTCATCTCTAGGAAGTAGAAGTTATGGTCCTTGTCGACGATGAACTCCATCGTGCCCGCCGAATCGTAGCCGACGGCCTTGGCGAGCGACACGGCCTGCGCCCCCATCGCCTCGCGCATCTTGGCGTCGATGAACGGGCTCGGCGCCTCCTCGACGACCTTCTGGTTGCGGCGCTGGATGGAGCATTCACGCTCGCCGAGATGGATGACGTTGCCGTGCTTGTCGCCAAGCACCTGGATCTCGATATGGCGCGGCTCCTCGATATATTTCTCGATGAACACGCGGTCGTCGCCGAAGCTCGACTTGGCTTCCGATTGCGACGAGGCGAAGCCCTCCGCCACCTCATTCCGTGCATAGGCGATGCGCATGCCCTTGCCGCCGCCGCCGGCCGAGGCCTTGATGAGCAGCGGATAGCCGAGCGCATCGGCCTGGC
Organism: Methyloceanibacter sp.; assembly: GCA_041500805.1. Classification (GTDB taxonomy): domain Bacteria; phylum Pseudomonadota; class Alphaproteobacteria; order Rhizobiales; family Methyloligellaceae; genus Methyloceanibacter. Next base: position 10,847 of record JBGQMX010000114.1, read on the forward strand.
TCTTCAGGAACTCGGGGTCCTGCCGGTCGCCGTGGTAGCCGGGCACCAGCGGCACGCCGGCCTTGGCCATCAGCGCCTTGGCGGCGGATTTGGAACCCATCGCAC
>JBGQMX010000115.1:0-10915 GCA_041500805.1 Methyloceanibacter sp.
CGAAGCGCTTCTTCGGCGCCGCGCGGAATATCGAGGAGGGCGGCTCGCTCACCATCATCGCCACCGCGCTGATCGACACCGGCAGCCGCATGGACGAGGTGATCTTCGAGGAGTTCAAGGGCACCGGCAATTCCGAGATCGTGCTCGACCGCAAAGTGGCGGACAAGCGCGTCTTCCCGGCCATCGACATTGCCCGCTCAGGCACCCGCAAGGAAGAGCTCCTGGTCCCGCCCGATCAGCTCAAGAAGATGTACGTGCTCCGCCGCATCCTGAACCCCATGGGGACCCAGGACGCCATCGAATTTCTGCTCGATAAGTTGAAGCAGACCAAGAACAACGGCGAGTTTTTCGACTCTATGAACACCTAGCAGCGCGACGTGCCCTCTCGGTCGAGGTCGATGAAGTGCGCCGAGCGGCTTCGAGGTGGTGATGGATCTCTCCAACCATCATCTGCACAAGCCGGCAGTGATCGGCCGTATCACCGCCGACGCCCGCATCGTTCCCATCTGGATCAGCCAAGGCCTGATCGCGCCTGAGCCCTGGAGCCCGTGGCTCGACCGCTGCGAGAGCGAGCCGCGCATCGCGCCACGCCGGGCCCGCGAGCTTGCGCTTGCGAGTTAGGGTCACGTCGGTTCCACGAGCTCCGTCATTCCGGCGAACGCCGGAATCCAGTCACCAAGCAATGGCTTATTTGCTGGATACCGGCTTCCGCCGGCATGACGAGACGGGTCAAGTAATGGTGACGCGGCGAGCAGCTTTCACCGTGTCGACGAGAGCCGCAGGCTCGGTGACCGGCAATGAGCATTGCGGGCCGATGCAGACATAGGCGGTTGCCTTGCCGTCGATCGCCGTCTTGCCGTGCGCCGGTGACGACGCCGGCAACGCCCTCACGAGTGAGTCCCCTTCCCGCACCTCCTGCACGACGGCGCCCGGCAGCGACACCTCGCTGAGGGCGCGACGCAGCGCCCGCGCATCGCCTCCCTCCGGCACGACCAGCACGATATGAGCGGGTGCGATGAGATCGAGCTCGCCCGCAAGCAGCCCGGCATGGGCCAGCACGTTCTCGGCCATGGGGCCAGCGAAGGCGCGCAAAGTCGCCTCGGCCCGCTTGGCGTAGCGCTCCTCTCCGGTCCAGAGATAGAGCGCCATCAGGTTCGACACCATCACGCCGTTGGCGTTCGGCGTGGCCTCGTCCTGTCCGCTCAACGGCCGCACGATGAGATCGTTGGTGTCGTCGGCGACGAAATAATAGCCGCCGAGGTCGCCTGCGACGGGATCGCTCGCCCAGTAATGGCGGTCGAGCACGTCGGCCCATTCGCGGGCGCGCTCGATATAGTCGCGCTTGCCGGTGACGCTGGCCAGCGTGAGTGCCGCCTTGATCATGTTGGCATAGTCGTTTGCTGTCGCCGGCGCCTTGGCTTGGCCCGCCCGATAAGCGTGAAACAGTCGTCCCCGCGAAGTCATCTTTGTACTGACAAATGCGAAGGCGGCCTCGGCGGCAGCCAGCCAGTCCGTCCTACCAAAGGCCTCGGCGGCGTTGGCGAGAGCCGCGATCATCAGCCCGTTCCAGTCGGCCAGCACCTTGTCGTCGAAGCCGGGACGGATGCGGGATGCGCGCCGCTCGAGAAGCTTGCCGCGCATCTCGGCGAGACGGCGCTCGGTCTCGTCGTCGCGAAGCTCGATGGCGTCGAGGCGATTGAGAATGGTGTGGCCCTCGAAATTCCCCTCCGCCGTCACGTCGTAAATCTCGGCGAAGAGCTTGGCATCGTTCTCGCCAAGCACCTCCTCGATCTCGGCGAGAGTCCACACATAGAACTTCCCCTCCTCGCCCTCGCTGTCGGCGTCGAGCGATGCGGCGAAGGCTCCGCCTTCGGGACTAAGTTCCTCGGTGACCATCTCGCGCAAGAGCCAGTCGACGGTCTCGGCGATGCGCTGCGCATAGAGCGGCGACTTCCGCTCGCGCCACGCTTCGGTCATCAGCTCGACGAGAAGCGCATTGTCGTAGAGCATCTTCTCGAAATGCGGCACGAGCCAGCGCTCGTCGGTCGAGTAGCGGGAGAAGCCGCCGCCGAGATGGTCGTAGATGCCGCCTTGAGCGATGTGGGTGAGCGTGAGGTCCACGGCGTCGAGCGGATTGGTGAGCCCATAGCGGAGACCCGCGCGCCACAGCAATCCGAAGAACTGCGTTTGCGGGAATTTCGGCGCCCCTCGGATGCCGCCATTGACCGGATCGACGGCCTGGATGAGGCGGCGGGCAAGATCGGCAAGCGTTGCCTCGCCCGGCGGCTCGGCCGTGCCGCTTCGCCGCGACGGCTGAAGCCGCGCCTTCAGCACATCGGCGTTCTGCCTGACCTTGTCCTGCTCCTCGCGATAGATCCGCGCCACTTCATTCAGCACACTGACGAACGGGGGCCGTCCGTAGCGGGCGTCCCTGGGGAAATAGGTGCCGCCCCAGAAAGGCTCGGCCTCCGAGGTGAGGAACATGGTGAGCGGCCAGCCGCCATGCTCGCCGAGCTCGTGCAGTGCCCCCATATAGATCGCGTCCACGTCGGGGCGCTCCTCGCGGTCGACCTTGATGTTGACGAAGAGGTCGTTCATCACCGCCGCGGTCGCCTCGTGCTCGAAGCTCTCGTGCGCCATGACGTGGCACCAGTGACAGGCGGCGTAGCCGACCGAGAGCAGGATGGGCTTCCCCGTCGCCCTGGCCTCGGCGAGCGCCGCCTCGCCCCAGGGGCGCCAATGCACCGGGTTGTCCTTGTGCTGCAGCAGATAGGGGCTTGTTTCCTGGCCAAGCCGGTTACCTTCTGTTCGCTCCTGCATTGGCCCTTCCTTTTGTTGCGCCCTAGGATAACGCAATGGACCGGGAGATCGTCGCCTCAAACTCCATCCCTCCCCCTTGTGGGGAGGGCGATGCGCCCGGCCTAGCGAAGCTAGGTCGTCTTGGCGCGTCGGGTGGGGGGACTTGTTCCGTTTCCGCGTTCACCCCACCCGGCTCATCCGGCCCACGGCCGGCTGAGCCACCCTCCCCATCAAGGGGAGGGATGGGAGCAAGCGGCGTCTGCACAGGTCACCTTGCTGAGTTGTTGCTGCGGTGAAGCCGATGCCCGAGACCATCGTCGCACTGGCGAGCGGCGCCGGCCCTGCCGCTATCGCGGTGATCCGCATCTCGGGGCCGAAGGCGCGCAATGTACTCGACGCTTTTTGCGGTGGGACGCCGGAGCCGCGCCGCGCCAGCCTGCGCGAGATCGGCCCACCCGAAGGCTCGTTGCTTGATCGTGGCCTCGTGCTGTGGTTTCCGGGTCCCGCCAGCTTCACCGGAGAGGACATGGCCGAGCTCCACGTGCATGGGAGCCGCGCCGTGGTGCGCGGGATCATCGATTGCGTGCTGTCGCTTGCCGGCACCCGCCTCGCCGAGCCCGGCGAGTTCGCGCGGCGCGCCTTCGAGAACGGCAAGCTCGACCTGACCGAAGTCGAAGGCCTTGCCGATCTCATCAACGCCGAGACAGAGGCGCAAGCGCGCCAGGCACTCGCTCAGGCGGAAGGCTCGCTGCGGCGTCTCTATGAAGGCTGGCGCTCTCAGCTGCTGTCTGCGCAGGCGCTCATCGAGGCGGGACTCGACTTCGCCGACGAAGGCGACGTCGCCACCGATGTGAGCGTGAAGGCGGGCGCCGTCGTCGGAGAGCTTCTCGAGTCGATCTCGCGTCATCTCGCCGACCGGCGCGGCGAGCGCTTGCGCGACGGCGTTCGGATCGTCATTGCCGGGGCGCCCAATGCCGGCAAGTCGAGCCTGCTGAACGCACTTGCCAAGCGCGACGTGGCCATCGTGTCGGAGGAGGCGGGCACCACCCGCGACGTGCTTGAGGTCCATCTCGATCTTGGCGGTGTGCCTGTCATCCTCACCGACACGGCGGGCTTGCGCGAGGCACAAGGCCAGGTCGAAGCCGAGGGCGTCCGCCGCGCACTGTCGCGCCTCGATAAGGCTGACATCGTGCTGTGGCTGGTCGATGCGACGGCGCCGGTCTGGGAGCCGCCCGTGAACCTTGAGGCGAAGCGCAAGTCTTTCGTCACCGCCCTGAACAAGATCGACCTCGCACCGGAGGCCAAGGGGGTGCGGGACTGCATCTCGATCTCGGCCAAGACCGGGCAGGGGCTTGATCTGCTGATCGATCGTCTGCAGGCGGAGGCAGCCGATGCCACCGAGCAAGGCGCAGGCTCGCCGCTGATGACCCGTGCCCGCCATCGCGTAGAGCTTGAGGGCGCGCAGGCGGCGCTCAAACGATTCGGTGACCCATCGCTCAGCCCCGAGCTCAAGGCGGAGGAGCTGCGCATCGCCGCCCGCCATCTCGGCCGACTCACGGGACGGATCGATGTCGAGGAGGTACTCGGCGCCATCTTTGCCGAGTTCTGCATCGGGAAGTAGGCGCTTGATGCTTCGAGACGCGCTCTTCGAGCGCTCCTCGGCATGAGGCCTCACCCTGAGGAGCCGCCGAAGGCGGCGTCTCGAAGGGGGCAGGCCCAACTTGATTCACGTGAAACAATGGACGGTAGCGGGCGAACGGATTAGGTACGGGCCATGACCAAGGACGTGCGCCACGGCTTCGACGTCATCGTCATCGGCGGCGGCCATGCCGGCTGTGAGGCGGCGGCTGCCGCGGCGCGGATGGGTGCCATGACCGCGCTCGTCACCCATAGCCTCGCCACCATCGGCGAGATGTCCTGCAACCCCGCCATCGGCGGCTTGGGGAAGGGCCATCTGGTGCGTGAGATCGACGCGCTTGATGGCTTGATGGGACGGGTCGCCGATGAAGCCGGCATCCAGTTCAGGGTGTTGAACCGCAGCAAAGGCCCTGCCGTGCAGGGTCCCCGCGCTCAGGCCGACCGCAAGCTTTACCGGGAGGCCACGCAGGTGGCGATCAGGGCCACCCCGGGGCTCGAAGTGATCGAGGCCGCGGTCGAGGATTTGATCGTCGAAGACGGTATGGTTAACGGAGTGCTAACGGCCGACGGGCGCCGCATCTTGGCCGGAGCGGTCGTGCTCACCACCGGCACCTTCCTGCGCGGGCTCATCCATATCGGCGAGCGCAAGATCCCCGCCGGCCGCATCGGCGAGGCGCCTGCGGTCGGGCTGTCCGACAGGCTCTATGGCCTTGGGCTTCGCATGGGCCGGCTCAAGACCGGGACGCCTCCCCGCCTCGATGGCCGGACGATCAGTTGGGACGGCCTGCAAGTTCAGCCCGGTGACGACCCGCCGCGTCCCTTCTCGTTTCTCACCGAGGCGATCACCACGCCACAAGTCGTCTGCCACATCACCCACACCACGCAAGCCACCCACGCCATCATCGAGGCCAACCTCGCCCGCGCGCCGATCTATTCAGGCGCCATCGAGGGCATCGGCCCGCGCTATTGCCCCTCCATCGAGGACAAGGTGGTGCGCTTCAAGGAGCGGCAGAGCCACCAGATCTTTCTCGAGCCCGAAGGTCTCGACGACGACACCGTCTATCCGAACGGCATCTCCACCTCTCTGCCCGAGGACGTCCAGCACGCGTTCCTCGCGACCATCCCAGGTCTCGAGACTGCGGTGGTGAAGCGGCCGGGCTATGCCATCGAATACGACTATGTCGATCCGCGCGAGCTGACGGCGGGTCTCGAGACCAAGGCGATCGGCGGGTTGTTCCTGGCGGGCCAGATCAACGGCACGACCGGCTACGAGGAGGCGGCAGGCCAGGGGCTCATCGCCGGGATCAATGCCGCGCTTGCGGCCTCGGGCCGGGAAGCGCGCTTCAGCGTGACGCGCGCCGACGGCTATCTCGGCGTCATGATCGACGATCTCGTCACCCGCGGCGTCACCGAGCCCTACCGCATGTTCACCAGCCGCGCCGAATACCGCCTCACCTTGCGCGCCGACAATGCCGACCAGAGGCTGACGCCTTTGGGCACGGCAATCGGCTGCGTCGGCAGTGCGCGGAGTGCCGCCTTCGCCGCCAAGTCGAGGCGTCTCGCCGACGGCGAGGTCCTGTTGCGCAGCCTGACGCTCACCCCGGACCAGGCCGGCAAGTTCGGGCTCACCATCAATCGCGACGGCCGCAAGCGAAGCGCCTTCGAGCTGCTCGCCTACCCCGATGTGGATCTCGCGCGGCTTGCGCATATTTGGCCGGAAATGCGCGGTATTGATCGGGAAATCGCCGAGCAGATTGCGGTCGACGCGCGCTATGCCGTCTACGTCAAGCGGCAGGAGCTGGACATCGCGTCGTTCCGCAGAGACGAGGGGATCGCCATCCCGCGCGACTTCGCCTTTGCCGTCCTTCCAGGCCTTTCCACCGAGCTCCGCCAGAAGCTCGAGCGGCACCGCCCGGCAAGCCTCGGCCAGGCGGCGCGGCTCGACGGCATGACCCCCGCCGCTCTGATGCTGCTTCTCGCTCATCTGAAAAAGGGCGCGGCAGCGAAAAGCGCCTAGATATGGTAAACGTCGACGGGCTCGCGACCATCAGTGGTCCCCAAGATTTCGCCGAAGCCCTTAAAGTTCCACGTGAAACAATCCACAGGCTGTCCCGCTACGCCGAGCTCCTCGCCCACTGGCAGAAGCGCACCAACCTCGTTGCCCCCTCGACGCTCTCCGCGCTGTGGTCCCGGCATTTTGCCGATTCGGCCCAGCTACGCGGCCTTGCGCCCGAGGCGCGACTCTGGCTGGATCTCGGCTCGGGGGCAGGTTTTCCCGGGCTGGTCGTCGCCATCCTCGAAGCCGGGAGGCCGGACTTCCGCATGCATCTCGTCGAGAGCAACCAGAAGAAATGCGCCTTCCTTGCCGAGGTCGCCCGCGAGACCAAGGCCCCTGTGGACATCCACGCCATGCGTATTGAAGACCTAGCCCAAAGCGCCCACAGGCTTAAACCGGATGTCGTGAGCGCACGCGCTCTAGCCCCGGGCCCGCGTCTCTTCGAGCTCGCGGCGCCGTTCTTCGGGGCAAGGACAAGGGGGCTCTTCCTGAAAGGTCGCGAGGCAGAAGCCGAGATCGAGGCCGCAAGGCAGGAGTGGGAGTTCAGCTGCCGGCTCCACCCGAGCCTGACCTCGGCAAGCTCCCACATCGTCGAGGTGACCGGGCTCCGCCCGCGTGGCCGAGCGGGGGCAAGCGCGCCATGAGCGCCTCGATACGCCGCCGCACCCGCGTTCTCGCGCTGGCCAACCAGAAGGGCGGCGTCGGCAAGACCACCACGGCCATCAATCTCGGCACGGCGCTCGCGGCCGTGGGCGAGCGCGTGCTCATCATCGACCTCGATCCGCAAGGCAATGCCAGCACCGGGCTCGGCATCGACGATAAGCACCGCCAAGTCTCCACCTTCGATGTCCTGAGCGGCAAGGCGACACTTGCCGAGGCTTGGGTGCCGACCGCCGTGCCGCGCCTTTCGCTCGTCCCCGCCACCATCGACCTCATCGCCTTCGAGCGCGAATCGGGGGGCGCCGGCCGTCATTACCGGCTCCGCGACGTCATCGCCGCCGCCGCTGCGGGCGAGGGGGAGGACACGCCGAGCTACGTCCTCATCGACTGCCCGCCGTCGCTCAATCTCCTCACCATCAACGCGCTGGTGGCAGCAGACGCCGTGCTCGTGCCGCTGCAATGCGAGTTCTTCGCGCTCGAAGGCCTCGCGCAGCTGATGCGCACGATCGAGGAGATCCGCGTCCGCCTCAATCCCAAGCTCACCATCCATGGTGTGGTGCTGACCATGTACGATCAGCGCACCGTGCTCTCCGACCAGGTGGTCGACGACGTGAGGCGCGTGCTTGGCGACAAGGTCTACACCACCATCATTCCGCGCAACGTGCGCGTGGCCGAGTCGCCATCGGCGGGGAAGCCGGTGCTGCTCTACGATTATCGCTGCTCCGGCAGCCAGGCCTATATTCAGCTCGCCTCGGAAGTGATCGAGCGCGAGCGGCGGATGCGTGTGGCGTGATGGTCTCGATGCGCAACATCTCGATACGAAGATCAGGGGAGGAGGCTCGCCATGACAGCAAGCCCACAAAAGAAGCGGCTGGTTCGCGGCCTGGCCGACATGCTGGACCTCAACCCCGACGCGGCAGAGGCGGAGGGTCAACGGACTGTTCCCCTTAGTGCGCTCAAGGCCGGCCGCTTCAATCCGCGGCGCAACTTCTCCGAGGTGCAGCTTGAGGAGCTTGCCATCTCGATCCGCGAGAAGGGGCTGGTGCAGCCGCTCGTGGTGCGCCCCTCGTCAGGCGATGCGGCGACCTACGAGATCGTCGCCGGCGAGCGCCGTTGGCGTGCGGCCCAGCTCGCCAACCTGCATGAAGTGCCGGTCGTCGTGCGCGCGCTCTCCGACCAGGAAGCGGTCGAGATCGCCATCATCGAGAACGTCCAGCGCGAGGACCTGAACGCCATCGAGGAGGGGGAGGGCTATCGGCTGCTCATGGACGGCCACGGTCATACGCAAGAGGACCTCGCCAAGGTCATCGGCAAGAGCCGCAGCCATCTCGCCAACACGCTCCGCCTGTTGAAGCTGCCCGACAGCGTGCAGGAGCTGGTGCGCTCGGGTGGGCTGAGCGCCGGCCACGCCCGGGCGCTGATCGGGCGGCCCGATGCCGCTTCGCTTGCGGCCCGTATCGTTAAGGAAGGGTTAACGGTGCGCGACATCGAGGCCCTGACCAAGGAGCGCGGCCCCGATAGGGCCAAACGGCAGAAGAGCAAGGACGCCGACACCAAAGCGGCCGAGGCCGAGCTGAGCGAGGCTCTCGGTCTTGCGGTCGAGATCCGCAGAGGCAAGAAGGAGAAGGGCGAGCTTCGCATCCGCTATGGGACGTTCGATCAGCTCGAGGACCTTCGCCACCGCCTGCTGCGCCGGCCCGGGCGGTAGAGCGTGGTCGGTGAGTCGCAAATATCTTCCCCTATAGGTTGCAGAGTTCCAATTCCGCTATAACAATCGCCAGAGTCCAAAGGCCATGAAAACGCCCACAAGCGCGGCAATGGCCCAAAATACCCACCAGACTTTCTTCCAGCTGGTGTCGGGGAGGCTTCCAACGAAGTAGATGGCCGCGAGGGCCCCGGCTGCTTTGAACAAGGCGTGTGGGCCGCCCTGCGTCAGTATCAGCACAACGATCACGCAGGCCGCGATGCTCCACAAAACTCGTTTGACCGTGACCATGCCGAGCAGCCGCTGTAGCGCCGTCGATGTGATCTCGTCGTCCATGCAGACAGTCTAACACCCGCGCAAGGGACTAACGAGATAGCTCGGCGTTTGCGCTGGGCAAGGCTCTCGGTCTTACGGTGGAGATCCGGAACGGCAAGAAGGAGTAGGTGAGCTTCGCATCCGCTATGGGACGCTCGATCAGCTCAAGGATCTTCGCCACCCTCTGCTGCGCCGCCCCCGGGCGCTAGTCCAGTTTTCCAAACGCCTTGTCGCTTCGCGGGATGAGCCGTGACGGCTCTGCATCTCGTCGTCTGCCACGAAGCCGGCACGTGTCGGCGCAGTGCACACCAATACGATTGAGGGCTTCTGGTCGATCCTGAAACGGGGCGTGGTCGGCACCTATCACAAGGTGAGCCGCAAATATCTTCCCCTCTATGTTGCAGAATTCGAATTCGGGTATAATCATTGGCCAAACCCGGACATTTTCGGAACGGCGATTGCTCGATGCTGAAAACCGTTGCTGCCTTGTTGTTAGTCTCGGGGGTCGGCAGTGGTGCATTAGTGGCCACCCACCCAAATTCTGTAAGCATCCCATCCCAAGAGCAAACCGAAAGCATCCTGAAAAGCAAAAATCAGCCCAGCGATGCCGAGAACTCCAGCCTTGGCAGTCTTGCCCTCGCTCAAGCATCTGACGACAAAGCTGAGGAAACCAATTCCACAGAAGCCGCTGATAATACTTCTGACCATGGCACAGGAAGTAGTGAATACTGGCGAATAGGAAACCACAGAGTAAAGATAACTGATAGTCTTCTCACGCTTTTTACGGCGCTCCTGATGGTTTTTACCGGCATTCTGTGTCGTATAGGTTGGATCCAAAATCAGCATTTTCGTCAAGTAGAGCGGGCCTTCGTATTTCTTAAGTCGTTTAATATGAATCCCGCCGGTGTTCCCGGAGTAGTTGGGGCGGACGGGAAGGCGGCCGAAGACGTTATGACGGGACTGGCCATATCTCCAATATGGGCTAACAGCGGGAATACTCCGACACGAAGAATGTTGACCAGATACAATCGATACTATGGCCAACAGCTTGTTCCCGACTTTGACTTCCGGGATAACGTTGAGCCAGGCGTCCCCAATACCCCGCGGCCTACACTCATCGGTCCGAAGGCCGAAATAACGGCGGCTGCATTGCATTTTTCCACTGCAGAAATCGACGCTATCGCTAACGGTCGTGCTCATGGTTACTTGTGGGGGTTGGGCCGAATACGACGACGTTTTTAGCGGCACAAAACGGCACCGCACCGAGTTCTGCCATGAACTTATCGTGGGCGGAAATCCGGCGGCTGGAAAAGCCACCATTACCTTGAGTGTCTATCCCCGATTCAACGGGATGGACGAAGAATGCCTCCGCGCACCTACCCCATATCCCGAAGCCTAACATTAACACCGCGCCGGCCTGTAGCAGCCAGCGTGAGCATCCTTTGCCCTTTGTCTGGTACCGGAACATCGCCCCCCACGAGGGGGAGGGCGGAGTCGTGGCAGCTCGGCAGTCTCCACCCTCCCCCTTGATGGAGAGCGTGGCTCGGTCCAAGGCCGAGCCGGGTGGGGTGGCTCAAGCGAATTGTTCAATCCGAGACGCGCTAGAGCGGGTTTGTCGTTTTCCGATTCGTAAGGGATTCCGATTTTTTGCGAACAGTGCGAGTCCTATGCCGTTGCAGCGGCGGAGGACGGACATGGCGCGGGCCTACAGTCAGGATTTGCGAGACCGGGTGATCGATGCG
>JBGQMX010000116.1:0-10744 GCA_041500805.1 Methyloceanibacter sp.
GAAGCCTCGATGTTGCGGGGCGCTGGTCCAAGAGACTCACGCAAGCCCCGCCTGCCTCAGATAGTTATAGGCTTGGATCACTTCGCGCAACTTGTCCTCTGAGGCGCGGTCCCCCTGGTTGCGGTCGGGGTGAAGGCGCTTAACCAATTCCTTGAAGCGGGCCTTGATGTCGACCTTGGTGGCGCTGTCCTCGAGATTGAGCTGGCGCAGGCATTTGCGCTCGAGCCGCCTCAGCGGCCGTGCCGGCTCGCTGCCGGGCGCCTTGCCGTCGGAGGCGCCGTCGCCAAACAGGCCGAGGGGATCCAAGCTGGAGAAGCGGTGGGCGAAGCCATTGCGGCGCCCCGCGGTCCTCGCGCCGCGGCCGCGCGCCCAGGAATTCACGCCGATGAACCAGGTCGGACGATGCCCGATCGTGTCGTCCTTCTGATGCTTGACCACGTCCTCGTCGGGGAGTCCGGAAAAGTAGTTATAGGACTTGTTGTACTCGCGCACGTGGTCGAGGCAGTAGCGATGATACTTGCCCTCCTGGCCCCGTCCCTTGGGCGCGGGGTAGAGACCGGGTTCCTTGCAGCCCCGCCACTCGCAAGCGGGACAGGACTCGCGCAAGAGGCGGTTCTTGTCGGGCTTGACGCGCAGGCGGTCGAAGAATTTCGAGTCGAGCTTCATGAGACCCGCATTATGGGTAGAGGAAGCAGGCACAACAAGCATGGCACTTGGGGCGCCGACTAATGTATGGTGACCGGTTATGGTTTTGGAGATGACGGCGATGCGCGTCGAAGAGTCAATCACACAAAAGTTGCGGCAAGCCTTCGCGCCGGTCGTGCTCGAGGTCGTCAACGACTCCCATCGCCACGCGGGCCATGGCGGCTCGCCGGGAACCGGCGAGAGCCATTTCAGCATCGAGGTGGTGTCGCAGGCATTCAGCGGCAAGTCGCGGGTCGAGCGTCACCGCATGGTCAACGAGGTGCTGGCCGACGAGCTCAAAGGCCGCATCCACGCCCTTGCTATCAAGGCGCTCACGCCCGAGGAGCGTGCGCGGTCCTCATGAGGCCTGGCTCGCCGGGCTCTTTGCCGGGCGCGCGGGGTTAAGGGGCGTCACGCGCAGGCTCGTGAGGCGGTTCCGCTGCCGGCGCAACACCTCGAAACGGAAGTCGTGGAAGGTGAAGGCCTGGCCTGCGTCGGGAATGGTCTGGGCCTCGTGAATGACGAGGCCTGCGACCGTCGTCGCCTCCTCGTCCGGCAGGTCCCAATCCATCAGCCGGTTGAGATCGCGCAAAGGGACCGAGCCCTCGACGATCACCGAGCCGTCGGGCTGGGGCCGTGCGGCGATCGAGGCGATATCGGTCTCATCGGTGATGTCGCCGACGATCTCCTCGATGATGTCCTCGAGCGTGACGAGACCCATCACCTCGCCATACTCGTCGACCACGATGGCGAAATGGGCCTTGCGCTTCAGAAAAACGTTGAGCTGGTCCTTCAGCGTCGTGGTGTCGGGCACGAACCAGGGCATCGTCACCAGCGCCATGATGTCGAGCTTGCTCAAGTCGCCGCGCGCCTCGCGCAAGGCGCGGAGCAATGTCTTGGCGTGAAGGACGCCAACGATCTCCTCGCGCTCGCCGCGCCAAAGCGGCAGTCGCGTATGGGAGCTTTTCAAGGCTTCATCGACGATCTGCTCGGTCGGTAGATCGGCGTCGATGGCGTCCATCTTGGTCCGATGCACCATGATGTCGGAGACGGTCAGCTGGCGGAGGTCGAGCACGCCGCCCAGCATGTCGCGGTCGAGCTTCTTGACACCGCCTTCCTTGTGGTGGAGCGCGATGGCGCCCCTGATTTCCTCATGCGCCGAGAGCACCTCGGCGTCGTCGCTGATGGAGACGCCGAACAGCCGCAACGTATGACGGACCAGGAACTGCATGGTGGCAGTCACCGGTGCGAGCACCGCCACCACGAAGCGGACGGCAGGGGCGATGGCAAGCGCCATCCGGTCGGCGTTGAGGATGGCGTAGGTCTTGGGCAACACCTCGGCGAACAGCACCACGATCACGGTCATGACCACGGTGGCATAGACGACGCCCGCCTCGCCGAACAGCGTGAGGAACAGGCTGGTGGCGAGAGCCGAGGCGGCGATATTGGCGAGGCTGTTGCCGAGAAGGATGGCGCCGATGAAGCGCTCGCGAATGGTGAGGAGGTAATTCACCACATGCGCGCGGGCGTTGCCGTCCTTCTCGAGCGCATGCATTTTGGCACGCGAAGCCGCGGTCAGCGCCGTCTCGGAACCGGAGAAGAAGGCCGAGACGAGAAGGAGACCGAGGATCGCGCCAAGCGTTAGGCCTAAGCCTAGCGTCATCGTCTGCCGCACTCCCGGGTCAAGAACTCCGTCAGCCGGGGCAGCGAGATGTCGTGCTCGACGAAGGCGGCGCCGATGCCGCGCACGAGCACGAGAGCGAGCCTGCCCCCTCTCACCTTCTTGTCCTGGGCCATGAGCCGCAAGAGCTCGTCCGGCTCAGGCTTGGTGCCCGGTATGGACGCGATCATGGTCGGCAGGCCGACAGCAGCAAAATGCCGTTCGACACGGGCAGCATCGCCTGCCGGACAGAGCCCGAGCTCGACCGAGAAGGTGAAGGCAAGCCGCATGCCGATGGCGATCGCCTCGCCATGCAGGAGCCGCTCGGAATAGCCGGCGTAAGCCTCGAGCGCATGGCCGAAGGTATGGCCGAGATTGAGGAGGGCGCGCGTGCCCTTCTCCTCCTTCTCGTCTAGAGCGACGATGGCAGCCTTGGCGCGGCAGCTCGTCTCTACCGCATGGCGGCGCTTGCCGCCTTGGCCGGAGAAGATCTCAGTCCAGTTCTGCTCGAGCCAGGCGAAGAAGGCGGCATCGCCGAGCAGCCCGTATTTCACCACCTCGGCATAGCCCGCGCGGAACTCCCGCGGGCTCAAGGTGGAGAGTACCGAGGTATCGGCGAGGACGAGGCTCGGCTGATGGAACGTGCCGATCAGGTTCTTGCCTTGCTTGGTGTCGATGCCGGTCTTGCCGCCCACGGAGGAGTCGACTTGCGCGAGCAACGTCGTCGGTATCTGCACGACGCGCACGCCGCGCCGCAAAATGCTCGCGGCAAAGCCGGCAAGGTCGCCGACCACGCCGCCGCCAAAGGCAATGACGCAGTCGCCCCGCTCGACCCCGAGCTTCAGCAATGACTCGGAAAGGGTCGCGAGCACGGGAAAGCTCTTGCTCGCCTCGCCGGGGGCCACGATCGCCTCGCCGAGGAAGAGCCCGTGCTGTTCGAGGCTGGCTTTCAGCGGCGCAAGATAGAGCGCGGCCACGTTCTCATCGCTCACCACGGCACAGCGCGCACCGGGGAGTGCGGAGGCGACGCGCCGCCCCGTCGAGGCGATGAGGCCCTCGCCGATGACGATGGCGTAGCTCCGGTCCGGAAGCGCCACTTGAACGATTGTCTCGCTCCGGCCAGAGGCCAGAGCGGTCGCGCCGTCGCGCATCATTGCACCTTCTTGCGGCTTTGATCCTTGGCCGCCTTACTCTCGCAGCCGAGCTTGGCGGCGAGCGCATCGATGACTGCGCCCACGATCACGTCATGGGGCACGTCGCGGCTCTCCACGGTCACGTCGGCCTCTTGATAGATGGGGTAGCGCTCGGTCATCAGCTTCTTCATCACCGTCTCGGGGTCGCCGGCCGCAAGCAAGGGGCGGTTGTCGCGCCGCCCGACGCGCTTGAGAAGGACGCGAAGCTCGGCCCTGAGCCAGACCGAGATGCCGCGCGCCTCGATGCTCGCCCGGGTCTCGGCGTTCATATAGGCGCCCCCGCCGGTGGCGAGAACCTGTGGGCCTCCCTCCAGCAGCCGCGCGATCACCTTGCGCTCGCCCTGGCGGAAATAGGCTTCGCCATGCTCGGCGAAGATCTCGCTGATGCTCGTGCCGGCGGCCATCTCGATCTCGCTGTCGGCGTCGATGAACGGGAGGTCGAGCCGGTTGGCAAGCCGCCGGCCCACGGCCGTCTTGCCGGCCCCCATGAGACCGATCAGCACGATGCTCCGCGGTCCAAGCGCCTCGCGAATCTGCGCCAATCGCTCTTGCCGGTCCTCTTTCTTATGCTCGGTCAGTCCTAGACTCATCCCGTGGTCTGAAGTGGAGGATCGCGCCCATTTCGGCGCTATTGCCCCGCGACTCGGGGGCGAGCCGCAACTTTCCCATGCTGACAGCGCCCTGTCGAATCGTCCATGATGCAAATGAGGTTAAGGCGCTGGGCGGGTTTTGGGTCATAATAACGCCCTGTTCGCGACTAAAAAGCGGTTTGGAACACGAGCGCCTCGATGCCGACACTGTTTCGTTTCCTGATGGTTTTGGGGGTGATCGCCGGTGTCGTCACTGGAAGCCTCTATGTGCTCGCGGAATACTTCCAGCCGGAGCCCAAGGAAATCTCCAAGGCCTTGCGCAACGTCAAGGGACGGATGGAGGAGGCGACAGGCTCCGCTCCGACCGCCGATGCCGGCACCACGGCGCCTGCTCCTGTCGACAAAGCGAGCCCGAGCCCAACTCGACCGCAGTGAGCTTTCGCCTTCGCCCCGCGAGCGCTTCCCGCTTTCCCGAAGGCCGCAACCTTGAGCCCCGCCAAAGGGACAGCGCGCGGGACGCGCTCCTCTGAGCTTGCGCTCTTCATCGACATGCTCATGGCGGAGCGCGGCGCGGCCGCCCACACCGTCGAGGCTTATACCAGGGACCTCTCCGAGTTCCTCGCCTTCCTCGCCGCCAAGGGCAAGGACGCGAAGACGGCCTCTGCCGAGCATTTGCGCGGCTTCCTCGCGAGCCTTGCGAGCAAGGGACTGGCGCCCACCTCGCGGGCAAGGAAGCTCTCGGCCATCCGCCAGTTCTTCCGCTTCCTCCTGGCCGAGGGCTTGCGCGCCGACGACCCCTGCTCGGCCATCGACAGCCCGAAGCTCGGGAGGCCGTTGCCCAAGATCCTGTCGCTCGCCGAGGTCGAGACGCTGCTCAAGACCGCTTCCGACGCGAGCGAGCAGGCCGCCGAAGGGGGGCCGCAGCGCCGGGCGCTCCGGCTCTATGCGCTGCTCGAGACGCTCTACGCCACGGGCTTGCGCGTGTCGGAGCTCATCTCGCTGCCGGCTGGCGTGCTCACGGCGGATGACCGGGTGCTCACCATCAGGGGCAAAGGCGGGCGCGAGCGGCTGGTGCCCTTGAACGAGGCGGCGCGGAAGGCGTTAGCCGCGCATCTTGCCGCGGTCCGCACGGACGAGGCCAGAGGGAGAAGCGTCTCACCGTGGCTGTTCCCCTCATCCGGCGGCCAGCATTTGACCCGCCAGCGCCTCGGCCAGGAGCTGAAGGCGCTCGCGCATGAAGCGGGGATCGAGCCCGCCCGCGTCTCGCCGCATGTGCTCCGTCATGCCTTTGCCAGCCATCTCCTGGAGCGGGGGGCCGATCTGCGCACGGTGCAGCAGCTGCTCGGCCACGCCGACATCTCGACGACGCAGATCTACACCCATGTCATCGAGGAGCGGCTGCGGCGACTGGTCGAGCAGCATCATCCTTTGGCTCAGGCTCATTTAACCAAGCGGAGCTAGACTGGTCTCTTGGCGGCTCGCCGGTTGACAGGGTCTCGCGCCAAGGCCACTTACAACGAAATTCCCGTTGCCTTATTTGTTCTTTTGGAAACTTTTGGAAATCTGCCGGGGAAATGCCTTCCCCAGGGGCCTCGCCAAAGCCGGATGCGCACCTATCTCGATTTCGAAAAACCGATCGCCGAGCTCGAAAGCAAGGTCGCCGAGCTGAAGGCGCTTGCGGCCGAGCAGCGCTCCGTCTCGATCGAGGAGGAGCTTGCCAAGCTCGAGGGCAAGGCCAAGGAGGCCCTGGAAGAGACCTATGCCGAGCTCACCCCTTGGCAGAAGACGCAAGTCGCCCGCCATCCCGAGCGGCCGCACTTTCTTCACTATGTCGACGGTCTCGTGGAGGACTTCACGCCGCTTTCCGGCGACCGCTGCTTCGGCGAGGACCAGGCCATTCTCGGCGGCATCGGCCGCCTTTCTGGCCGCTCGGTGATGGTCATCGGCCACGAGAAGGGCTCCGACACCGAAGGCCGCATCAAGCACAATTTCGGCATGGCGAGGCCCGAGGGCTATTGCAAGGCCGTGCGGCTGATGGAGATGGCCGACCGCTTCGCGCTCCCCGTGGTGAGCCTCGTCGATACGGCAGGGGCCTATCCCGGCATCGGCGCGGAGGAGCGGGGGCAGGCCGAGGCGATTGCCCGCTCAACGGACTGCTGCCTGAGCCTTGGCGTTCCCATCGTATCGGTCATCATCGGCGAGGGGGGATCGGGGGGTGCCGTGGCCATTGCCACGGCGAATCGGGTCTATATGCTCGAGCACTCGATCTACACCGTCGCCTCGCCGGAAGCCGCGGCCTCGATCCTGTGGAAGGATTCCACGCGCGCCGTCGACGCGGCCACCAATATGAAGATCACGGCCCAGGATCTGCTCAAGCTCGGCGTCATCGACGGCATCATCCCCGAGCCCATCGGCGGCGCCCATCGGGACGGGGTCGAGGTCGTGCGCGCCGCGGGCGACACCATCGTCAAGGCGCTTGCCGAATTCGACGCTCTCACCCGCGACGAGATTCGCCAGGATCGGCGCGAAAAATTCCTGGCCATAGGCCGGTCGAGCTAACAGGGGCGCGCCCAAAAAAGCGCCATTTTTTTAGTCCATCTGGATCGCCAGCAGGCTTATAATGGCGCCAACTCGGGGGAAGCCGAAGCGTCGGCGCCTCGTCAGAAGCGCTAACTTCGCTTTAACCTCACAAGCTTGATCTTGGCCGAGGTGCGCAAGGGGCACTCGCGTATGCTTCGTGCAAGGGGGATCACGGCCGTAATGGCGGCGTGCGTGGTGGCTTCGGTCGCCGCGCTAGCCGGCTGTGGCCAGTTCTCGCCGCCCTACATGAAGCCGCTCTCCGCTCAGACGCAGGCCCTTCTTGCCGAGAAGGGCATGACCGAGGACTCGCCCGTTCTCATCCGCATCTTCAAGGCCGAGTCAGAGCTCGAAGTGTGGAAGGCGAAGGACGACGGCCGCTACTACCTCTTCAAGACCTACCCCATTTGCAGCTATTCCGGAGATCTCGGCCCGAAGGTCTCGCAGGGCGACCGGCAGGCGCCGGAAGGGTTCTATCTCGTCTCGCTCGATCAGATGAACCCAAGGAGCAAATACCACCTCTCCTTCAATATCGGCTTCCCCAACGCCTATGACCGCGCCTTTGGCCGCACCGGCCAGGACATCATGGTGCATGGCGACTGCACGTCGGCGGGCTGCTATGCGATGACCGATGGCGTGGTCGAAGAGATCTTTATCCTTGCCCGCCAGGCGCTCGAGGGCGGCCAGACGGCGTTCCAGATCCAGGCCTATCCATTCCGCATGACGGCGGCCAACATGGCGGCGCATAAGAACGACCAGTGGTACGATTTCTGGAAGAACCTGAAAGAGGGCTACGACTATTTCGAGATCAGCCACCTGCCGCCCAAGATCGAGGTCTGCGACAAGCATTATCTGGTCAACGCCGCCTTCGTGAATCGCGAGGCAAGGCCCGATCCGACCGGCGCTTGCCCGGCCTTTGAGAGGCTGCCGGTCTCGCGTGCCCCTGCCCAGCAGCAGGCCGCTGCCAAGCCCGTCCTGAAAAGCGGCTATTCCGGCTCGCACTCAAAGCCGCTCGGCAGCGTCTTGGGCTTAAGCTTCGGACCGGCGAAGCCTGCGTACCGCGCCTTCACCCTCGGGCCGGCGACGCCGACGGCGGGCAAATAACAGACATCAGAAGCCGGAACCCCGAAGCCAGAGTCGTGCTATCTCACTTTCGGATTCCGGCTTCAGGATTCTCGGTCGTGACGTGCGGCAAATCTTGACCCTCATCCTCCTCGCGCTTCTGATCGGAGGCGGCTTGTTCATGCTGAGCCCCGTGGGGCGGCAGCTCATCGACCGCATGCACATCAACGCCATGCGCGCCGAGAACCAGGCCCGCTACCGGTCAGGCCAGAAGCTGCCCGGCACGCCTGACCTTGCCCGGCTCGACGAGAGGCTTGCGGCGCACGGCGTGAAGCTCGGCGTGCCGGTGGTGGTGCGCATCTTCAAGCTCGAATCGGAGCTTGAGCTTTGGGTCGAGAAGGACGGACGCTTCGTGCGCTTCGCCACCTATCCGGTCTGCCTCTGGTCGGGGCGGCTCGGACCGAAGCTCAATGAGGGCGACCGGCAGGCGCCGGAGGGCTTCTATACGGTGGCGGCCGAGCAGCTCAATCCCAACAGCCGCTGGCACCGCTCCTTCAATCTCGGCTTCCCCAACGCCTATGACCGCGCCTTTGGGCGCAACGGCTCCTTCCTCATGGTGCATGGCGGATGCTCCTCGATCGGCTGCTTCGCCATGACCGACCCTGTGGTCGATGAGCTCTGGCGCTTCGTCGAGGCAGCGCTCGACCAGGGCGAGGGACGTGTGCCGGTCCACGTGTTTCCGTTCCGCCTGACCGACCGCAATTTCGCGGCGCGCAAGGGCAATCGATGGGGAAGCTTCTGGGCCGACCTGAAGACGGGCTACGACATGTTCGAGGCGCGCCACATCCCGCCCGTGGTCAGCGTGTGCAAAGGCCGCTACGTGTTCGAGCCGGGAAGCACGGAGACTGTCGGCCGCCCGGTCGAGGAGCGCTGCCCGCCGGAAGTCGCCGGCAACTCGTAGCTCATACTGGCCAGAAGAAGGCAATCAGGGGTACGCCGACGGCGAGAACGATCAGCGATAGCGGCAGCCCGAGCCGCCAATAATCGCCGAAGCGGTAGCCGCCTGGACCCATCACCAGCGTATTGCATTGGTGCCCGATCGGCGTGAGGAAGTCGCAAGCCGCACCGATGGCCACCGCCATCAGGAAGGGATCGGGGTTATAGCCGAGCTTGCGTGCGAAGCTCGCGGCAATGGGCGCCATGACGAGGACTGTGGCGGCATTGTTGAGGAAGGGCGTCACCGCCATGGCCGTAGCGAGCAGAAGGACGATCGCTCCGGTTGCTGGCAACGGAGCTGCCGCGTGCGAAAGCGCTGCCGCAATCAGATCGGTGCCACCGGTCGTGCGCAACGCGTCGCTCACCGGGATCAGCGCACCCAGCATGATGAGGATCGGCCATTCGACCACATCGTAGGCTGCGCGCAAGGGAAGCGAGCCGGCGAGCAGGAGGACTACCGCCGCGCCGAAAAAGGCAATCGTGACGGGTGCCAGATTGAAGGCGACGAGCGCCATGGCCGCGACGAGCACGCCAACGGGGAGCAGGCTGCCTTTCCTGCCCATGCGGAGATCGCGCTCTGCGAGTGGCAGACAATGCAGCTCGCCAAGGGTCTCGGGCATAGTGGTCAGATTGCCTTGCAGCACGATCACGTCGCCGGCCTTGAGCTTCACGGCGCGCAAGCGATGGGCGATGCGGCGCCCTTTGCGGCTCACCGCGAGCAGATTGACGCCATGGCGATCGAACAGCTTGAGCTGACCAACGGAGCTGCCGACAAGCTCGGAGTCGGGGGTGATCACGGCCTCCATGACGCCCCTCTCGTCCGCCGGGGTGTCGCCCTCCTTGGTCTTGTGGTCGCGAGTGAGCTTCAGCTTCTCCAGCGCGACGACGCGCTCGAGCGCCGATGGCTCGCCGCGCAAGATGAGAATGTCGCCGGCCTTGATCACCATGTTGCCAGCAGGCTCGAAGCGCCGCGTGCTGCCTCTGAGCAGCGCGATCACCTCGATCTCGTCCTCGCTCAATTCCTCGAGCGCCTTCACCGTCAGGTCCACCGCCGGCGAATCCACCGGCACACTCGCTTCCGTGGTGTAGCCTTCAAGATTGAAGGCGGCGTCCATCGACGCGGCGCCCTTGCGGCCTTGAGGCAGGAGGCGCCAGCCAAAGACGAGGAAGACGAAGCCCGCCACAGCGATGCCGGCGCCTACGGGAGCGAAGTCGAACATGCCGTAAGGGGCGCCCAGGATCTGTTCGCGTACCCTCGATACGATGATGTTGGGCGACGTCCCGACAAGGGTCACGATGCCCCCGAGCAACGCGCCGAACGACATCGGCATCAGAAGCGACGAGGGCGAGGTGCCGGTTCGCCGCGCTAGCTGGAAGGCGATAGGCATCAACA
Source organism: Methyloceanibacter sp. (assembly GCA_041500805.1). Classification (GTDB taxonomy): domain Bacteria; phylum Pseudomonadota; class Alphaproteobacteria; order Rhizobiales; family Methyloligellaceae; genus Methyloceanibacter. Next base: position 10,156 of record JBGQMX010000116.1, read on the forward strand.
TGGCCAGCGCGCCGATATTCTTGACGAAGCCCGAGAGTAGTGTCACCGAGCCGACAAGGGCAACCACCTGCCGGTTGACGGTGGTGAGGTAGGGTCCAAGCTTGCGTACGATCCGTTCGATCACGCCGGATCGCGCGACCGCGGCGCTGACCACAAGAGCGCTTCCCACGATGATGACGATGTCGTCACCGAAGCCTTTGAAGGCCTGTTCAGGCGGCACGACGCCGACGGCGACCGCGACAAGGAGCGCGAGCACCGCGACGAGATCGTAGCGGAAGCGTCCCCAGGCAAACAGCGCCATCATGCCGATGACGATGGCGAAGGCGAGAGCTTGATCGAGCGTCATTGAGCGCGAGCGCGGAGGCGCGATAAGTCAGGCAAGGACATGAACTGCCGATCTCGGACGGATGTTGATCCCCGAAAACAAATCGACAGGCGGTCTTTCCGGTTCCCAGGGTGTCGCCCGAGCCCGCGAATGACGGTCAAGTCATGCCCACTAGAGCGGATTCGCCTTAATCCGGATTGTATCCAGCGGCGGCGAAGTAGTTGGCGCATTCCTCGGGCTCGAAGAGATCAATGAGGCGACCGA
>JBGQMX010000117.1:0-10722 GCA_041500805.1 Methyloceanibacter sp.
CCCACCTCGAAACTAGTTCTCCCTTGAGAGCCGTGGAAGACCACCACGTTGATAGGCTGGGTGTGGAAGCGCAGCAATGCGTGAAGCTAACCAGTACTAATCGCTCGATTGGCTTGATTGCTTTCATTGTCAGTGCCCATCATGGGCATTAAAGACCAGATTTCGCACCGCCCTTCGCTGGCCTGGTGATATTGGCGGAGCGCCCACACCCGATCCCATCCCGAACTCGGCCGTGAAAGGCTCCAGCGCCGATGGTACTGCGTCTTAAGACGCGGGAGAGTAGGTCATCGCCAGGCTTGCCAAGGGCGGTTGCGAGAAACAAGGGCCGACCAAGCCCTCATCGAGATTTATCCCCTCTATCACGAGTTGGTTTTGCCAACTCTTATGCGCTACCGCGCTTCCCCATGAGTGGGTTCGCGCTACTTGAGCGCCAAAGCCGCCGCCGGTTCATTCCGCGGCGGCTTTTTTGCGTCTAGCGTGCCGCCATGACCAAGCGCAGCGCAGGCATCCTCATGTATCGGCGTTCGGCCGCCGGCATCGAGCTTCTGCTCGTGCATCCGGGCGGTCCGTTCTGGGCGAAGAAGGATCAAGCTGTGTGGTCGATCCCCAAGGGTGAATATGCGCTAGACGAGGAGCCGCTCGCCTGTGCGATCCGAGAGTTCGAAGAGGAGCTCGGAAGCTCACCGCAAGAAGCGGGCGCAAGCGCCTTTCTCGATCTTGGCGAGATCGTGCAGCCGAGCCGGAAGGTGATCACGGCTTTCGCGGTGGAAGGCGATTTCGATCCGGCAACCCTCACGTCAAATCATTTCGAGATGGAATGGCCGCCAAAGAGCGGGCGGAAGCAATCCTTCGCCGAGGTCGACCAGGTCCAGTGGTTCATGCCCGCCGAAGCGCGCGAGAAAATCCAGCCGGGTCAAGTTCCCTTCATCGACCGCTTGCTTGCGACACTCAGCCACAAGCAGCGGTAGAGACCGCCGCAGCAGGCCTCGCAATTGCCCGTAGGATTGCCACCCTACCCTTCCCATTTGCCGTCGCCCCGCGTTACCATGCTGCGCAAATACATGCTGGGGACAAGCGTCCAAGCGTAGGGCCGGCGTCCATCTTTGTGACATCAACGCATGGCCTGTTGGCCGGCTGCGGCGACGTAATGACCGAGCGAAGGGACCAAGGAAAGCCGGCTGCTGCATGAAGCTTTACGGGGTCAAAAGCAGACGGGGGCCGTTGCCGGCGCAGGCCCTGACGGTTTTCGTTCTCGTCGCTGCCTTCACGATCTTGGCGCCATGGGAACGGACCCGCGCCGATCCCCTCAACCCTTACAACAGCTTCACCGACAGCGGTCCGGTCAGTCCCCAGGATAAAGCCCGCCGCGACCAGATCCGCACCGAGCTCTACGAGCGCTATAGCGCCGACTATCAAATGTCGGTGCCGTTCGTGGGCGCGGCGAGCATCTCTGCCCTGCAACAGGCGATCGAGAAATACCAGGGCATTGTCCAAGCTGGCGGCTGGCCCGCGATCGGCGGGAAAGTCACGCTCCGGCAGGGCGACACTGCGGCGGAGATCGCCGCGATCCGGCAGCATCTGATGATCGAGGGCGATCTTCCGCAGGGCTCGGCGGGCAACCCCACATTCGACAACGAGTTTCTCGAGGGTCTCGCGCGCTTCCAGATTCGCAACGGCTTGCACGTCAGCGGCTTCGTCGACTCGCGCACGCTGGCCGCCCTCAACGTATCGGCATCGGAGCGGCTGCAGCAGCTCGGGACCAATCTCACGCGCGTCCAGGGCCTGATGAAGATCAACCAGGCGCCGCGTTACGTGCTGGTCAATGTGCCGGCCTTCATGGCGCAGGGCGTTCAGAAGGGGAACTTGACGTTTGCCAGCAACGTCATCACGGGCAAACCGGCGCGGGCAACGCCGGCCGTGTCTGCCAACATCGTCGAGATCAATTTCTATCCGACCTGGAGCGTGCCAGAGACCATCGCCCAGCAGGACCTCATTCCGAAGATCCGCAAGGACCCAAGCTACTTTGCCGAAGAGCATTTCGCCGTGATGGCGGACTGGAAGGCCGAGCCGCTCAATCCTGAGACGGTCGATTGGAACTCGCCCCAGGTCGCAACCTACAAGTTCCGCCAGGAGCCGGGGCCCTTCAACGCGCTCGGCGTCGTGCGCATCAACATGCCGAACAAATACAGCGTCTACATGCACGATACCCCGCTCAAGCAGCTGTTCAGCCAGTCGGTGCGGGCGTTCTCATCGGGCTGCGTGCGCGTCGAGAAGGTGCTCGATCTCGTCGCCTGGCTGCTCAGCGACCAGAAGGGCTGGGACTCGGCCAGGGTCGAGGCGCAGGTCGAGCGCGGCGAGCGGCTCGACGTGAAGCTGAGCCGGCCGGTGCCCGTGCATTTCGTCTATCTCACGGCCTTTGCCACGCCGAACGGCATGGTCGAGTTCAGGCCGGACATCTACGGCCGCGACGCACCCGAGGCTGACCAGTCCGACGACCAAAGCGCCGTGATCACCCAACAGCGCGCGGCCGTCACGCCGTGAGGTGATCCCGCCTTTGCGCTCCATAGACTCCATCAGCTTTGACGTTCACGATTTCCAGCTGGCGGAAGATCAGGGCGGCGCCCGCATTTGGCAAACGCCGGCGGGCGAGATCGTCTTCCTGCAATATTGCGGCAAGCCGCCGGACATCAAATCAAGCTTGCAGGCGCTTGATGCTCTGCGCCAAGAGTGGAGGGACCTCGCCGTGAGGTCGGGCGGCGCCATCGTCGAGGTAGAGACCCGCACCATCGACGGCTGCGAGGCCGTGCATGCGATTCTCAAAATGCCACAACAGCCGACCGGGATGGCATATCTGGGCTCGATCATCGTGCCGTTTCGCGACTTCAGCTATCAGGTCAACGTCGCGGCGCGAGAGCAGGGCGTGACAGGTTTGCGGGACACGGCGGTGTTCGCGAGCTGGATGCGGGAGCGCGAGGTCGCGTGGGATGAAGCGACCGGCAAGCCCAAGGGTTGGATGCATGATCCATACGATCCCTCGCTCGAGACGCCTGTGGCATGGAACCAGTCCGAAGCCGAGGCCTATGATGCCGAGTTTCCGGACCATCCGCTCTCGCGGCTGCGCTCGCTGCTGGCCAAGATCGAAGCCACGCTGAAGCTCTCCGACGAGGTGCGGGCCGAAGCCCGGTTCCGCCCGGGGTGACGCGGTCCTGGTGCCTCGGAAGCGCTCCGGCGACCGCACGTCAAGGCCGCTGACGAGCGCGAGATGGAAGCCCGTCCGGCGAGAGCCCCGCGGGCTTTTTTGCGTTTGCGGGCCGGGCCAAGGCGACGGAGCGCCGCACGCGACACCAGGGCGCAAGACACCGGCAGCTTCGCAGCATAAATATGAGACAAAGCAATCGCCTGGAACGACTTGGTGCGGCCGCCGAAACGCCGGCGCCTTGACCGGAGAAAGCAATGTTTGGGCTAAACAAGCTCCGCCTGTTTGAGATCGGCGTCGCCCTCCTGCTCACCCTTGCAGCGCTGTTATTCGTCGGCCTGACGGTGTGGGCGGCAGAGATCGCCAGCATCGACGTGGCCGATGCCTGGGCCAGACCCACAATCGGGCCAGGCCGGACGACCGCCGCCTACATGACCATCGCCAACAAAGGCGATACCGACGACGTGCTCAAATCGGCGCGCACGCCGAAGGCCAAGGCCGTCGAGATGCACCAGACCACGATGACGGCCGACGGCATCATGCAAATGCGCAAGGTCGAGGGCGGGCTGCCCATCGAGGCGGGCGCGTCGCTCGTGTTCGAACCGGGCGGGACGCATCTGATGCTGGTCGGACTTGAGGATGCGCTCGAAGCCGGCGAAGAGCTGATGCTCACGCTCGAATTCGCCCATGCCGGCGTCGTGGACGTCCGCGTCCCGGTCGGCGGAAGCCGGCCTGCGACGACGAGCTCGAATGAGCCCTGAAGCTCTTGAAGCTCAAGGAGGTGGAGTTTCCGGCGCCGGCGGGGCCGCGCCCTTGTAATCGGCAAGGCGGCAAAAGTGGAGCATGCGCGTCTCCGCCTTCACGAGAGTTACGCCCTGCCTCCCGAGAGGGATGAACGTGCCGAATGACTTCTCGAATATCGACGGGCAGCGCTTCAGCGAGACGAACAGGACGGGCTCGGGAGCCCCGGCGATGAACGGCCGGGTCATTTCGTACTGATCGCTCGGCGAGGCGCCGGACGGCCACACATAAAGCGGTATGGGCTCATCGCGCAGGTAGTAGAGCAGCTCAGCGGCCAGCTCTCGCGTATCGACGAGGAGCGCGCCATAATGCTCTTCCGCCAATTTTCCGCGCACCGCGTCGACTACGCCGCGCCAGCCTATGACGCGGGACAGGAACTCGATCCGCTCGAACATCGGCAATTGCAGCGCGAAAGCCGGCGCCGCGGCGAGCAATACCGCGATCGCGAGATGCAAGCCGAGGGAGACCCCGAACAGGATGCGCCGGTTCAGCTCGAGCATGACCGCCGTGACGAGGACCGTTGCCGCGGGATAGGCGGTCGCGGACCAATTGCCGTGGGCGCGGGAGATGATCGCCTGAACGGTCAGGAGCGCGAGCACCGGCAGCGAGAAGGAGAGCAGCAGGACCTTGCCGGGGTCTGACGCGTGACGGATCTCGCGCCACGCCGTGCGCAGCAGCACGACCATCAGGATGGGACCGAAGACGCCGAACTGCACGCCGAAATATTCGAGCACCTGCATCGGATGAATGTAAGGGTGCTGCCAACCGATATTGGCGGCGGTGTGCCTGACGGTGGGAAAGCCGTGCTCGGCGTTCCAGATGAGGTTCGGCGTGAACAGGGCCAGGGCAAGCAGCGCGACCACCACCCCGCGGCCGCCTTTCAGCGCCTGGCGCGCCTCGCGCGACACGGCGGCATGGCAGGCCATGCAGAGGAGAGCGTAGATCATCGCCTGCTTGGTGAGGAGGCCGAGGCCGATCGCCACTCCGAGCAGGACGGCAAAGCCCATGCTTTGCCGCTTCACCAGCATCACCCAGGCGTAGAGCGCGATGGTCCAAAACAGGATCAGGGGGACGTCGGTGGTGATCAGAAGCGATGAGTAAGAGACCCCGGGCAAAGTGTCGAAGACGATGGCGGACCAGAAGCCGACGGCGGGACCATAGAGCGCGCGCCCGGTCAGATAGAGCATGAAGGAGGCAAGCGTGTAGAGCACTGGTGAGGCCGCCCGGATGCAAGCCTCGGACTGGCCGCAGACATCGCTTGCGCCGCGGATCACCCAGGCGATCATCGGCGGCTTGGAGAAATAGCCGAAGGCGAGATCGCGCGACCAGGTCCAATACTGCGCCTCGTCGAGCACGAGATCGATGCGTGCGGCGTACACCGCCGCAAGCCTCAGAGCGAGAAGCGCTCCGAGACAGACGAGGAGGCTGAGGAGATAGCGGGTCTCTGAGGGGGACAAGCGCGAGATTTGACGCAGCATGACACGCGTTGGTGGAGGGGAGAGGAACCGGTTTACAATGTTGTGCGCCGCGGCGAAAGCTGGTTACTGGTGCCCCTTCAGCGCCCATTTGCCGCGGCGCCAGCCAGAGTTGCGTCCATGCGTATTTCCGTTGTCATTCCAGCGTTTAACGAGGAAGGCAATATCGGCCGCCTGATCGAGGAAACCTTCGCCCAAGTGCCGGAAGCGGCGCTCGGGGAGGTGCTGGCGATCGACGACGGGAGCGACGACGGGACGGGGACCGAGATCAAGACGCTTCTCACCAAATATCCCTCGCTCCGCTATTTACGGCACGGACGTCGCGCGGGACAAAGCGCCGCGCTCAGGACGGGGGTGATCGCCGCCCGCTTTCCCGTCATCGCCACCATGGATGGAGACGGCCAAAACGATCCGGCCGACATCATGCGGCTGGCCGGGCGGCTCGGGACTTCCGGGCGTGAGCCGGCCATGACCGCCGGGATCAGGGCAGGTCGCAAAGGACCCGGGTCGCGCAAGGCCGCATCGCGCTTCGCCAATTGGATCCGCGACAAAGTGCTCGCCGACGGATGCCCCGACACTGGCTGCGGGATCAAGCTCTATCGGCGGGAAGCCTATCTCGAGCTCCCCTACTTCACGAGCATGCACCGCTATCTCCCGGCGCTGTTCCTCACTTATGGCCATGAAATCGCCTATGAAGCGGTGAACGATCGGCCAAGGCTCAGGGGCGCGTCAAAATACACCAATCTCGGCCGCGCCTTGATTGGGCTCTACGACCTGGTCGGCGTGAGCTGGCTGCGCAAGCGGACCCTCATCCCGCCGATCGCAGAAGATGTATCGGGCGCGAGTGCCACAGTTTTGCTAGACGACGAGAACGCCGAGGCGGGACGCGTGCTCCGCGCCCATAAGCGTTCAGTCAATCAAGGGGGGTGAACCGAGATGCACGCGGCAAGCCTTGTCCGCTGGTGGCAGGATACACCGACGACCGAGTTGATCTGGATCCTTATCGGCCTGACGGCTCAGCTCCTGTTCTCGATGCGCTTCCTCGTGCAATGGATCGCAACGGAGAAGGCGCGGGCGAGCATCATCCCCGAGACGTTCTGGTATTTCAGCTTCTTCGGCGGCGTGCTGCTGCTCGCCTATGCCATCTATCGGGCCGACCCGGTGTTTATTCTCGGCCAAGCGCTGGGGCTCGTGATCTACTTGCGCAACATCTATTTCATCTGGCTCGGCAAGCGCGCGCCAAGTCCGGCCAAGGCCGCCTGACCGGCCGGCCCGTTCAGACCTTGGCTAAGCGAGCAAGCATGATTTTGCGCCTGAAGGACCTCTCCATGCTCGAGCAGGTGGTTCTCGCGCTTTCCCTCATCCTCTTGGGCTTTCTGCTGTTCGATCCGTTCATGCTCGAGCGGTCGAGGGTGCTTGCGCCAGAGGTGCGGAAGGTCCTCAAGGCGGTCACCGATATCGGCAGATCGAACTGGATGCTCATTCCCACCGGGGCGGCCATCGCGCTTGCCCTCGTGCTCCGCCAGCGCCATGTCGGCTTCAGGAACGCCGCCGCCTATGGTCTGATCGCAAGCACGATCGGCTTCGTCTTCGTGAGCGTGGGCGGGGCGGGGCTTATCGCTACCCTTACCAAGAACATCCTGGGCAGAGCGCGGCCGAAGCTGTTCGACACTCTGGGCCCGTTCGAGTTCAAGCTGTTCGCATTCTCGCCGGACTATGCCTCCTTGTCCTCCGGCCACGCCACCAACATCTTCGCTTTCGCCACGGTGATCGGCATGCTGTGGCCGCGCGGGAGGGTGCTGCTCTACACCGTGGCGGCCTGGATTGCCGCAAGCCGGGTGCTGATCGGCGAGCATTACTTCACCGACGCCGTGCTCGGCGCGATCCTCGGGACGGTTGTTCCCTATTTCGTCCGGGACCGGTTCGCCGCCCGCCGCTGGCTATTTGAGCGCACCCCTGACGGCGGCTACCGGATCCGCGGGTCGCGCACCCAGCGCTGGTTGGGCTGGCCGCAGCCCTCAGGATCATCCTTTCGGGACACGCATTTCGGAAAGAGTTCACAAAAGCGCCGCGAAGCCCCATATAAGGGTGGCGCACGCGGCTGATGGTCGGCCGTGGCAAGCGCCCTTCACATCTTCCTCGAACCTGCTATAGGTTCCCGCCCCCATCCGCGGTGGGGTGGCAGTTGAATTGACGCGGGGTGGAGCAGCCCGGTAGCTCGTCAGGCTCATAACCTGAAGGTCATAGGTTCAAATCCTATCCCCGCAACCACTTTTACCGAACGGGCCGCCTCCTCATTCAGGGTGGCCCGTTTTGCTTGATTTCCAATGCCGAGCTCTACCATTTTCGCGATCTCGCCGACGATTTCAATCTCCATTCCGTTCTCGGACGGGCCAACGGAAACACGCTCGACTAAGGAGCGGAGGATTTGAATGGCCTCATCCCGAATGTCTGGCTCGTTGAGAGCATTTTGGAGTCGCTCAACCTGCTGTCGATAGACCATGGCCAAGTTCGGGTGAAGACGCACAGGCGTTGGTGGAGCGGCTGCGAGGTCTTGTTCAAGCTGCTTTCGCCGCGCCTCAAGGTCGTCCAGCCGTTGCTGCAGGCCTGGGGCACGTAGTCCATCCGCAATAGCGTCGATCAGCCCATTGAGTTTTCGTGCCACCCCCGAGAGCTCGCTCTTTTTGACCTGATGAAGAGCGTCGTCGCCGCGACGTTGGAGGTTGATCTCCTTGTGGAAGGCCCGCACAAACTCCTCAACGAGTTTTGGCGCCATCAAGCGTTGGCGCAGACCATTGATGATCAATCCCTCCAGCGCGCTCCGACGGATGCTTTGACGGTTGGAACAGTTGCCGCTGCCGCGAGCAGCGGAGCAGGCGAGGTAATCGCGCCCGATCGAGGCGTAGGGACTGCCGCACTCTTGGCAATAGACGCGACCGCTGAGCAGGTGGCGGGAACGGCGCTTCTCCCAAAAGCGTGTGGCACGCGCATTGGCCACTCGATCACTCTCCCGGATGGCTCCTTGCCGCGTCTTAACCGCCTCCCACAAGGACTCCTCGACGATGCGGAGCGCCGGTACCTGTTGAATGAGCCATCGGTCCTGAGGATTCGGGCGGGATCGACGCCGCCCGCTTGCGGGGTCCTTCAGATAAGTGAGTCGATTCCACACGAGGCGCCCGATATAAAGCTCGTTGTTGAGAATGCCTGTACCGCGCGTAAAGTGCCCACGGATTGCAGTGTCACGCCAGGGTCGGCCAGAAGGACCTGGGATCGCCTTCTCGTTCAGTCTGCGTGCGATCGCACGAGGGCTAAGTCCGGCCGCGTAGTCGCGGAAGATCGTGCGTATGACTTCAGCTTCTACTTCGTTTATGCGGCGAGCGCCGGTCTCTCCGGGGACAAGGTCGTATCCATAGCAAATGCCTCCGCCGGATAGGCCCTGGAGAACGCGGCCTTGGAGGCCGCGGCGAGTCTTCTGGGCGAGATCCTTGAGGAACAGAGCGTTCATCGTGCCTTTCAGGCCGACGTGAAGCTCGCTGATTTCGCCTTCGGCCAGCGTCACGGTCGTCACAGCGGCGAAGCGCATTCTCTTGAAGAAGCCCGCAGCATCCTCCTGGTCGCGGCTGATACGATCGAGAGCTTCCGCATAAACGGCATCAAATTCTCTCCGGCCTGCATCCTGCATGAGTGACTGCATTCCTGGCCGTAACAAGGAGGCGCCTGAGATAGCGCGGTCGCTGTAGACTCGCACCAGCTCATGGCCATCTCTCTCGACGCGCTCGCGGCAAAGGCGAACCTGGTCATCGATACTGGCGGCACTTTGCAGGTCAGTGCTGTAGCGGGCGTAGATCACAGCGCGCATAACTAGGTCTCCGTTCTGGCTTGGGCTGGACGCAGCCTGGCTCTGGTTTTTGCGAGATGCGCCGCGAAGCGGCGGCTTGCTTCGACGGATCGGGCGAGGTTGTAGTGGCGTTCAGCTACTCCGTCCGAAGCGTGCTGGAGTACGCCAGGCGTAATGCCAATCAATTCGGGCGCATCGGTTGCAATGAAGGTGGCGGCTGCGCGACGGAAGTTGTGCAGACCCATGGCCTTGCCGAACTTGGCCCTGATGTGGGTGCGGACAATGTCGTAGATGCCGCAGCCGGTAAGGGGGCAGCCCTTGCAGGATGCCCAAAGCCCGTCATGCTGCCGGCGACCGAGAAGGCGAGGGCGGATTTCCTTAAGGTAGCCAAGCAGGTAGGGGAGGAGCTCCTCGGGAACCCGGAAACTCTCGGCACGCTTGGCCTTGGTGTCCTCTGGAAAGAGTAAAATGTTCACGCCTGCGTCGTCGAACTCCAGATGTCGGCTAGTGGTGAGCGCAGCGATGCTGCGGCGCCGGATCAGCCAAACACTGATGAGGGCAATAAGCAGCCCATTACGATAGTGCAAATCACGCTGCTTTGGTGAAAGCGGCAACCCGGCCGCCTCGTCCATCATCTCCATCCCGAGATCGAGCGTGTGCCAACCAGGAACCAGTCGATCGAATCTATCCTCGGGTTTCGCACGCGCAGCAAGGCGAGCTTTGATCGAGGCCAACCACCGCCAATCTGTTTTCGGGGCAACGAGACGTGCAAAACAATAGAGATGGGCGACGGCACTGTCACGTTAATCGGAAATTTGCAGGCCAAATGACCATGGCCGCAACGGTTCACGCTGCGACTGTTGCTTGGCGCCATGTCAGCATAGCCTGATCGCGAAACACGCGCAGGGTTCGGCGGGAGGTCAGATGGCGTTGGATGTTGAACACATTGTAGACGGCGGCATGGATTGAGAGAAAGCGCTGTGCCGATCCGGGTGACTTGAAGCGCTTCATTCGTCGTTCGCGTTGTCGCAATGGCTGATGGGAATTCTCTGCCCGGTTATTCTTCCAGCGACCTGTGTCGTGCCGCCGCGCAACACCAAGTTCGCGCAGCGCAGAGCTGTAGGATCCGAGCTTGTCGGTCACGATGGTGGCTGGCGTGACGCCCTGCTTCTTCAGGAGTTTTCGCATCAGCTTGAGCGCCGCCTTGCGGTCTCGCCGTGGTTGAACGAGGATGTCCAGGACCTCGCCTTCGCTGTCCACGGCACGCCAGACGTACAACTGTCTGCCCTTGATGGAGACGAACACTTCGTCGAGATGCCACCGCCCGTCCGGCCGAGGCCGTCCTCGTCTCAGCTTGCGCGCAATGATCCCGCCGAACTTCAAAGCCCAGCGGCGGACCGTCTCGTAGGACA
>JBGQMX010000118.1:0-10647 GCA_041500805.1 Methyloceanibacter sp.
GCAGGCCTTTCGCCACAGTGTCAGCAGGCCGTGAATGCGGTCGGCGGTGGCACTTCCACGCCGGCAAAATCAATCACGGCGACACCCAAGACGCCTGTTGAACCGTCTACACCCGCCGAGGCGACAACTGTTACGGGGACCGCTGCAGGACCGACTGTTGCTCCCTCAACATCCTCCGCGACGCAGACGGTCCCACCTACTGCGTCCTCGAACAGCGTTGCAATAACTCCAGCTGGTCCACCTCACTTCACCAATTTGGGGGCGCCACCTTCGGGGCCGGTGGTCTCGCTGCGCCTGCTGCGGACTGCCTGTGGCGATGATATTCGTGCCTATTGCCCCGGCGTGCCCTTTGGGGGCGGGCGCGTCATCGGTTGCCTTGAGGCCAATGCGGCGTCGCTTTCGTTCAACTGCGCAGGTGCATTGGGATCTCGACGCTCCGCTGCAGGACCGACTGTTGCTCCCTCAACATCCTCCGCGACGCAGACGGTCCCACCTACTGCGTCCTCGAACAGCGTTGCAATAACTCCAGCTGGTCCGCCTCACTTCACCAACCTGGGGGTGCCACCTGCGGGGCCGGTGGTCTCGCTGCGCCTACTGCAGACTGCCTGTGGCGATGATATTCGTGCCTATTGCCCCGGCGTGCCTTTTGGGGGCGGGCGCGTCATCGGTTGCCTTGAGGCCAATGCGGCGTCGCTTTCGTTCAACTGCCGCGGTGCATTGGGATCTCGACGCTGAGGAATAAAGCCGCAAGACTGACGCACCGCCGGTGCTCGGAGCGAATAAACGGCGTCCGCTTATGGCACAAAGCAGACCTTCGCGATGGTCGCTGCTTATGTCAGCAACTGATCCCAGAGCGGACATCAGATCGGACGTCTCCGGGCTATTCGGGAACGCTCTCGAGCATGGCTGGTGGATGCCACATTCCCGCGTCAAAGCAGCCACAAATCACAGTTAGGGATTTTTGGCTTTCGATGAGTTGGGAACACAGGGCTGAAGGACAAGGCTCATGAGCAAATTCATACCCGTGAAACGCGATCGTCAGGCCATGTTGGACGCGCTAGTTGGTACCGCGCTAGTTGGTACAATGGCGATCTTGGTTGCCACGACAACCGCTCACGCTCAAGAGATCACCGGCACGCCTGGGGCGCCGGATTCGACGACCACGATCGACGGCAAACAGTTGCCGGCGCCCGAGCCGAAATTCGGCGGCGTGATCAACAATGATGCCCTCAAATCGAAACCGTGGTGGGCGCCGCGCATCGTGCCGCCGAAGGAGGCGCCCAACGTGCTGCTCATCATCACGGATGACGCCGGGTTTGGCGTGCCGAGCACCTTCGGCGGCGTCATCCCGACGCCCACGATGGATCGCATCGCGAATAACGGTCTGCGCTACAACAACATTCACTCCACCGCGCTGTGCTCGCCGACGCGGGCCGCGCTCATCACCGGGCGGAACCATCACTCGGCCGGTTTCGGCGTGATCTCCGAGCAGTCCACGGGTTTCCCCGGCTATAACAGCATCATCGCCGAGGACAAGGCCACCATCGGGCGGATTCTGCTCGATAACGGTTACGCCACCTCCTGGTTCGGCAAGGATCACAACACCCCAGCGTTTGCCGCCAGCCAAGCCGGGCCATTCGACCAATGGCCGACCGGCATGGGCTTCGAGTATTTCTACGGGTTCGTGGGTGGCGATGCGAACCAGTGGCAACCGAACCTGTTCCGCAACACCACCCAGATCTATCCCTTCGAGGGTAAGCCGGGTTGGAACCTGATTACCGGAATGGCCGATGACGCGATTGATTACCTGAATCGCCTCAACCAGACGATACCCGACAAGCCTTTTTTCGTGATGTACGCGCCTGGTGCCACGCACGCGCCACATCACCCGACCAAGGAATGGGTGGAGAAGATCAGCAAAATGCATCTCTTCGACGAAGGCTGGAACAAGCTTCGCGAGCAGATTTTCGAGAACCAGAAGAAGCTCGGTGTGATCCCGCAGGATACCCAGCTTGAGCCTTGGCCCACGGATGTCATCAAAAACTGGGATGATCTGACACCAGAGGATAAGAAGCTTTTTATCAAACAGGTGGAGATCTTTGCCGCCTACGCCGCCTACAACGACCACGAGATCGGCCGCGTCATCCAGGCCATCGAGGACATGGGCAAGCTCGACAACACGCTCGTCATCTACATCAACGGCGACAACGGTACTAGCGCCGAGGGCGGTCCTCTCGGCACGCCCAATGAGGTTGCGTTCTTCAACGGCGTCAACATGATGCCGGTAGCGGAGCAGATGAAGTGGTATGACGTCTGGGGCACCGAGCAGACCTACAACCACATGTCGGCAGGCTGGTCCTGGGCTTTCGATACGCCCTTCACCTGGTTCAAGCAGAACGCCTCGAAACTCGGCGGCATCGGGCAGAACATGGCGATCTCGTGGCCGGCGCGCATCAAGGACAAGGGCGGCCTGCGCGATCAGTTCATGCACGTCATCGACGTGGTACCCACCATTCTAGAAGTGACCGGCATTCCCGCGCCCGAAACGGTTGACGGCATCAAGCAGGCGCCGATCGAGGGCACGAGTTTCGCCTACACGTTCGACAAGGAAAACGCCAAAGCGGCCTCGCGGCACAAGACCCAGTATTTCGAGATGATGGGCCAGTGGGCGCTGTACAACGAAGGCTGGCTGCTCAGCACCAAGGTGAACCGCGCGCCGTGGGAGGCCTTCGGTGCCGCCAATCCCGACCCCCTCAACAACCAGGTGCTCGAGCTCTACGACCTGAATACGGACTTCAGCCAGTCCAAGAACATCGCCGCCCAGAATCCTGACAAGGTGGAGCAGATGAAGGAGCTGTTCATCGCGGAGGCGAAGAAGTATCAGGTCTTCCCGCTGGATGCCTCGGTGGCAGCTCGCATAGTGGCACCACGCCCGAACATCACCGCCGGTCGAACGGAGTTCACCTACACCCACCCGATGGTCGGTCTGCCGCAGGGCGACTCGCCTTCCATCCTCAACAGCTCCTACACCATCACCGCGGACATTGATGTGCCCAACGGCGGTGCGGAGGGCATGATCCTCACCTCAGGCGGACGCTTCGCCGGCTACGGCTTCTATCTGCTCAAGGGCAAGCCGGTGTTCCTCTGGAACCTGATCGACCTGAATCGCATCAAGTGGGAAGGCCCGGATGCGCTCACGCCCGGCAGGCACACCGTCGAATTCGACTTCAAATACGACGGCCTCGGCGTCGGAACGCTTGCGTATAACAACATGAGCGGTCTCGGCCGATCCGGCACCGGCACGCTCAAGGTGGACGGCGAAGTCGTGGCCACCAAGGAAATGCCGCACACGCTGCCCATGATCCTGCAGTGGGACGAGAGCTTCGACATCGGTTCTGACACGTTGACCGGCGTGAACGACGCCGACTACCAGCCGCCGTTCGCGCTGACCGCCCAGCTCAACAAGCTGACGCTCAAGGTGGACCGGCCGACGCTTACCGAGGAGGACATCAAGAAACTCCAGGATGTGGAAGCCATCGCGGTGGACGGCAGGCCAATTCATAACTTGCAGCCCGGGCCGCAATAGTCTTGCACAGACCAGCGCGGACCGACAACTCGCCCGAACTCGTCTCCTTTGGCCGGAGCCTCACCCGCGTGAGCTCGACAGAGCACGCCGCACCGTGACTGGTGCAGTGCGAATGTCCGCTTGTGGCACAAAGCGGACCCACTCGATGGGTCGTTGTGACGTCAGCTACTGACCCTAGCGGCCCCTTCGTCAACGGCGCATTTGCCAGCGTGCTTGCATCGCGCGGTCAGAGCCTCGTCGTCATCGGCAAGATGCTCGGTCACCGGCGGCGATGCCTAACAGCATGAATTGAACCGGCTCGGCAAGGCGCCGCCCGCAACGAAGATGGCGATCCATAGCGTGAGCGCGGCCGCTGCCCATACCGGCCGCAAGGAAAAACGGCCGGAAGCCCTGGCTCAGGAAGACGGGCGTGGCAGCTGCTCGCTCCACTCTTGCCTCGCTTCTCATGGCGCGCGCCGGTTCGGTCTCGCCAGGAAATGTGTCCTGAGTGCTGCCGGGCTTCCGCACATCAGAATAGCGACCATCCGTGACTCCCCGCGACCGCCCCCAAGATCGTGATCAGGCTGAGCCCAACCAGGAGCCAATGCGCTCCTTGCAGCCAGGCAAAGGTCAATTTCGGCCGGGCCGTGGCCCATCCGTGGAAGTGGCGGCGCAAGATGAGCGGCTCGGCGACGAACAGCACGAACATGAACAGGAGCCACACGCCGACCATGGCGTGCATCCACCAGAACGTAGCCGAGGAAAAACGTCCCCAAAGATCGAGTCGCGCAACCATGTAGAAGCCGGTGATGCCGACGATGATCACCGCGGTGCGAGCCTGCCAAATAAAACGGCGCTCGATCGCGTGAAATGCCTTGAGCCGATCGTGGCCAAGATCACCCCGCCGGATCGCCGGCAGGATAACGCTCGTCGCCATCGCCGCGCCGCCGATCCAGATGACGACGGCGAGCACGTGCAAAGCTCGCGCGAGGACGACCTCATCCATGCCCACCCCTCCAGTACCGAACGCCCCCATGTTTCGCGCGGTTAGCGGCGGCCCTCCCCGATCTCTCGACAGTTTGAGCTGCCAGCTTCCGTCCGCCTTTGCGCCCGAGCAAAACTCTCCTCCCCCAACCCGAGGGCGTTAAGGCGCCAGTTGGGGCGCGGGCCCGTCGCGCCGAAAGGTGAGCACCAGGACGTCGCGTGAGGCTTTCAAGCCAGGATCCAACGGAACGATGGGCGTAACGGCGTGACGCACGCGCCGATCATCGAGAAAGACCGCGTCGAGCGGCTCGGTGAGCGTAAACTCGCCAAGCGACCGTCCCTCAGGATCGAAGATCTGAGTGACGCCGCTCGATACATTGCAACGATTCACCAGCAGGACGCAGACCCAATCGACGCCATCCCGGTGGGCACCTTCGGGTGTCGGCAGGCCCGACTGGCCGCTGACGGCTTCGATTCGGAACTGATGCATCTCCGCATGCCACGGCGCCCCGTTTGCTTCGGCGGGCGACGCCGCATCGAAGATCGTCGTGCAGACTCCAAGAATGCCTCGCGTGAACTCACTAGCGGATACGCTGTCCGACACTGGCGTAAACCAGCGCTCAATCCCGCCGTTGAGAGGATTGTGGTCCCGGCTTTGATAGTGAGGCTGATGGGGCTTGCGCGTGACGGCTCCGCTGGAGGCGGCGAATGCCGCGAAGCGCCTTCGGCGGTAGCGGCCTCCATCCGCCATGTACAGGTCCAGTCCAAGATCGTCCCAACTGGAAGCGAACGCGGGCCACGCATCGAGCCCCCGCATCCGCATGATGGAGCGCATGTCCTTGCCGCTGCGAAACGCAAAGCCGTCGCGCGTGATGTCCTCGGCGATTCGGGCGAAGGCCGACGTCACGTCCTGGCCGGCATGTGTATCGGCGGATGGCGATGAGATCGACGTCATGGCGCAAACTATTGTCTCGAAGCGTGCAGCAAGAAGCGCATCAGTCAGACCACTAGCCTCAGCTGAACATTGGCAGCTTTCCGAAGTGCCACTTCCTCGGCATGAGCGGGTGTAGACCGGTCGATACGATCAGGAGCATAAAGCGACAGACGAAGCCATTCCCGAGTTCGACAGCGGTTCCGAAATCACGCGTGTCCAAACATGCTCATTCCGCGGCCTTCACGTACGTCTCCATCGGCGGGCAGACACAAACGAGATTGCGGTCGCCATAGACGTTGTCGACGCGGTTGACCGGCGGCCAGTATTTGTCGACGCGGAAGGCGCCGGCCGGAAAGCAGGCGGCCTCGCGGGAATAGGGCCGGTCCCACTCGCCGACGAGGTCCTCGACGGTGTGCGGAGCGTTCTTCAGCGTATTGTTCGTCTTATCAGCGCGTCCATCCTCGATCGCGCGGGCCTCCTCGCGAATGGCGAGCATGGCGTCGCAGAATCGGTCGAGCTCCGCCTTAGTCTCCGACTCCGTCGGCTCGACCATCAGGGTTCCGGGCACCGGCCAGCTCATAGTCGGGGGATGGAAGCCGCAATCGATGAGCCGCTTGGCAATGTCGTCGACGGTCACTCCTGCGGTCTCGTTGAGCGGGCGCGTATCGATGATGCACTCGTGCGCGACGCGCCCGTGCTTCCCTGTGTAGAGCACGTCGTAGGTGCCGGCGAGCCGCTTCGCGATGTAATTGGCGCTGAGGATCGCGACGCGCGTCGCCTGGGTGAGCCCTGCCCCGCCCATCATGAGACAATAGCTCCACGAGATCGGCAGGATCGACGCCGAGCCGTAGGGTGCGGCCGATACCGTCAGCGCACCACCGCCCGTCTCGGGATGGCCGGGAAGGAAGGGCACGAGGTGCGCCTTGACGCCGATCGGGCCCATGCCGGGCCCGCCGCCGCCGTGGGGGATGCAGAAGGTCTTGTGCAGGTTCAGATGGCCCACATCGGCGCCGACATCACCCGGACGTGCGAGCCCGACCAGCGCATTCATGTTGGCGCCGTCGAGGTAGACCTGGCCGCCGTTCGCATGGGTGATCCGGCAGATATCGAGCACGGTCTCCTCGAACACGCCGTGGGTCGACGGGTAGGTAATCATGGCCGCCGCGAGTGTCTTCGCGCTGGCCTCGGCCTTGGCGCGGAAATCGGCGAGGTCGATGTTGCCTTCCACATCCGTCGCGACCACGACCACCTTCATGCCGCACATAGACGCTGACGCCGGATTGGTGCCATGTGCGGAGGCCGGGATGAGGCAGACGTTGCGATGCCCCTCCCCGCGGCTCTTGTGGTAGGCGCGGATCGCCAAGAGACCCGCGTACTCCCCTTGCGCGCCGGAGTTGGGCTGCATCGATATGGCGTCGTAGCCGGTGATCCGGCACAGCTTCTCCGACAGGTCCTTGAGCATCTCGGCGTAGCCGAGCGCCTGATCGGCTGGGACGAACGGGTGGATCTCGGCGAACTCCGGCCACGTGATCGGCAGCATCTCGGCCGTCGCGTTGAGCTTCATCGTGCACGAGCCGAGCGGGATCATTGCGCGGTCAAGCGCCAAATCGCGGTCCGCGAGACGGCGCATGTAACGCGTCATCTCGCTCTCCGCCCGGTTCATGTGGAAGACCGGGTGAGTCAAATAGGCCGACTGGCGGATGAGCAGCTTGGGCAGACGGTATTCGGGATCTTCGTCACGGTAGACGAGGCCGTAGCCGCCGAACGCGCGCCAGACGGCTTCAAGCGTGGCGGGCCGCGTCCGCTCATCGACCGTGATGCCGATCCGGTCGCGCCCGACCTTGCGCAGGTTGATGTCATTGTCGACGGCGTTCTTCATGATCAGTCCCTGATAGGGCCCGACCTCCACCGTGATTGTGTCGAAGAAGGACTCAGGGCTGATCTTGAAGCCGAATGAGGACAAACCGTCAGCGAGACGTGCCGCCTTGCGGTGCACGCGCTCGGCGATGGCCTTCAATCCCTTTGGCCCGTGGAACACCGCATACATAGAGGCAATGACTGCGGGCAGTACTTGCGCAGTACAAATGTTGGATGTCGCGCTTTCGCGCCTGATGTGCTGCTCACGCGTCTGCAGTGCGAGGCGGTAGGCACGGTTTCCACGTGCATCGATCGAGACTCCGACGATACGGCCGGGCAGAGCGCGCTGATATGCGTCCTTCACGGCGATATAGGCCGCGTGCGGTCCGCCGTAGCCCATCGGCATTCCGAACCGCTGCATGGAGCCGACCGCGATATCCGCCCCCATTTCGCCCGGCGGCTTCAAGAGCGAGAGCGCTAGAGGGTCGGCGGCAATCACGGCGAGCGCCTTGGCGGCATGCAACTTCGCGACCAGTTCGGAGAAGTCGTGGAAGGCGCCGCATACGCCCGGGTACTGGAAAAGTGCACCGAAAACCGTCTCTGCGTCCAAATCCTTGAACGGATCGCCGATGACGATCTGCCAGCCGAGCGGCTCCGCGCGCGTCTTGAGCACGGCTATCGTTTGCGGCAAGCTCTCCTCGTCCACGAAGAAGGCAGTGGCCTTTGACTTCGTGACGCGGTGCGCAAGCGCCATCGCCTCGGCCGCTGCGGTTGCCTCGTCCAGGAGCGAGGCGTTGGCGACATCGAGCGCCGTCAGATCCGCGACCAGTGTCTGGAAGTTCAGAAGCGCCTCGAGACGCCCCTGGCTGATCTCCGCTTGATAGGGCGTGTAGGCGGTGTACCAAGCGGGATTCTCGAGGATGTTGCGTTGAATGGCGGGCGGCATGATCGTGCCGTGGTAGCCCTGGCCGATGAGCGACGTCAGCACGCGGTTCTTGTTGGCGATCGCCCGCATCCGATCGAGCACGCCGCGTTCGGACAGCGGACGGCCGAAATCGAGCGGTGTCTTCTGGCGGATTGACTTTGGCACCGTCTCTGAGATCAGCTCTTCAAGGCTGGACACACCCACGGTGCGCAGCATCTCCGCCATCTCCTCGGGCGATGGCCCGATATGACGGCGGTTGGCGAAGTCGTAGGGCTCGTATCTGTCAGAGGAGGTCATCAATACACCGCTCAATCAATCAGCTTCTTGTAGGTAGCCTCGTCCATGAGGCCCTCCATCTCCTTGATGTCCTCGAGCCTTAGCCTAAAGAACCAGCCTGCGCCTTGCGGGTCCGCGTTGACGACCGCGGGATTCTCGACGATGGCTTGGTTTACCTCGACCACCTCGCCGGCGACCGGCGCGAAGACGTCGGAGGCGGCCTTCACGGATTCGACGACTGCCGCGTCATCGCCTTTCGCGAGCTTGGCGCCAACATCGGGCAGCTGGACGAAAACGATGTCGCCGAGCAGCGTCGTCGCGTGCTCGGTGATCCCCACCGTCGCGATGTCCCCTTCGAGCTTAAGCCACTCGTGCTCATCGGTATATTTCAACAATGCCTACTCCAGGAAGGGGCGTTTAGTGGCGTTTATACTTCGGCACAATGAATGGTAGCGTCGTGACGGCGACAGGCAAACGCTTGCCGCGCACCTCGGCGAAGACCCTTGTTCCGGGCCCTGCGAGCGCGGCCGGCAGATAGCCCATTGCAATGGGGGCATCAAGGCTCGGACCGAAGCCACCCGAAGTCACTGAACCAACCGGCGCGTTTGCGTCCGCTTCCGCGTAAAGGGACGCGCCGGCGCGGACGGGCGCCCGTCCCTCAGGCCGCAGGCCGACGCGACAGCGAGGCGTACCGTGTTCGAGCTGCCCGAGGATGACCTCGGCGCCCGGGAAACTGCCCTCGCGTGGGCCGCCCCGACGGCGTGCCTTCTGGATCGCCCATGACAATCCCGCTTCGACCGGCGTCGTCCTCTCATCGATGTCCGAGCCATAAAGGCAAAGCCCGGCTTCCAGGCGAAGCGAGTCCCGCGCGCCGAGTCCAATCGGTGCAACGCCCGCATTCGCGAGCAATCCCTCCGCGATCTCGCTAGCGATGTCGGAGGGAATAGAGATTTCGAATCCGTCTTCCCCTGTATAGCCCGAGCGCGCAACCATGCATTCGGTACCCATTAGGGTCAGCCTTCGCACATCCATGAACCGCATACTCATGCACTCCGGTGCGAGCAGTGCGAGTGCCGACTGCGCCTTCGGCCCCTGAAGCGCGATCAGCGCGCGATCGAGCCGTTCGACCTCGCACTCATTCCCAAGTTGGGCTCGCAGATGCGCTTCATCCGCCGCCTTGCAGGCTGCATTGACGACGAGCAGCAGATGATCGCCGCAATTTGCGACCATCAGATCATCGAGAATGCCGCCGCGTTCGTTCGTGAAGAACGCATAGCGCTGGCCCCACGGCGCGAGGCCGAGGATATCGACTGGCAGGAGTCCTTCGAGCGCGCGTGCCGCCTCGGTAACGTCGCCGGACTTCCCACGCAGAACGATTTGGCCCATGTGCGAGACGTCGAACATGCCGGCGGCTGTGCGCGTATGAAGATGCTCCTTGAGTATGCCCAGCGGATATTGGACCGGCATCTCGTAACCGGCGAATGGCACCATCCGTGCGCCCAACTTCACGTGCAGAGCATGCAGCGGCGTGCGCTTCAGCGCCTCACCCGATGTCGTGGGAGTTTCAGCGCTCATACAGAGGCTTCCCGAGGCTCTTGTCCCGCGCAACGTGTATCAAACAGTCGCCGATCGTGGCGTTTCGCCAGCGCATGCAGCGTCTACCCCGCGCGGCAGCATTGCGTTGGTCGATTGCGTCATTGCTACTCCCCCCTTGCTCCAAGGGATTGCTAACGTGACCGAACCGGACGCGCCCTGGCAACGGGGGCCCTTGAGGCCCTCGTGCCACAGGACCCGATCCGTTGTATAGTTAAACGGCGCGGCGGAAGCCGGGAATGGTCACCTTCCTAAGCGCACAGGCTAGGTCGAAACGCAGCTGCTCCCCGGGCGTTCAAGCGGCCATCAGTTTACGGTGCGTCCTGTCTGCCTCTCCCTTGATGCTCTGCCAACAGGATTGGCAACCCGACGTCAATATCGACGTGCTTAGTTGGAACACCCTGCTGGCTGGCAAGCCGCGAAATCAGATTGAGGGCTTCCGCCAAAGAGGTGACTGCCCCCTGCTTTAGCAGGAATTCAGCTGGGTCCGTCGAAGAGCGCTGAACCCATGCC
>JBGQMX010000119.1:0-10406 GCA_041500805.1 Methyloceanibacter sp.
AGAGCTTCAACGGCCGTCTGCGCGACGAGCTCCTGAACGAGACCTTGTTCACCTCGCTCGCGCATGCTCGCGAGGCCCTGGCGGCGTGGAAAGACGATTACAACACCGTCCGGCCGCACAGCGCGCTCGGCAACCAGCCGCCGGCAATCTATGCCAAGCTCAGCGTTACCGCGATGCAACCACCGAGCCTGATAGGCTCAAATGACCAACGGGCTCTACTTATCGCTGGATGAAAGAAGGGGCTCAGGTCAGGCAGTATCTTCTCCGTCTACGCTACCCGAGGCTTTGAGCTTTACGGTCACCGGAAAACGGAGGCGGCTCTTTATGCCCTTTTTCAGAGAATGCAGAAACATTGCGAGGGATGGGGGTGTAACGCGCTCGTCTTTTTTGATGAGGGCCACAACGAGTACCGGCGCCTGTTCCGCAAAGCCTGTGTGTATCTCCCCACGGGATCCAAATTGGGTGGGTGGCCCGGTGGGAAGCCTACTAAAAACGAACCGTTCATAAAGGCTATCAAGGACGCCAATTTCAAAGATTCAAAGTCCTCGCATTTCATCCAGATAGCCGACCTCGTCGCCTACGCAACGCTTGTAAAGGCACGCAAGGAGCTTGGCAGACTATCGGAGCGCGAAAAGGCGATGGGCTGGGGTGACATTCACGACGCCATCCCTCGCGACATTCTCAATCGAAAAGTCTCTTGGAGAAAAGACGGCATCGTCGCACTGAAGGCGACACCTGTGCTGTCTACGAAACCGAAGAGCGCCGCCAAACTGTAGCGGCGCTCTCGAAAGCAGGTGCACTCCATCCCATGCGGGTGGTCGCAACCGGCTCAATAAATATAGGCTCTTCTTCCCACAAGATCAAGATTCGTCAATCTGAATCAACAACTTAGCGAGAAAACTAAGTTGTTGTTCTGACTCGATTTTCTTAATCCGTCGGCGAATTAGGCCCCTGATAAGTGAGCCGCTTGCCTTTGATGCCGCGCAGCGCCGTTTCGGCACGCTCACTGTCGGTCACCGTCTGCTCGTTGTAGCGAAAGTCGAACTCGGCCAGATAGCGATGAAGGTGCTTCTCGCTGCAATGCTGGTAGATGCCTTTCATGCCGCGCTTGAAGATCGAAAAGAAGCCCTCGACGGTGTTGGTGTGGATCGGTCCATAGCCGTACTGGCCCTTTGAGTGGCGCACGATCTCGTGGCCAGCGAAGCCGGCGCCAAGATGTTTGTAGTGACCGGCATCGTCGGTCATCACCACGCTTTCCTTGGCGATGTTCTTGCGGACAATCGGAATGATCGTCTTGCCATCAACGGCATCGACCTTGAAGCTGCGAGCCCTGCCAGTCGTGCGGTCAACGAGTGACAGCACCTTGAACTTGTGCGCGTAGCCGCGACCCTTGCGCTGACCCTTCGCCTTCTTGGTGCGATCAATTCCGATGAACGTCTCATCGCTTTCAACGATAGATCCTTCGCCACCGAAGGGAGCGAGGTCGCCAGTGCGCATAGCCTCGCGCAAGCGATGGGCCATGAACCAGGCCGACTTGTAAGTGATCTCCATGATGCGATGGAGCTGATGAGCCGAGATGCCCTTCTTTGAGGAGCAAAGCAGGTACGTCGCCTGGAGCCACTTGTGCAGCGGGATATGGCTAGACTCGAACACTGTGCCGACGCGAACGGTGAACTGCTTACGGCACTCACCGCATTTCTTGAGGCCAAAGCGGGTCTTAGCGAGGTCATAGACCGCGCCCTTATTGCCGCAGTGTGGGCAGACCGGGCCTTCCGGCCAGACAATCTCCTCAAGTTTAACGAACGCCGCCTTTTCGTCGTGAAAATAGGGTTTTGAAAGCACAGACATTTCGGTAAGCCCCTGATTCCGTTTATAGAATCATATATAGGCTAGCCGTTTGGGTTTGTCAAGTATACAATCGCCTTTCTTTTTGCCTATTGCCCATCTTCCAAGCCCGACCTGCCGCGCGACCCAACCTTGGGCCAAAACCAGGGAAGGGAACTTGGCTTCGTCTATCGCCCAACTTGTCCTGCCCGCCCAGCCGGGGCGTAACTGCTTAAGGCTGTGGCAAATTGGTTATTCCCATGGCACGCAGACGTGATATGCCGGTTGGGTGATGGGTTCCCTCCCCATCACATTGTTCCCCCCAAAGGAACCGAAGAAGCCCCGCTCCCCCCGTGCGGGGCTTCTTCATTTGCGCGCCCCCACTCGTCCGACCGCCTCTACCCACTCCTCAGCGCGTCCTCATCACGCACGAGCTCGCGTCCGGCCAGGCTCAACCTGGCCGCTTGGAGTTGACTCCTGCGCCGCCGACCGCGCTGATGCCGACATGCGCTTTCGTCTCGCCACCTGGAACATCAACTCGGTACGGCTGCGGCTCGATCTCGTGAGCCGCTTCGTCGAGGCCTGGCGGCCAGACGTGCTCTGCCTGCAGGAGATCAAATGCATCGAAGACAAGTTCCCGGAGCTTCCGCTCCGCGCGCTTGGGTTCCCCCATATCGCCGTCGCCGGGCAGAAGGGCTATCATGGGGTGGCCACGCTCTCCCGCCTGCCCTTCAGGCTTCTCGAGCGGCGCGACATTTGCGGGCGCGGCCATGCGCGGCATCTCTCGGTCGCGCTTGACGGGCCGAGTAGCGGGTTGAAGCCCCTCGTCGTGCACAATGTCTATGTGCCGTCGGGCGGCGACGTGCCCGATCCCGCGCAGAACCCAAAGTTCCGCCACAAGCTCGACTTCCTTGAGGCGATGGACGCCTGGTTTGGCGGGATGCGCGCCAAGCCCAAGAACCGCATGATCATGGTCGGCGATCTCAACGTGGCGCCGCTCCCGACCGATGTGTGGTCGCATAAGCAGCTGCTCAAAGTCGTGAGCCATACGCCGGAAGAGGTGGAGCGGCTCGAGCGCGTGCAGGCTTCGCACGATTGGGTGGACGTGATGCGCCGGCATGTTCCTGCCGAAGAGAAGCTGTTCACCTGGTGGAGCTATCGCAACCGCGATTGGCGGGCATCGAACCGCGGCCGCCGCCTCGACCATATCTGGGCGACCCCTGCTCTCGACGGCGCCGCGGTGTCGATGACGGTCGCCGCGGAGACGCGTGACTGGCAGCGCACCTCGGACCACGTGCCCGTCATCGCCGATTTCGAGATTGATGAGTGAGCTCCCTCCCCCTGAAGGGGGAGGAAGAAACGTCACGGCACGAGCTTGTAGCCGCCGGTCTCGGTGATGAGGAGCTCGGACTGCGAGGGGTCCTTCTCAATCTTCTGGCGCAAGCGATAGATGTGGGTCTCGAGCGTGTGCGTGGTGACGCCCGCGTTATAGCCCCATACCTCGTGCAACAGCACGTCGCGGGTCACGACCCGCTCGCCCGCGCGATAGAGATATTTGAGGATCGAGGTCTCCTTCTCGGTGAGCCTGATCTTCGCCCCGTTGCCGTCCACCAGCAGCTTCGAGGCCGGTCTGAAGGTGTAAGGCCCGATGGTGAAGACCGCGTCCTCGCTCTGCTCGTGCTGCCTGAGCTGGGCGCGGATGCGCGCGAGCAGCACGCCGAGGCGGAATGGCTTGGTCACATAGTCGTTGGCGCCCGACTCGAGACCGAGGATGGTGTCGGCATCGGAGGTCTGCGCCGTCAGCATGATGACGGGACCCTTGAAGCCGCCGCGGCGGAGCAGCTTGCAGGCCTCGCGACCGTCGAGATCGGGAAGACCGACGTCCAAGAGCACGATGTCGACATGGCCGCCGCGCGCCTGCTTCAGCCCTTCCGAGGCCGTCGCCGCGAGCGTCGTGTCGAACTCCTCATGCAGCGTAAGCTGCTCGCTCAAAGACTCGCGAAGCTCATCGTCATCGTCGATGATGAGGATCTTACGCGCATTGCTCATCGGCGGGCCCCTGGCTTGTTTCCTCGCCCCGGAGTTGTAAGCGGGGCTAAGCCCTTGGACAAGCATGTCGCTGGCCGGGCCAGGCGCCGGAAAAGGTTGTTTCGGCATGAGGATTGGGCGATTGCGGCCGATTGTCGTGACGCGGGCCCCGGGCCGGCCGAGCCAGGCTCGCGTGCGGCTCGCCCATGGCTCTCGACAGGCGGCGCTTGGCCGCTCCGGCATTATCGCCCTGAAGCGCGAAGGCGACGGGGGCACGCCGCTCGGCCGCTTTCTCATCCGCATGGTCCTGTACAGGGCCGACCGCGTGCCCCGGCCGCGCACCAAGCTTCCGGTCGGGGCGATCCGCGAACATGACGGCTGGTGCGACGATCCCTCCGACCGCAACTACAACCGGCTGATCAAATTGCCCACGCCGCGGAGCGCGGAAGGGCTGAAGCGCGCCGACCACCTTTACGATCTCGTGCTCGTGCTCGGCTACAACGACCGGCCGCGGGTAAGAGGAAAGGGCAGCGCCATCTTCGTGCATCTTGCGCGACCGGGCTATACGCCGACCGAAGGCTGCATCGCGCTGACGCGGCGCGACCTCCTGGCGCTGCTCGCGGAGGCGCGCCCCGGGTCTTCAATCGTTGTGATGCGCTGATCGAACACCGCGTGCGCCGAAGATGACGGTGCCGATACGGACATAGGTCGCGCCGCAGGCGATCGCGCGCCTGAAGTCGCCGCTCATGCCCATGCTGAGCTCTTTCAGGCCAAGCCGCTCGGCGATCTTGGCGAGGAGGGCGAAATGCACCGCCGGCTCCTCGTCGAAGGGCGGAATGCACATCAAGCCGTCTATGGCGAGGCCGAAGCGATCGCGACAGAGCGCGATAAACGCATCCGCGTCGCCCGGAAGCACGCCCGCCTTTTGCGGCTCCTCGCCGGTATTGACCTGCACCAAGAGGCGAGGACGCTTGCCGGAATGCGCCATCTCCTCGGCGAGCGCACGCGCGAGCTTCGGCCGGTCGAGACTCTCGATCACATCGAACAGAGCGACCGCCTCGCGCACCTTGTTGGACTGCAACGGGCCGATGAGATGGAGCTCGATATCGGGATGGCGCTCTTTCAGCGCCGGCCATTTGGCATGCGCCTCCTGCACCCGATTCTCGCCGAAGCGGCGCTGGCCGGCGGCGATCGCTTCCTCGATCACCGTTTGCGGCACCGTCTTGGTGACGGCGATAAGCTTCACGGAATGCGGATCGCGTCCCGCCGCTTCCGCGGCAAACGCGATTTCCTGCTCGACCAGCCGCAAACGCGCCGGGATATCGACAGCAGAGTGGTCGTCGGAGGTCATGGCCGCTATCTACCAAGAATCTCGATCCAAAGGTCTAGGCCCAGTGGTCTCGATAGAGCTTAACTTGACCGCTCCCACCATTTGGGTTCGATTGCCACGCGAAATCAGGGTGAACGAACAGGCGAGAAGCATGGCGGCGGAACGCTACGACGCGCCGAAGCGCGAGAAGCATTGGCAAGCGGCATGGGAGAAGAAAGGAATCTTCCAGGCCGACGAGAACGATCCGCGCCCGAAATACTATGTTCTTGAAATGTTCCCCTACCCTTCGGGGCGCATCCATATGGGCCATGTGCGGAACTACACCTTGGGCGACGTTGTCGCCCGGTTCATGCGCGCCAAGGGTCACAACGTGCTCCATCCCATGGGCTGGGACGCCTTCGGGCTGCCGGCGGAGAACGCAGCCATCGAGCGTGGCATCCATCCCGGCAAATGGACCTATGACAATATCGCCACCATGCGCGGCCAGCTCAAGAGCATGGGGCTGTCCATCGATTGGTCGCGCGAGTTGGCCACCTGCGATCCCGATTACTATCACCAGCAGCAGCATCTGTTCCTCGACATGCTGAAAGCTGGCCTCGTCGACCGCAAGACGCGGAAAGTGAACTGGGATCCCGTGGACCGGACCGTGCTCGCCAACGAGCAGGTGATCGACGGCCGCGGCTGGCGCTCGGGCGCGCTTGTGGAGCAGCGCGAGCAGCCGGAATGGGTGTTCAAGATTACCGACTACGCCAAAGACCTGCTCGAAGCGCTCGGCCGGCTCGACCGCTGGCCGGAGAAGGTGCGGCTGATGCAGGCGAACTGGATCGGCCGCTCCGAGGGCCTCCTCGTCCGCTTCGAGATCGTCGAGGGCACGGCCCCCAAGGGTCACGACCTGATCGAGGTCTTCACCACGCGGCCCGACACGCTGTTCGGCGCGAGCTTCCTTGCCATCGCGCCGGACCATCCACTGGCGAAAGCCGTCGCCGAACGCGACGCGAACGCGTCCGCCTTTATCGCCGAGTGCCAGCGCGGAGGCACAACGGTCGCGGAGCTCGAGACCCAGGAGAAGAAGGGCTTCGATACGGGCTTGCGCGTGCGCCATCCCGTGATCGAAGGAGCCGAGCTTCCCGTCCTGATCGCAAACTTCATCCTCATGGAGTACGGCACGGGCGCGATCTTCGGCTGCCCGGCCCACGATCAGCGCGACCTCGAATTTGCCCGGAGCATGGGCCTGCCCGTGATCCCCGTCGTGCTTCCGCCTGGCGAGGACCCCGCGCGATTGGCAATTGGCGACGAGGCCTATACCGGCGGCGGGACGATGATCAATTCGGGCTTTCTCGACGGTTTCAGCGTCGAGGCCGCCAAGGAGGCAATGGCCGAGCACCTCGCCACGAGGACAGCGAAGGGCAAGCCGGTAGCAGAGCGGCAAACCCAGTACCGCTTGCGCGACTGGGGCATCTCGCGGCAGCGCTATTGGGGCTGCCCGATCCCGATGATCCATTGCAAGGCTTGCGGCATCGTGCCGGTCCCGGAGCAAGACCTGCCGGTCACGCTGCCGGAGGACGTGACGTTCGACGGGCCGGGCAATCCGCTCGACCGCCATCCGACCTGGAAGCACGTCACCTGCCCGCAATGCGGCGCTCCTGCTGTGCGCGAGACCGATACCATGGACACCTTCGTCGATTCGTCCTGGTACTTCGCGCGCTTCTGCTCGCCGCGCGCGAGCGAGCCGACCGACCGTAACGCCGTCGGCTATTGGCTCCCCGTCGACCAATATATCGGCGGGGTGGAGCACGCGATCCTGCATCTCCTCTATGCGCGCTTCTTCACCCGCGCGATGCACAAGACCGGGCACGTTTCTCTCGATGAGCCGTTCCGTGGCCTCTTCACCCAAGGCATGGTCACCCACGAGACCTATAAGGACGTACACGGAAAATGGGTGCTGCCCGAGGAGGTGAGGCTTCGCGACGGCGCGGCGGTGCATGCCAAGACCGGCGAGCCCATCACTATCGGTGCGATCGAATCGATGTCGAAATCGAAGAAGAACGTCGTCGATCCCGACACGATCATCGCCACTTACGGGGCCGACACGGCGCGCTGGTTCATGCTGTCGGACACGCCGCCCGAGCGCGACATCGAATGGACCGCCTCGGGCGTCGAAGGCGCCCATCGATTCGTCCAGCGCGTCTGGCGCCTCATCAACGAGATCCCCAGGCTCGCGCCCGGCCCGGCGACCGGGCTCAGCCAGAATTCTCAATCTCTCGAGGTCAGAAGAGATGCGCATAAGACTGTGGATCGGGTCACAAGAGCCATCGAAGAGCTTCGTTTCAACAGCGCCGTTGCTTATGTCTATACTTTAGTCAACTTTCTGGAAGCGGCCGTTCGCGAAGCAAATACCACTGGGGCCGCGAAACCCTTGCTTGGGGCGCTCCGCGAGGGGGCCGAGATTCTCGTTCGTATTATTGCTCCAATGATGCCGCATCTTGCCGAGGAATGCTGGGCTGCACTGGGTCACAATACCCTGATCGCCGAGGAACCGTGGCCCATACCGGATCAGGCCCTTTTGGTCGAGGAAACCGTGACCATTGCGGTCCAGGTCAACGGCAAAAGGCGGGATGAATTGACGATTGCGCGGGACGCTGCGAAAGAAGATATTGAAGCTGCGGCGCTAAGGCTCGACAATGTCGTGCGCGCCATCGGGGGACGTAAAATCAAGAAGGTCGTGATCGTGCCGCAGAGGATCGTCAATGTCGTGGCGTAGCCATACGCTTGCGATCGCCGTCCTGATTGGTGCGGTGGCCTTGGCGCTTGCCGGCTGCGGCTTCCAGCCCCTTTACGGAGGGACCACGGCGGGAGGCACTAAGCTCGCCGAAGTGATGTCGGCGGTCGACATCGACCCGATCCCCGGCCGTGTCGGGCAGAGGGTGCGCAACGAGCTCATCTTCGAGAATACCGGGGGGAACTACGCGGCCCGGCCACGCTACCGGCTCGACATCGTCATCAAGGAAACCGTTACCCCCCAGCTGGTGCAGATCACCGGCAATGCGACGGGTGAAGTCTATCAGCTCGACGCCGTCTTCAAGCTCATGGATTCCACTACCGGCAAGGTCATTCTCCAGGGCACGGCAATCTCCCGGGCGCCGTATAACCGCTTCCAGGAAATCTTCGCCAATGTGCGCGCGCGCTACGACGCCGAGAACCGCGCCTCCCGCACCGTCGCCGAGACCATCAAGACGAGGATCGCGGCCTATCTCGCCGAAGCCGCCTAGGTTCGTTTCCCTCGTCTCCGCGTATCCCCGATCCTCGCGCTCCCGCGTCTCCGCCATGGTCGCCTACAAGTCCGCAGCCGTCCCGAGCTTCCTCAAGTCGCCCAATCCCGACTGTCGCGCCGTGCTCCTCTATGGGCCTGACGCCGGGCTCGTGGCCGAGCGGGCCAGCGCGCTTGCCCAGGTCTTTGCCCGCAAGGGGCCGGGCGAGACGGAGGTCGTCCGTCTCGATGACCGCGATCTCGCCGAAGACGGGGGCCGCCTCGAGGTCGAGCTGCGGACGCTCCCGATGTTTGCCGCGCGGAACGTGGTCAGGGTCGCGGCCGGCGCCCGGCTCGATGTACCCTCCCTCAAGTCGCTGCTCGCGGAGCCCTTCGACAATCCTCTGATCGTGGAGGCCGGCAATCTCCGGCCCGACTCCGGTTTGCGCAAGCTCTTCGAGGCCCACAAGAGCGCCGTGGCGCTTCCCTGCTACAGCGATGAGCGCACGCTTGCGGGGCTCATCGATGCCGAGCTTGCCGAGGCCGGCCTCAGCATCGACAGCGAAACCAGAGTCTACCTGATGACGCGGCTCGGCGCCGACCAAGCCTTGTCCCGCTCAGAGGTGGCGAAGCTCGCGCTTTACGCATCGGGCGGAAAGAGCGTCAGCCATGACGACATCGAAGCGATCGTCGGAGACGCTGCCGAGACGGCGCTCGAGAACTTCGTCTACGCGGCGAGCGCCGGCGATCCGGGACAGGCGCTCTCAGAGCTACAGCGCCTCGGTGCCGCAGGGACCGAGACCTCGTCGGCGCTCGTCGCCCTTGGGCGCCATTTCACGCAGCTCCACCGCGTGGCTTCCGCGCAAGCTGGCGGCGCGAGCCCCGAGCAGGCCGTCAAATCGCTCAAGCCCCGACCGCATTTCAAGCGCGAGCCCGTCTTCCTCGTGCATTGCCGGCGCTGGGGTCCGGCCCGGCTCGCGCACGCGCTCCCCCTGATCCAGGAGGCGATCAGGCGCACGCGCCGGTCGCCAGAGCTGGAAGGCGCCTTCGCCGAGCGCCTGGTCCTCACCTTGACGTCGAAGATTTGACGGACGCTCGCGTCGTTGTATGCATATTTCGGCTAGCGCAGGCTTAGACCACAATCGTCATGCCCGGACTTGATCCGGGCATCCATGCCGTTACGTTTCAGTAAGCGGACAGGCCAGTGGAATGGATTGCCGGGTCAAGCCCGGCAATGACGAAGTCGTATCAGGACGATCATGCCGAGGGGCGAATGGACCAGCGCAACAAGACCGTCGCACTGCGCAACAAGCTCTTCATGCTCCTGAAGGAGCGCGCGTTCCGGCGCGGCCGCATCGTGCTCGCCTCGGGCCGGGAGAGCGACTTCTATTTCGACATGAAGCCGGCGATGCTCGATCCCGACGGCGCCGGCCTCCTGGCAGAGCTAATTCTGCAAGAACTTCAAGATGTTAAGGCCGATTGCATCGGCGGGTTGGAGATGGGCGCCGTGCCGCTCATCGCACCCGTCGCCATGCGGAGCCCGGATTTCGGGCGCCATCTCCCGGGGTTCTTCGTGCGGAAAGCCGTCAAGGACCACGGCACCAAGAAGCGCGTCGACGGCGCCGACATTGCCGGCAAGACCGTCGTCATCCTGGAGGACGTGACCACCACGGGCGGATCGGCCATGGATGCGGTCAAGGCCGTGCAGGATGCCGGCGCCAAGGTCGCTCTGGTGTTGTCGATCCTGGACCGGGGCGAGGGCGCCGCCGACCTTTATGCCAAGGCCGGCATCCCCTTCAAATCCCTGTTCCGCGCCGAGGAGTTTCTCGCCGTCGCCTAGAGCGGATTCGCCTTAATCCGGATTGTATCCAGCGGCGGCGAAGTAGTTGGCGCATTCCTCGGGCTCGAAGAGATCAATGAGGCGACCGACGGTGTCCCAGAGACCGTCGACGGTTCGTTCAGCGGCCTTGCGCAGGA
>JBGQMX010000120.1:0-10364 GCA_041500805.1 Methyloceanibacter sp.
ATATTTTCGCCACCGCTCGACGAAGCGCTTTGATTGAAATTGTTAACGGCCGTAAGATCGGCCCCTGGACTGGACGGCATGTCGCACCACAAGATGCAGACGTGCCAATGATGGACAATGCCGACGGCCGGATGCTAGAGACTGGCCTAATTCGAGGCAATCCTGCGCCTGCTTGCCGTGACTGTCGCGATGCGATGCGAGCAGCGCGGGAGGCCGCTTCCTTGTTTTGGCGGCCGGTCGTGGGGGCTAAGGCCCGTGGCCTCCGACATCCGAAGCAGGGAGCGCGGGGGAAGGCGTAAATGGCTGATATGACGGTCGCCTATTCTCCATCCCATGGGCTCGGCGACGAGCAGAGCATCTGGTTCAAGCTCACGCCGCTGTTGAACCAGGAGAACCCCATGCAGGTTCTCATGGCGCTCAGCGACAAATATGGCGGCGTGATACCGATCAATCTCAAGAACCAGCGCATCATCCTTCTGAGCGAGCCGGCCCATGCTCAGCGCGTGCTCGTCGACAACGCCGACAACTACGTCAAATATTTCGACGGGCTCCGCCCCATCTTCGGCAAGAGCATGATCACAGTGGACGGCGCGCTCTGGCAGAAGATCAGGGCGCCGCAGCAGCCCGCTTTCCACCCGCATATGTTCGAGGAGTATTTCCCCTATCTCATGTCGGCCATCGATTCGAAGATGGCGCGCTGGGCGAAGTTCGCCTCGACCGGCGAGACCATCGAGATGGTGGAGGAAACCTGGACGCTCGCCGCCGAGATGGTGTGCAAGGCCCTGTTCGACCGCGAGATGCCCTTCAACCCGCATTTCGTCTTCGGTCAGGTCAAGACCTACACCGACGTGATGAACCACAAGTCGATCCGCCTCAAAAAGATGAGCGGAGAGCTTGCCGAGATCACCGAGGAAGACGCGTCGAAGGCGATGGAGGTGTGGGGTTCAATCCCTGACACCGTGATCGGGGCGAACGCGGTCGATCACCGCGAGAAGACCCTGCTGCGCATGCTCGAAGCCGCAGAGGCTGACCCGAGCTTCCCCGAGTTCGACCGCCGGCAGGTGATCGACGAGATGAAGCAATATCTGTGGGCGGGCACCGAGACGACGGCGCTCACCCTGGCCTGGTCGCTCTATCTCTTGTCGATGCACCCCGAGGCGCTCGAGCGCATCAGGGCCGAGGCGCGGAGCGTCTGCGGCGAGCGCGATCCGCAATGGCAGGAAGTGCAGCAGCTCGCCTTTACGCGCATGGTGATCCAGGAGACCATGCGCCTCTTCCCGCCGATTTGGGCGCTAATCCGGATTGCCGCCGGCGATGACGAGATCGAGGGCCACAAGATCAAGGCCGGCGACAAGGTGGTGATCCTCACCTATATCGCCCACCACAACCCGAAATATTGGGACGAGCCCGAGAAATTCGATCCTGGGCGCTTTGCGCCTGAGCGGTCGAAGAAGCGGGTGAAATACAGCTACCTACCCTTCGCCGCGGGAAAACGCGCCTGCATCGGCGGCGCGCTGTCGCAGATCGAGAACACGCTCGCTCTGGTGCAGCTCTTGCGGAGATTCACCCCCGAATATGTTGGGCCGGTGCCGGCGAAGATCCACGCCACCGTGACGCTATGCCCCAAAGGTGGGCTCCCCTTCCGCATCCGCGAATTGAGCTAGCTCCCCCGCTGCGACTTAGCGCACCTTCGCATAGGTCGTCGACATCGTGGTGTTGTGAGGCATCGGCTGAACGGTCGACATCGTGTCGCCGTCGCACCTATAGGTCACCGAAGAGGCCGACGGCTTCATCTGCGGCATCGGCACCTTGGTCGTCATGCCATGATCGCCCTGCATCTGGATACTGCCGCTCGAATCGACCGCGGTCACGCACAAATTGAGCTTTCCATCCACAACGGACCATTGGCCGTTCCCCTGCGCCGTCATATGACCCGTCGCCTGGAGGGGTGCGCCCTCCTTGGCCACGACATGGGCGCTTGCATCGGCCGTGGAGGTGGAGAACGTGCCATCGCCATTGAAGGTCAACATGTTGTTGCTGGCCGAAACGCTGACCTGAGCCATCTTCATATTTTGTCGCATCCATTCAGCAGCTCCGCCGCCGGTCTGCTTCCAGGTGCCCACGAGGCAAGCGTCTACCGCGTGGGAGTTCAGGCAGTCGGCCAGCACCGGATCTGTCCAGACGACAAGCGCGAGGATCGCATAAGCAGCAATTGCCACTGCGCGCAGAGGGCTCATAACTAGCCTCCCGATCATTGAGGATGTGCAGTGGACCAAGGGTTTGCGGCCACCACAAGGCGCTAGGTTGGGCGCCCGCTCAATAAAACGCGGCCGAAACATCGAGCTTGAAGGTGACGTCGGACGTCGCCTCCGAAAGACCGAACAGCGCGCCGGCGGCCACGCGGAACGCTGACGCCTCCGGCCGCTCGGCCTCGTCCCGAGGCAGCGCTTGTTTGGCGTCCCTGCCGCCGAGATCGGAATCGTACGGGCTATCGCATCCTCGACTTCAGATGGATCGCTTCGCCATCCACCACGAATGCGCCGTAGCCCTGGTGATGGATGGTCCTCGCCTTTTTCTGCTTGGGGTCGGCCCACGCCTTGACCACCTCGACGACAAACAGGCCGTATTTGTTGACGAGCTTCGTATCGGTCACTTTGCATTCGAGATTGATGAAGCACTCCGCGATCAGCGGCGCCGCCACATGCTCAGCCTTGACCGGGGTCAGACCGAACGCCGCGAATTTGTCGATGTCGCGGCCGGATGTGTTGCCGATCTGGACCACCTTGGGTGCGAGCTCCACCGCCGGGATGGCGATCACGCATTCCCCGGTCGCTCGCAAGGCGGCGAAGCTGTAGTCCGCGTTGCTGACGATGCAGGCGATGAGCGGCGGCTCGAAGTCGACCATCATATGCCAGGACATGGTCATGACATTGGCGCGGCCCTTCTGAGCCGTCGTGAGAAGGACGACGGGCCCGGGCTCGATCGTCTGGTAGACCTTGGAGAGTGGAAATTGTCGCATCGGTTGGCCTGAACCGCGCTTGATCGCCTTCAGCCCTTAGGGCTTCGGCGCGGGGCTTGGCTCATCTGTCGTGGCCGGAGGCGCGGCACCGCTTGCCTTCGGCGCGCCCTCGTCATCGACCCCGGGAAAGCCAGCACGCAGATAGGCGACGACCTGCCAAATCTCGTTTTGTGTCAGCTCGGTCTTGAACGCCGGCATGGCCGTACCGAACGGCTTACCCCCCTCGGAGATGCTCCACAGCAGATATTGGTCGATCGCGATCGGCTGTTGGATCATGTAGGCAAGGAGCGCCGGCGAAGGGCTGAGGGCATGGGCGAGCGCGCCATTGCCAAGTCCGGTTGCCCCATGACACTTCGCACAATGGGAGGCGTAGATCGGGCCGCCCGCCGCAATCGCCGTTGTGGTATAGCCGACGCCGTTCTCTGCCTTGAGATACGCCTCGGGGACTTTCTCGTTCACGAAGGTCGAGAAGCGGAGCATGCGCTGCTGCTGCTCAGGGCTCAGGTTCTTCCAGCCCAACGACTCGCTCGGTCCCCAGACAGTCGATTCGTCGAGCTGGCCCCCTTGCCCGCGGGAATGCGATCCCAGCGGCAAGAGGAGCGCGGCGAGAACCAAGGCGCCGATCAATCCCAGCGATAGCCGTCGCGACGTCTGCATGGATATCCTCCAACCTCAGCCAGGTTTGGCGAGCAGCATGGCACGCTGAGGGTCTTAGGCCTTGTCGCAGATCAAAAGGGCCGCCCGCGTCTTTCACCTCGATCTTAGCTCACATGACAGAATCATGAACCTTCTCACGTCGTTGCGGGAGTTCTAGACTGCGCCTCTCAGTAGGAGCGCCGCGATGAGTGATGTTGCTGACGTAAACGTGCAGGTTCTGCGAGATTGCGATCTCGTCGTCACCCGTCCCGACACGGGTGAGCAGGCCACCTATCGCAAAGACGGCATGTCGCCCGTCCTTGTGTTGACCGATTCCATGCGAGACGACCCCGACCCGGCGCGAGTGAGATTTCTCGTATCGGCTTGGAAGGCCGCCCACGCCAAGGCTCAGGAGCTCGGGTGGCTCACGTCCTAGCGCATGATCTGCGAAACCTGGGAACTGGTTTTCCGAAGATCATGCTCAAACAAGGCGCGCGGCTGACCTGAGGGGACGTTAGGATCGTCGTCCAAAAATGACGAATGCGCATGCCGCAGCAGACGGCGCCAGTCTCCAAGCTCCCGCGCAAGCTCTGCCAGGCCTGATCTCGGCCTTTCGCTCAAAGGCCGACGGAGTCGTGGAGGAGCTTGCGGTCGACCGGCCCATCGCAGAGGACGCTGACGGCTGGCTGTGGCTCCACTTCAACTTGGCGGACGCGCGCGCCTGCCACGTCTTGCGATCGGCGTCCTATCTTCCCCTGGCGGCAAGGGGGCTGCTCGTGGCGGCCGACGAGCATCAGCAGCTCCACGCGAGCGGCGACTGCCTCTATGGCGTCTTTCCCGATCTCGTTTGTGGGCTCGAGGGGATCACCGAGGAGATCGGCTTTCTCCATTTCGCCATGACCGAGAGACTCTTGATCAGCGGGCGCCGCCGCGCGCTGAGCGGAGTCGAAGCGACGCGCAATGCGCTGCGGAGCGGTCGCAAGGTCCCAACCGTCGCGGCCCTTCTGGATATGATCGTTGAACACGTGGTCGACGCCGTCGATCGCCTCGCCGATGACGTTGCGCGCAAGCTCGACCGCATCGAGGAGAAGATCCTCGCCGAGGATGTGACTGAGGGCGGGCAAAAGCTCGTGCGCATTCGACGGACGACCGTGCGCCTGCATCGGCAGCTCGTGATCTTGCGCTCGCTCATTCAACGGCTGGGGCTTGATCTTGGCCATAAGCTCGCGCTCGGTCTGGCGACGAAAAATTTGAGCCAGCGCCTCGATTGGCTTGACGCTGAGATCGTCTCTTTGCGTGACCGGGCGCAGCTCCTTCAGGAGGAGGTCACCATCAAGACCGCCGAGCAGACCAATCGCAACCTCCATGTCCTGGCCATCGTAACCACGGTCTTCCTGCCGGCGACCTTGATCACAGGAATTTTCGGCATGAATGTCGGGGGACTGCCGCTCACCCAGAGTGGCCACGGATTCCTGTGGTCGATGGTGATCCTTGTCGGGGCGTCAGCCATCGTCTTTTGGCTGCTCAAGCGATCCGGCATCCTCCGGCGCTAGACGACTTGAGCACTACCCCACGATCTCGCTCTTCTTGAAGCAGAGCCCGATCTCGCGCTTGGCCGTCTCGGGGCTGTCGGAGCCGTGCACGGAATTCCGCTGCAGATTGACGGCAAACTCCTTGCGGATGGTGCCAGGCTCTGCGTCGACCGGATTGGTCGCGCCCATCACCGCGCGGTTCTTAGCGATGGCGTCCTCGCCCTCGAGCACCTGCAGCACGATCGGGCCCGAGGTCATGAAGGCGACGAGGTCCTTGAAGAAGGGCTGGTCCTTGTGAATGTCGTAGAACTTCTTGGCCTCCTTCTTCTTCCACCACACCCGCTTCTGCGCGATCACACGAAGCCCCGCGCCTTCGAGCCTGGCGATGACCAGCCCGGTGATGTTCCGCTCCGTGGCGTCGGGCTTGATGATTGAAAGCGTGCGTTCACTGGCCATAGCCACAAGTCCCCTTAGGTGTTTGGAATTACGCGGGCTTATAGCGGCCGCGGATGACAGTCACAAGGCGCGCGATGTTGAGGGTGCTTGTCGCGAGGGGCTGTCATGCCTTCTGCTGCCAGCGCCCCTCGGCGTCCTGCTGCCAATAGCTCACCGCGTGGCCTCTCGCTTTCGCCGCTTGCCACTCGGTCCGCGCACGGGCGACCGCGCCCTGATCGCTTCCGTCGAAGAGGTAAGCGACGCGGGTGTAAGGCGAGGCATCTTCAAGCATGGCGCCGTCGACCAGGAAGCGGACCTGCGCCCCGTTCGGGTTGTCCTCGCCGGCGGTCAGGTAGATGGGATGGGCCGAGGCGCGTCCGTCGCGCGCCGCACCATGCGGCAGGAAGCTTTCCTCGCGATAGGTCCATAGCAGCGTGTTGAGCGCCTCGACGCGCTCCTCGCTCGCAGCCTGGACGGCGGCGCGCCAGCCGCGCTTGAGCGAGAGCTCGAGCAGCGTCGGCAGCACCTGCTCGAGCGAGCGCATCAGATGATAGAAATAGACTTCCGTCACGCCGCCCTCGCTCATTAGAGCATGATCCGGAAAAGTGGGAACCGGTTTTCCGATAAGATCATGCTCAAACAGAGGACCCCCTCACGCAAACGGGTTGGCGCCTTTGCGCAGGTTGAGCCTGATCGGTACGCCGGGCATGTCGAAGCTCTCGCGCAAGGCGTTCACCAGATAGCGCGAATAGGACTCCGGCAATGCCTGCGGCCGCGAGCAGAAGAGGACGAAGGTCGGGGGCCGCGCATTGGCCTGGGTGATGTATCTGAGCTTGATGCGCCGGCCTGACGCCGCCGGAGGCGGGTGCGCCTCGACGGCGGCTTGCAGCCATTGGTTGAGCGCGTGCGTGGGGAGCCTGCGGTTCCACAATTCGTCTGCCGTCAACACCGCTTGCATGAGCTTGCCGAGACCCTTCCCACCAAGCGCCGAGACCGGCATGAGCGCCACGCCCTTCACTTGCGGCAACAGCCGCTGGCAGGTCTCGCGGAGCTCGCTGAGGCGCTTCTCGCGGTCACGGACCAGGTCCCATTTGTTGACGGCAATGACCAGCGCCCGTCCCTCCTGGGCGACCAGGGCGGCGATCTGCAGGTCCTGCTTCTCGAAGGGCTGCTCGACATCGAGGAGCAGCACCACGACCTCGGCAAAGCGGATGGCTTTCAGCGCATCGCCGACGGAGAGCTCTTCGGCGCGTCCCTCGACCCGCATCTTGCGCCTCAAGCCCGCCGTGTCGAACAGCAGCAACGGGCGGCCGTCCCAGGCAAGCTCGGAGGCGATCGCGTCGCGGGTGATCCCGGCCTCGGGCCCGGTGATCATGCGCTCTTCGCCGAGCAGCGCGTTGACCAGGGTGGATTTGCCGACATTCGGCCTGCCGACCACGGCGATGCGCAAAGGGTGCGGAACTTCGGTCTCAGCCTCGCCGTCGCCCTCGGCTTCCTCGTGCGGGACGTCGGTGACGGCGCCGGCTTTCCGGCAAGCGTCCTGAATGGCGTCGCTCAGCTCGCCAACGCCTAAGCCGTGCTCGGCCGAGATCGGCAGCGGCTCGCCCAGCCCGAGCGCATAGGCCTCGTAGACCCCGGGCTCGGCCGCGCGGCCTTCACATTTGTTGGCGGCGAGTATCACTTGCTTACCGGAGCTCCGCACCATATCGGCGAGAATCTCGTCGGCGCCCACCACCCCTGCCCGCGCATCGATGAGGAAGACCACGAGATCGGCCTGCTCGATGGCGGCCTCGGTCTGTTGGCGCATGCGCGGGGTGAGGCCCTGGTCGCCCGCCTCGAGCCCGGCGGTATCGATCAGCGTCACCTCGCAGGACCCGAGCGTGGTCTCGGCCTCGCGCCGGTCGCGGGTGAGACCCGGCTGATCGTCGACCAGCGCCAGGCGCTTCCCGGCGAGGCGGTTGAACAGGGTGGACTTGCCGACATTCGGCCGTCCGACGATGGCGATGGTGAAGCCCATTGGTCCCTTCGAGTGGAAGCATAAGGACGCGCTGGGCTGCCCGCTCCCGTGGAGGACGAGCCTCCTAGTTGAGAGCGATCAGCGTGGCGTTGTCGGCCAGGATATACATGCGGCCGCCGGCCACAACGGGTGCGACAAAGACCGGCGTGCCGAGATCGAGAGTGGTTGCAACCTGTCCGGTGCGGGCATCGGCCCCCACCAGCTTCCCGTCCCCCGACACGAGCCACAGCTTGCCGCCGGCGAGCACCGGACCGCTCCAGCGCGGGTCGCCGGGAAGGTCGACCGCCCAGCGCACCTTGCCGTCGGCGCGAGCAAGCGCCAAGAGCTTGCCGGCCAAGTCCACGACATAGACGGTGTCGCCCGCCACCCACGGCATCTGCGTGCTGGCGAGATTGCGCGACCACAGCCACTCGCCCGAGGATTCCGAAGAGGCCATCATCTTGCCGCCATGGCTGACGGCGAACACGACGCCCTTGTCGATCACCGGCCGCGCCGGGTCTCCGAGGATGCCGGCGGCGGTGGTTTCGGTCGAGCGCGTCAAGGACTCGCTCCAGGCCGGCTTGCCGCTGCCAGCCTCATAGGCCGCAACGTCGCCCGCAGGGAAAGGCGCGACAACGATGCCGCTGCTCACGGCGGGGCTCACATTGCTGAGCATCGTGGCAGGTTCCGGCAGGCCTCGCGCCGTCCACAGCTCCTGGCCGTCGGCGCCGCTCAGAGCGTGCAGCACATTGTCGGTCGAAACGAAATAGATCTTGCCGCCGGCTGCCGTGGGGGAGCTGCGGATGGGCCTGCCGATCAGCTTGGTCCATAGAATGGCGCCGTTGCCGGTGTCGATGCCGACCACGGTGCCATAGCCGGTGGTGGCGTAGAGATGGCCGCCGTCGAGAGCGAGGCCTCCGCCGAAGCCCTCCCTCCGCCTCTCGTTGTCAGGCGTCACGCTCGCCGTCCACAGCTTGGCGCCGCTCGCCGAGGAGAAGGCCGAGACCGCGCCGCCGGCATCGAGGGTGAAGACCTTGCCGTCGGCGACGAGCGGCACCGCGCTCAAGCGTCCGCTGGATGACGATCCTGTCCCGGCGTCGGCCGACCACACTTTCTGCAGCGATTCATTGAGGGCGAGATGGCCGAGATTGTTGGAAGGAGAGCCGCCCGGCTGCGACCAGGAGGCATTGGCCTGGGCCGGCGGAAGGGCAATCGGCCTTCCCGCCGCGGCCGGATCGACATTGGTCAGGCTCGGGTCGGTGATGACGGGGATGCGCTTGCCCGGCAGGATCTCTTCCTTCTTGGCGAAGGGATTGCGGATTCCGGCAAGCGGACCGCTACAGCCGGCGAGGCTCAAGGCAACGGTCACGGCGAGGCCCGCGCTGAGAAGGCGGCGGCCAATTCCCCATCTTCGACCCCGGCCCAATTTCGAGCCACCCTTCGGTTGCGAGAGCTATTTCGCCGTCGTGCTCAACGACTGCGGGGTCCCCACGATGAGCGCCAGCATCATGTCGGCGCGCTCCCGCAAGTTCGGAGGGGTGTCCTCATCGCTGATCAGCGTACTGAACTGCTTCTCGGCCTCCCGCATGTTGTTCTGCCGGTAAGCCGACAGGCCGAGCAGCTCGTGGGCGGAAAATCTCCAGGCGCTGTTCGAATCGATGAGCCCCTTGAGGCGGCGCTCCATCTCCGCGTAGTCCGCTTTGTCGAGCCGAAGCGCGGCCGCCTGCAGCGCCGCGTGGCCTTGCAGGATCTGATCGACGCTGGCGTCATTGGCGAGTGCGTCGTAATCGGCGGCGGCCTTGTCGATGTCGCCGGCTTTCGCCTCCGAAGCGGCGAGCTGGAAGCGCGCCAATACCCGGTAGCCCTGAGGCCCCTGCGCGGCGAGAGCCGACAAGATTTCCTGGGCCTTTGCCGCGTCGGCCCCGTCCTCCATGATCAACGCCTGGCTGAACTTCGCGCCGGCGTCCTGCGCCTGGCGCTCCTGCCAATAGGACCAGCCTTTGTAGGCCGCGACACCAGCCACGATCAGCAGGGCACCAACAAGCGCATGGACGCCGTAGTTGTCCCACAGCTTCTTGTACTGGTCGTGGCGGACGGCCTCGTCCACCTCGCGAAGAAAGGAATCACGGTCGGTCATCGGCAGCGGACTCTTATGACGTGACGAGGCGGATGTCTTGAGGAGCCGCCTGCGGCTCCTCCCGCCGTATAGTGAAGGCCTCTTGCGTGCGCAAGGTAAAGAGCCGAGGGGCCAATCGGCCGATGAGGTAAGTGAGAGACCCGAACGAGGCTAACTGCCTGTCATTTTGGTCTTTTTCGTGACTTCTGGCGCTTCGTCGCACATTGGATAAGTGTACTCGGCGGAGGGGAAGGCTCTGGTGCGGACCTCGCCCGCAAACGCCTTCACGGCAGCCTCGATGCCGTCGCCGATCTGAGCATATTCCTTGACGAATTTGGGCACGCGCGGGGAGAGCCCGAGCATGTCCTCGAGCACGAGGATTTGCCCGTCGCACTCGGCCGAAGCGCCGATGCCGATGGTGGGGATCGGGATCTGCTTGGTGATGCGCGCGGCGAGGAACTCGGCAAGGGCCTCGATCACGACGGCGAAGGCGCCGGCCTCGGCGATGGCGCGGGCATCAGCCTCAAATGCCGCCCATTCCGAGCGGAAGCGGCCGCGGGGCCTGAAGCTGCCGATGGTGTTGATGGCCTGTGGCGTCATGCCGATATGGCTCATCACCGGGATGCCGCG
>JBGQMX010000121.1:0-10331 GCA_041500805.1 Methyloceanibacter sp.
ATGAGGATCGGATTCTGCACCATCAGCGCGATCAGCGCCTCGTCGGTGAGCTCGCGCTCCTTCAAGCCAAGCTCTGCATAGCGCGGCTCGCTCTTGCGCAGCACGTCGCGTGGGCGGAGCCCGAGGCTCTCGAGGATGCGCTTGAGCTCCGCCGCGGAGGGCGGCTCCTTCAAATATTCCACGATAACGGGCGCGATGCCCTTGGCTTCGAGCAGCGCCAGCGTCTGGCGCGACTTCGAGCAGCGCGGGTTGTGATAGATCGTGACGGTCATGGCGCGGCTTTCTAAAGGGATCGTTCGGACCATTCGGCGGCGCTTGTGCCGATCAGAGGCTTGAGGCTTTGGGCGCCGGCGCGCTGCATCGCCGCGACGAGCGTCTGCTTGATGCGGCCGATCAGCCCCGGTCCTTCGAACACGAGCCCGGTATAGAGCTGGAGAAGTGAGGCGCCCGCCTCGATCTTGGCAAGCGCCGTCTCGCCCGAGTCGATGCCGCCCACGCCGATGAGCGGCAGCTTCCCCTCGGTGAGCCGATAGACGCGCGCCAGCATGCGCGTCGAGCGGGCAAACAGCGGGCGCCCTGACAGGCCTCCGGTCTCTCTCGCGAAGACGCGGTCACTCAGGCCCTCGCGGGCAAGCGTCGTGTTGGACACCACGATGCCGTCGACGCCATGGGAGACAATCACGCGCACCACCTCGGGGAGATCGGCGTCGGCCAGGTCGGGTGCCAGCTTGACCAGAAGCGCGGGCCTATGGGCAAGAGCGCCACGCGCAGCCTGCACCCGGGCAAGAAGCGCATCGAGCGCCTCAGGCGCCTGGAGATCGCGCAGGCCCGGCGTATTGGGCGAGGAGATGTTGACGGTCAAATAGCTCGCCACCGCGCCCATGCGCTCGATGCCCGACACATAGTCACTGACGCGATCTTTGCTGTCGCGCCCTGCCCCGATATTGACGCCGACGATCCCTGGGGCGTGCGACTTCAGCCGAAGAACCGCTGCCTCCTGTCCCTCATTGTTGAAGCCGAGGCGGTTGATGATGGCGCGGTCGGCCGCCGAGCGGAAGATGCGGGGGCTCGGATTGCCGCTTTGCGCCAGCGGCGTCAGCGTGCCCACCTCGACGAAGCCGAAGCCCATGGCGAGAAGCTGGCGCGGCACGCGCGCGTTCTTGTCGAAGCCCGCCGCCATGCCGATGGGGTTCGGGAAATCGAGGCCGAACAGCCTCTGGGCGAGCCGCTTGTCGTCGGGCTGTGCGCCCCGCGGATAGAG
The DNA here is from genome assembly GCA_041500805.1 of Methyloceanibacter sp. Lineage (GTDB taxonomy): Bacteria > Pseudomonadota > Alphaproteobacteria > Rhizobiales > Methyloligellaceae > Methyloceanibacter. The sequence continues at coordinate 1,262 of JBGQMX010000121.1, forward strand.
CCCAAGCTCCAGGCTCTTGACGGCAAGATCGTGCGCCCGCTCAGGATCGAGCGCCTGGAGCAGCGCCTGGCCGAGCCCGAACAGCCCATTCACGTAAGTATCTCCACCGCTGCAGGCTTGAAATCGAGAATATGATGCGACGCGGATGCCCGCCTCTCCTCTTTAGGTGAGAGGGCTTTCCGCCGCGATCTTGCGCGCGAAGCTGGCGCAAGTTGCATGACGGGACGCCCGAGGGGAAACCGCAATCGCCTTCTTGACTGCCCTAACCGCGCCGCTGATGCCACCTCTCCATACCAGGGAGAGATGAAATCCCGGCGGGCAGCCGATGTCTTCCGTCATCCCCGAGCTGCAGCGTCTCGATGGAGTTCACCGATTCGAGGTCGAGAGGGCCGTACAGGTGGGGAAACAGCGCCCCGCCGCGAGACGGCTCCCATTGTAGGCGCTCGCCGAGGCTTTCGCTGTTAACCGCGAGCAGAACGAGGTCGTCCTGCCCGGCATAGTGCTTGGCGAGCGTGCCTTCCAGCTGATCGGCGGCAGAGAGGTGGATGAAGCCGTCGCGCCGGTCGTCGGAGGAACCTTCGAAGCGGCCCTTGGCCTTCGCCTCGGCAAGGGCGGCGCGGTTCAAGACCTTGTAGATGGTGCCATCCATGGTTCCTCTTAGTTAGCCTCCATCGGAACGGGGTTCAAGCGGTCGCTGATGCGGCTGCTGGTTGGAAAACGTGGAGCTACGGTGCAGTTCGAAAGGCTGAACAAGCAGAGCTGAGGCAACGGCGGAATGGGATTGGACAAGAGGTAGAAATAAGTCATAATTCCTACTGCTAGGTATAAATTCCGCGATTCGCCATTTCGGGTTACGGAGCCGCTTCCCGTGAACAGGCTCACCCATGCGAGGGTTTGGTCGGCAATAGACGCGCTCGCGCGCCGCTATGGGCTGTCCGCCTCTGGGCTCGCCAAACGCGCCGGCCTCGACGCCACGTCGTTCAACCGGTCGAAGCGCGTCACCGGCGAAGGCCGCCCGCGCTGGCCCACCACCGAAAGCATCGCCAAGGTGCTCGAGGCGACCGGCGCCAGCTTCGAGGACTTCACGGCGCTCGTCACCGCCGAGCCCCGTGCCCGCGGCCGCGCCCAGCCCATCCCGCTCATCGGTCTCACCCAGGCGGGAGGCGGCGGCTTCTTCGACGATGGCGGCTTTCCCGTCGGTCAAGGCTGGGACCAGATCCGCTTCCCCAAGGTCGACGACGAGAACGCCTATGCGCTCGAGGTCACCGGCGACAGTATGCAGCCGCTCTACCGCGACGGGGATATCCTCATCGTCTCGCCGAACTCCGCGCCGCGCAAAGGCGACCGCGTGGTGCTGCGCACGACCGACGGCGAGGTGATGGCCAAGATCCTGGTCAGGCGCACGGCGAAGACCGTCGAGCTCGCCTCCTTCAACCCGGCCCACCCCAATTTTGTCTTTCCCGTGGAACGCATCGACTGGATGGCGCGTATCGTGTGGGCGAGCCAGTAGCCGGAAGCCTGAAATCGCACGGCGAGGCCCTAGAATGGCCCGATCTCTGACATCTGATGGGTGAGGTCTGGTTTCCGGCGTCAGGTTTCTGATCGACATGGAACTCGCCTCACGGATTTTCTCGATCCTGCTCGGCCTTGCCGTGATGGTCTTCTTCCTGTGGCCGGTGACGATCCCTGTCGGCTTCGAAGAGGCCTGGTGGGCGCGGCAGCAAATTACCTCGCGGTCTAAGCCGACGCCGCCCCAAACCGCGGCGGCACCTTCCGCAGAGCCTGCGCCGCCTCAATCCGCGGCTCCCGAGGCAGAGCAAGCCCCTCCACCGCCGCAAGCGGTCCAGCCGCCAGTTGCCACCCAAGCGGTTCCGCCGCAAGCAGCCTCTCCCGAGACCTCGCCCCATGCCGTCCTGCCAGGCGCAGGCGAGGGCAAGCGGACCTTGCTTGCCAACGAGAAGGCGGAAGCCGAGCGCCTGGCCGCTCTGAACGCCAAGGACCCGGCCAACGCGGCACCTCTCCCCAAGACCAAGCTCTATTACCGGGTCACGGTGCGCGACGGCGGCACGCTCTTATCGAGCGGCATTGTCATCAGGCTCGGCGGCATCGCCGCCCGCGACGCGGACACCACCTGCAAAGACAAGGACGGCAAGGTCTGGCCGTGCGGGGCGGCGGCAAAGTCGGCGCTGACGCGGCTGATCCGCACCCGCGCCGTCACCTGCGAGCTGCCCAAGTCGGGCGAGCAGAAGGACTTCGCCGCGCACTGCACCGTGGCCGGCACCGACCTTGCGACCTGGATGGTGCGCCAAGGCTGGGCCGAGCCGAAAGAGCCGGCAGAGCGCGCGCTTGCCGAGGCGGCACAAGCCGCCAAGCAAGAGCATGCCGGGCTTTGGCGCGAGGCGGAGTGAGTCCCATCCCCCTCGTGTGAGGGTGGCGCACTCTATTTTGAGCGCGCCGGGTGAGGAGGCTTTTTGCTACAAGGGCGCATGATCCGCATCGCATCCGCCCTCACAGGTCTGCTCGTTGCTTCAGCGCCGGCCTTGGCTCAAGCGGAGTTCGAGCCGACATCGGCCGAGCGCGCCACCATCGCCGAATGCATCGAGCGCACGGCGGGCGAGTCAGAGCTGAAGCAGATGGGCGACTGCATCGGGCTCATCGCCGATCCCTGCCCTGACGCGCCCGGCGCCAACACCTTCACCATCGTCGCCTGCCACATGCGCGAGCAGAAGATCTGGGACGAGCGGCTGAACGCGTCATACGCCGAGGCGCAAGCCCGCTTGAAGGATCGGCCAGGGCCAGCGACGGCGCTCAAGGACGCGCAGCGCGCCTGGATCCAATTCCGCGACGCCAAATGCGACTATTGGGAAAAACTCTATGAAGGCGGCACCTTCGCCTCGGTCGCGGCCGGCGACTGCATGGGGGTCGAGACCGGCCGCCGCGCGATCGAGATGCACGGGATCGACGACGATCTTGATCATTAACGACAAGGGACCGGGTCACACCGCAAATAGGTCCACAATCTCGTTCGGTTTTACCCCTCACCCTTTCCGCCATGCGACTTGCGTAAGCTTCGCTCCGCAAGTTCGCGGCAGAAAGCCCTCTCCCACAAGGGGAGAGGGGATCTGTGGCGCTGCCGCTAGCTCCGACCCCTCTCCCCTCGTGGGAGAGGGTGGCTTGGACCTTCTGGTCCAAGCCGGGTGAGGGGGGAGCACAAAAACAAAGACGCGGACCAAGCGGGGGCGCCCGATCCGCGTCTTCGTTGGGAACTGCCGAAAAACAAAACGCCGCTCAGGGGAGCGGCGCCGAGAACCAGTTTACGAATTGTCGCAGAGCACCTTGATGTCGATATTGGCCTCGTCCTCGCTCGGATAGGCCTGCTTGCCGACCTGCATCGTCAGCTGATCCTCGCTGACCATGTTCTGTTGGATGACGCGGCAATGCTTGTTCTTGTCCTTGATGATGACGAACTGGCTGCCGTTGGCGGCAAAGGCGCTGGCGGCAAAGCCAAGGACGAGAGCGGCGGCGAGAGCGTATTTCACAGTCATGGGGTTCCTCCGGGTTGAGTGCCGAAGAAATAGTCACAAATCCTCTAAGGCGTGTTGAATCCGGTCCGCGCAATATGCTGACAAGTTTCGAGAGATTTGCGCTTGCAGGGCCCCCTCACCTCCCTTGCAGGGCCCCCTCACCCCCCGTTGTGCAGGACAAAAATGAATGGGAGCAATTTTGCATAGCCAATTGCTCGCGAGATTGTTGCTTTGACATTTAGCTGATCCCATTGGGGCGCCGATTCATGTAGGATCACTCATCCTGTCAAACGGGGGAGATGCGATCATGTCGATTGGACTCATACTCATCATCATTCTTGTTATCTTCTTGTTGGGTGGCTTCAGTGGCCGCTTCGGCGGCTACGGTTACGGCTACGGTCACGGTGGCATCGGCATCATTGGCGTCATCCTGATCGTTCTCGTCATCCTGCTTCTCATGGGCCGGATCTGACAGGCGGACCGGCCTCTCATTACGGAAAAAGAAACGGCCCCGGGAAAGCCCCGAGGCCGCTTCATTTACGTTACGCCGCGCCGTCTATCGCTTAGAGTTTAGCGGGCGGGCTCATCTACTTCAGCGCATTGGCGATCAGGGCGCTTGTCTCCGGGATGCCGTAAAGCTCGACGAAGGAGCCGAAGCGCGGGCCTTGGGTCTGGCCGAGAAGCACCTCGTAAAGCGCGCCGAACCAGTCGCGCAAGGGCTCGAAGCCGTGCTCCTTGCCGACCGCATAGACCTCGGCCTGAATTTCCTCAGCGAGGGCCTTGGGCGGGAGCGCGGCCAGTCGCGCATCGAGGGCGAGCAGCGCCGCGCGCTCCTTGTCGCTCGGGCCCCGATAGCGCTTCGCCGGCTTCACGAAGTCATGGAAGTAGCGGATGGCGTAGCCCACGAGCTCGTCGAGAAGCGGGTGCTCCTCGGGCGTGGCGGCGGGCGCATAGCGGCGGATGAAGCCCCACAGCACCTCGCTATCCTCTGAATTCGAGGCGCTGGCGAGATTGAGCAGCAGCGCAAAGCTGATGGGAAGCTCGGCCGCGGGCGGCGCGCCTTCATGGATGTGCCAGACGGGATTCATCAGCTTCGGCGCCGGCTCCTCCTTCGGATAGGCCGCGAGGTGCCCGACATACTCGTCGACGGCGCGCGGGATCACATCGAAATAGAGGCGCTTCGCCTTGCGCGGGCTTTGATACATGTAGAGCGACAGGCTCTCAGGCGAGGCATATTTGAGCCACTCATCGATGGTGAGCCCGTTGCCGCGCGACTTCGAGATCTTCTCGCCGTTCTCGTCGAGAAAGAGCTCATAGTTGAAGCCTTCCGGCTGCTGCGCACCGAGGATGCGGCAGATCTGGCCGGAGAGGCGAACCGAGTCGATCAGGTCCTTCCCCGCCATCTCGTAATCGACGCCGAGCGCGGCCCAGCGCATGGCCCAGTCCGCCTTCCATTGCAGCTTGCAATGGCCGCTCGTCACCGGGACTTGGGTGAGCTTGAAGCTGTCGGGGTCCTTGTAGAGGATGGTGCCGGCGGCAAGATCGCGGTCGATGACCGGCACCTGCAGCACGCGCCCCGTGGTGGGCGAGATCGGCAGGAAGGGGCTGTAGGTGACGCGGCGCTCAGGCCCCAGCGTCGGCAGAATCACGTCGCGGATCGCGTCGTAGTGCTGGAGCACCTTGAGCAGTGCCGCGTCGAAGCGCCCGGTGGTGTAGCACTCGGTCGCCGAGAGGAACTCGTAGTCGAAGCCGAAGGTGTCGAGAAAGGCCTTGAGCCGCGCATTGTTGTGGTGGCCGAAGCTTGGATGGTCGCCGAAAGGATCGGGGACTTGCGTGAGCGGCTTGCCGAGATGCTCGGCCACCATCTCCTTGTTGGGGATGTTGTCGGGCACTTTGCGCAAGCCGTCCATGTCGTCGGAGAAGCAGATGAGCCGCGTCGGCACCTTGTCCTCGGTGAGGACGCGGAAGGCGTGGCGCACCATGGTGGTCCGCGCAACCTCGCCGAACGTGCCGATATGCGGCAGCCCCGAGGGCCCGTAGCCCGTCTCGAAGACGATGGCCCCGGTCGGCTTCGGGATGCGCTTGATGCGACTGAGGACCTTGCGCGCCTCCTCGAAGGGCCAGGCCTTGCTCACATGGGCATGGGCCAGGAGCTCGGAGCTCACCTCGATCTTGGGGCTTGGCTTCGCCTTAGGCTTTGCCCCGTTGCGCGCCGGCGCCTCCTTGGCGTGAGGCATGCTCGCTTGCGCTTGCGGCTCCGGCTTGCGCTTCTTGGTGCTAGGCGGCTTGGCGCTTTGCGTTTTGGCGCTGGGTGGGCGTGCCATCGTTGAACTGTCGGGCTTGGTTGACGTTGTTGAGAATTGTCGCCCGACAAATTTCACAGATTTCTACATCGCGCTAGTGTTTCCACCGGAGGGACACACGGTGCGCCCCTCCTTCCCCCTGGAAGGGGGACGGCCGGGGTGGGGGTCGGATCCAACGTCAGCCCTGCAATTGGAACCCACCCGGGTCACCCGGCCCACGGCCGGCTGACCCACCCCTCCCCCTTTCCGGGGGGAGGGATTCCCGCATAGCACTCGGCGCTTGCCCAGCTTGCCGCAATTGCCTACGGTCGCGCCGCTTCGAGCTTCAGCGACCGAGAGAAGGGCGTTGCGCCATGACCCAGCCGTTGGACCATCACGCCGCGCTGATCTATGCGATGGTCACCATGTCGGCCGTGGACCGGGCCATGAGCGACGCCGAGCTCGCCCGCATCGGCGAGCTTGTGTCCAACCTGCCGATCTTCGCCGATTTCGACCAGGAGAAGCTGGTCAAGACCGCCCAGGCCTGCGGCGAGGTGTTGAGCGAGGAAGGCGGCCTCGACCGCGTGCTCGTGCTCATCAAGAGCGCGCTGCCGAAAAAGATCCGCGAGACGGCTTACGCAGTGGCGCTGGAAGTGGCCGCCGCCGACCGCAACGTGAAGCCCGAGGAGATGCGCTTTCTCGACATGCTGCGCGACAGCCTCGAGCTCGACAAGCTGACCACGGCCGCCATCGAGCGGGGCATCAGGGCGCGCAACCTCGTGCTCTGATTAAGCTCGCCTGCGGGAGTCCGGTGTCAATTTGCGCTGCATTCGCACCTCGCGTAATCATTGGAGAGGCACACACCAAGGATTCGGCTTGTCTGGAACACCGGCGCAATCGACCTTGCAACTCGACTTGGGACAGGTAATCTCGCAGCTCCCCCTTGTCGCTCCTCTAACCTCTTTTTTGGCACCGGCGGAAGCTTGCGCCACCATGCCAAGCGCAAGAACGAGCGCCACGACGATCTTCCAAACAGCAAGCCGCTTCATGTGATCACCTATCGGGTTAATCCCCTATTTCTTCTTCAGCTTCTGCTTCTTCGTGATGCAATCGTCGTTCGCCATGCACGCGGCCTCCAAACCGCTCAACACGCAACACTCCTCCGGCGCCACACAAGCAGGCTTGCATTGGCTGAAGTTGCTACAGGTTGTCGTCCGAGGGGGCTGGAGACGTGCCGTTCGAGGAGTCGTCGGCAGCCCTTACCTCGGTGGCCAAGATCGGTGCTGCGAGCGCCATGCAGGCGAGCGTCACCAGGACCTTGATGTTCATTTTGCTCTTCCTTTCGCGCGTTCGCAGTGGAGTGAGATCACTCGTCACTCCACATGCACCCAGACGTCTTCGGTCCTATCGGGCTTGCCGACCCAGGGCTGGACATATTCGAAGTGAAGCTTGGCGAAGCCCGGCGAGATCCCGGTGAGGCGGAAGCGTTGCGGCGCCGGCGCGCCCATGAGCTTCTTGCCTTTTGGCTCGCCATAGCCGAGATCCTCGACCTTGACGATCGAAGGATTCTCGCTTCCCGCCTGGTTGAGACGCCACTTGTAGCCGGTCGACGGATTGCCCTCCATCTCGATCACCCAGCTCGTGCCGGCGCGCACGGATTTCTGCTCGTGCGCGGCAACGCCTGGCGCGCTGGCGCTCAAGGCAAACGGCAAGACGAACAGAAGCATCGCAAGCTTGGCAGGGAGTCTCGAAGCAGGGATCATGGGCTTTCCGTTCATGTGGGCTATGGATCGCAGTTAGGCGGGGCGCCGGCATTGACGTGGATCAAGCGCGTTCCGCTTCAAGCCTGCCAGGGTCAAGCGAGGGGATGGAACGAGACGTCGCCTCAGGTGGTTTCTGCTATACTCGGCGTGCCGGTCAGGCGGGCGGGCGTTCGCTGATTTCACAGGAGAATAGCAAGATGATGAGCTTGGCCAGGGCTGAACGCAAAGCTTCGAGGTTCGTCAAGGACCTCGATATCGACGATGTCCACGACCAGCTCGACACGCTGCGCGCCTATGTGCAGGAGCTGTCGCAGGGTATGGGCAAGAGCGCGAGCCGTCAGTTCGGGCGCGCCCGCCACTTCGCCTCAGAGACGGCGCATGAGGCCGAGGATGTCATGAAGGACAATCTCGCCGCCTCGCTGGTTCTTGCCTTAGGTCTCGGCGTCCTTGTCGGCTACATGATCCGCCGCGGCACCGAGTAGCCCCTTCGAGAAAAGAAAAGTCCGCCCGACATGAAGCTCGACAAGACCTTCAATGTCATTTCCAAACGAGAGGATAGGCTCTAGGCCCGTTGCGGTCGGGGCCTATCGAACCGTAACGCGTGCCGATAAGCCCCTTCCTATTCTATGCCGCCCTCTCGCTCTCTCCCGGATGCCCGCCTGCCCTTTGCGGCAGGACGAGGATGCACGCGATAATGAAAGCCGCAATGACCGCCGAGGCGATTGGACGGCTCAAGGCGAGCCCGCCCTGCTCTAGTGGCTTGTCGAGCAAGTCGCCAACGGTAGCCCCCAACGGCCGAGTCAGAATGAACGCGACCCAGAACAGCAGGACCCGCGAAACGTTCGTCCAGTAATAGGCTGCCGCCACCACCCCTAATCCGGCAGCGAACACGAGGGCTCCGCCTTCGTAGCCGAGACCCGCATCGGCTATCCAGTCACCGAGAGCGGTTCCTAACGTTTGCGAAAAGGTGATTGCCCCCCAGTAGAACGCTTCCACTTTTGGCGTGTTCACCGTTTCCACCGAAATGGAGCCGTGCGACCAATACCAGAGGGCAAGCACGGACATGAGGCAGACAAATAAGATCAACGAACCTCCGGCGTAACCGATGCCCAAAGAACGGGTTGCAAAATCGGCCATCGTCGTGCCGACGGTCGTGGAGGCCACGATTGTGGTCCAGTAGAGGAAGGGGTGAAATTTCTTCGCGGCGATCTGGACGACCACCAGCACCACTAATGCGGCAAGAAAAATAGCCGTGCCAGTCAGATAGCCCAGGTCCATGGTCATCGTCACGGTGTCACCACCGGTCTCGCCAAGCGTCGTCGCGGCAATTTTGATGATCCAAAAGCCGAGTGTGACCTCGGGGACCTTACTGGCGTAATCCTCGGAAACACGTGTCATCTCACTTCCCAACTTGAGGGGCACTCACCAGAATGTTGCATGCGTGCGCTACCTTGCCTGTCATTAGCAGTGCCCGTCCCTTTTTCACTGCTACGCTACTCTG
>JBGQMX010000122.1:0-10295 GCA_041500805.1 Methyloceanibacter sp.
CCCATCTCGGTGAACTCGGCATTGCCGATATGGGAGTTGTGGGCCCAAACGACCGCCTTGGCATGGGGTCCGCGATGGACGAGCAGGCGCTCCAGCGTGTCGAACATATGCTGGTCGCGCAAATTCCACGACGCCGCGTCGCCGTAATACATGACGCGGTAGTACTCCTCGGCCGCGGCGACGATGCGCGCATTCTGCTCGGCGGCGAAAAACGCTTCGCCGTCCTTGATCAGATAGTCGAGCCGCTTCTTGAGGAGATCGAGCAGCGTCTCGGCGACCGGCTTCTCGCAAAGGGCAAAGCCGCGGGACAGCGCCATGCGCCCGTAGCGGACGGGATCCGCGCGCCACGGCGCCAGGCAGGCATAACGCTCGCGCGCGATCTGCGCGGACTTTGGATCAATCTTGTCGAGATAGACGAGCACGGCCTCGATGGAGGCGCTGAGACTGTAGACGTCGAGCCCGTAGAAGCCCGCCTTGCGGTCGGGATCGCCGATCTGCTCGTTGATGAGCTTGAGCCGGTTCAGGAATGCGGCCACCTCGCCGTTCCGCCACATCCAGGTGGGGAAGCGCGTGAACGCAGCCTTCGGTACCTTGGGCCGCGGCAGACCGCGCACATAGGCGTCATAGACTGCGGCATCGGGCCAGTCGGCCTCGACCGCCACGATGTTGAAGCCGTGATGGGTGATGAGCCTCTCGGTGATGCGCGCGCGGGCGTCGTAGAACTGCGCCGTCCCATGGGTCGCCTCGCCGAGCAGCACCACACGGGCCTGGGCGAAGCGCTCGGCTAGGCTCGCAAGCTCATCGAGATCGCCGAAAGGCTCGGCCGCCTCGGCGATGAGATGGCTCACCCGCGTGCGGATCTTCTTGGCGCGCCGCGCCGGTATCAGCAGCCCCTCGGCGAAGCCCGAGCTTTGCGCGTCGATCTTGGCTTCCTTCGCCTGCGCGGGCTCGACCCATCCTTCCGCCCCGATCAGCGGCACGAAGGTGACGCCGCCGTGGTCCTCCTCCTCGAATTCATCCTCGCCCACGCGGCGGACGAGGAGGAGCGTCTGGTGGACGTCGCGGCCGACCGGGATCACCAATCGCCCGCCGATGGCAAGCTGCTGCTTCAGCGGCTCTGGCACGCGGGGGCCGCCGGCCGACACGATGATGGCGTCGAACGGGGCCTCGCCGGGCAGCCCTTTGGTACCGTCGCCCCAGACGATCTCGACATTGTCGTAGCCCTGACGCTCAAGCCGCGCGCGGGCTTGGGTCGCGAGCTCCTCATGGCGCTCTATTGCCGAGACCTTGCTCGCGATGCGGCTGAGCACCGCTGCGGCATAGCCCGAGCCGGCGCCCACCTCGAGCACCCGGTCGCCAGGCCGAACCTCGGCAAGCTCGATCATGCGGGCGACGATATAGGGCTGGGAGATGGTCTGCCCCGCCTCGATGGGGAGCGCGGAATCCTCATAGGCGAATTCCGTGAGCGGCCCTGAGACGAAGGCCTCGCGCGGGACCTTGCCCATGGCGGCAAGGACGAGGGGGTCTTCGATGCCGCGAGCCTCGAGGTGCCGCGCCACCATGAACGCGCGGTCGCGGGCATGAGGGTCGTCGGGGCCGATAAGTCTAGCGTTGGGGGCTGTCATGCCGGTAAAGCTATCCTGAGGACAGGGGGTTCAACCTTGATTTGCATCAGATACCGGGGGCCACCCTGCGGCAAGCCCCGGCCCTGCTGCACAGTCTATGGCAGGACGGAGGCGCGAAAGCTTGCCGCGCCTTGCGACGTCGTCAACGCTTGGTTGATCGCCTTCCGCGGGCTTTTTCGGCGCTCGCTTATTTGAGCTCCCAGGTGACCTGCACCTCGATGTCGAGCTTCTCGGTGCCCGGCTCGATCGGCACCGGCTTCCCGGCCGTCGCCTCCATCATCGGCGCCCCTGCGGAGCGGGGAATGTAGCCGCCTTGCTCGGTGATGGTCATCACCGGCCCAAGCTCAGCGCCGGCCGCTTCCGTATAGAGCTTGGCCTTGGCGATGGCGTCGGCCATGGCGAGCTTGCGCGCCTGGTTCTGCAGCTCCTCCGGCTTGTCGAGGTCGAAGGAGATACCGCCGATCGAGTTCGAACCGGCCGACACGAGCTGGTCGAGGATGGCGCCGAGCTTACCGATGTCGTGCGTCGTGACGAAGACGGCGTTGGAGACGGTGTAGCCGATGATGCGCGCCGGCTTGCCATCGTCGCGATCCTCATAGCGGGGGTTTACCGAGAAATTCGTGGTCTGGATGTCCTCAGGCGCGATGCCTTCGCTCTTGAGCGCCTCCACGACCTTGGTCATGGCGGCGGTGTTCCTGGCGAGCGCGTCCTTGGCGGTCGACGCCTGGCTCTCGACGCCGGCGCTGACATTGACCATGTCGGGGGCGGCCTTCACGCTGCCCTTACCCTCTATGGTGATGGTGCGCTTTTGCGGCTGCTCGTCCGCCAGCGCGAGCGGCGTTTTGATGGAAAGGGAGGTCGCGACGAGGACAAGCAAGGCGACGATGCATTTCTTGGACGTGGATGTCATGGGTCCCTTCCGAAGTTGCCCGCCCCAGGGGGGAGCATTGCGCCCGGGCCTAAGAAGCGCAAATTAACTTCCAGCAATTCGCGCCGATGGCCTCAGTCTGCTATGAGGCGGAAATCTGGGAGAGCTGGAGCATGGTTCCGAAAAGTTTTGAGACTTTTCGGACAAGATCATGCGTCAAAGACAAAGACTTGAGACGCGAAATCACCGTTCAACCCGAAGGGATTTCGCGTCTTGGGGGCCCGTAGCTCAATTGGTTAGAGCCGGCGGCTCATAACCGTCTGGTTGGAGGTTCGAGCCCTCCCGGGCCCACCAATTAAAACAAGGACTTAGCCGAAATCGTCGAGAGGGCTTGAAGGGTCGGGGCTACGCCGGGGCTACGAGGGGCGACCCCTAATCGTCGAACAGCTTGATCTTGAGCGCGCTGAACGCCTGAAAGCATTTCGTTAGGCGGCCCTCAGACACGGAGCGGTCGGGGTGGAGACAGAAAAGGATTTCGCGGTTAAGGCGCTTGGTCATCGCGATGCCCTTCGTTCGCCCCAACATCAGGTCCACTTCCTTCTTTAGGTTTGCGATCTGAGTGCGCGTGCCCTTGAGTTGCTTCTTGAGCGCCTCGTTTTCCACTAGCAGCGCCTCTCGGCTCGTGTCGGGCGTCTCAGGCTCCGCCGCCAGCGCCTCCGCCCGCAACCGCTTTGCCGCTGCCCGCTTTGCCTTGTTCGCTTCCGTCGTTTCCCGCCTTAACGCCTCCCAATCTTCGGGGGTGCGAGCTTGGCGCCAGTCTCTAGGCGGGGCTTTCTCGGCGCGGGCTCGCGCTAGCTCTGCCTCCATCGCAGCGGTCTTGGCCTTCTGCCGCGCCCGATAGGCCGCCTGCCGGTCGGCGTTGGTCTCGTACTGTTTCTTCATACCGTAACGTTACGCTAAACCGGCGTGGCCGTCTAGCGAAATCGTAACGTTACGATCTCCCGCTCCGAGCTTTTTGAACCGTAACGTTACGGTTCGAGGCTCAAACGTAGCCTAGCGCCCCGAGGCGCTCGGTTTAACCCGACGCGGCAGCGATGGTCGCTAGGCTGGGGTTCAATTCTGGGTGGACGCTCTATAGGCCAAGGGCGTTTCGCCAGTCTCCGATGTTCCCTGCTGGTCTCCTATCCACTCGAAGCAAAAGGAAAGGGCGGCGGCGTCCAGAGGCAAATTAAGCGCCGCCGCCCCCTCACCCGCCACAACCCTGGGGACGGGTGGGAGCGCACCAAAAGGGACTTAAGGCGCGCTCAACTTTGAAGCTGTGGGAGGCGGGGTGCCGTTGGCTTACCCCGCCCCAAGCACCGCGACCGACACGAAGCGGTCCTTCCAGGTGTATGCCGGGGGAAAGGAGGACCCCGGTGCGGGCCCGCTTCATACACCTTCCACGTCTACGTTGTTCCAGTTCGGCCCCGTGCCGGGGGCCGGTTTACCTGTGCCGCTCGATTTCATCGCGACCGCCGCTAACTCCGCCGAGCGCTCGGCAGCAGCAACGGCGACAGACTTATCGGAAAGAATTTCTCCCGACCATTTCGAGAAGAGAGCGGACACCCGGTCGAGTTGACCGAGAGCCCCCTTAAGGCGCTCGACGCGCTCGACCGTGTTTGTGTGATGCCGTCGCCCCCAAAGGTCGCGAGCGATAGCCGTTTCGGCTTGGCTCAAGCCTGAGAGGTGTGAACTGCCCGAGATAGCGGCGGCGACGAAAGGCGCGTCGGCGCTTTCGATAGCGTCGCGAACAACCTTGAGGCGCTTGTCGGGACTGACGCTGCGTAACATTGTCCGCACCTCCGCCGCCTCGATAGCCGCGATAGCGCCGACCGTGTCCTTGCGCGGCGAGGGCAGCGTTGCCGCCTCTAGCTCGGCGATCTTTAGCTCGATCTTATCGCGCGTGCTTGTAACCCGAGCAGCACTGCTGTCGGCGATCTCCTTTACGCGACGCCGCGCGTTGGCGACGTTCTTAAGCGGGTCGGCCATCTGGTTGGCGAGGATTTTCTCGGTGCTCGACTTGATATGCTCCGCCGCGTCGCTGATCGTACTGGCAGCGTTCGCCATCGCGTTGAGGATGGCGTCGTCCTCCCTGCCCTTATGCTTCTCGACGAACTTAGCTGCGGCTTGAAGGCTCAAAGGGATTTCGATGACCTTCTTGGCCGGAATTATGATGTCGCGTTTTACCATTGCTGTAACTCCTTGAGTAGGTAAGCCTTCTTCGTCATCGCCGTCCCCTCCGATAGATCGGCCTTAGCTTCTTCGCGGGCTCGCCCTCGTCCTTAGTCCTTGACGAAAAACCAAGACGGTTCATCCAGGGCCCGTCCGCGTAGCCGATATGGAAGGCGCTGGCACGGCAGAAGCCCTTCCGCTGCCGCGAGACGAGCCACCACAACGGCATCGCAATCGCGAAGATCAGATCATCGTGCTTCCCCGAGCGATGCTCAAACAAGAGCCTGCCGGTGGCCGAAAGGTTGCGCTGGAAGTTAACAAGCTCGTCCTTAAGCGCTTCGGCGGCGAGTAGCTCCTCGGCGAAGCGAAGCTCGCCACAGTGGAGCTTGGCGTCGAGCGTCGAGACAAGCAGCGATTTCGGCACGCCCCACTTGCGCCCTTGCCCTGTCGCCTCGTGCCCGCTTGTAAACGTGATGCGGATCGGCTTGAGCCCCGCCGCCTCGGCTATATCGACCGCGCCGATGTTCGAGGTCGCATCGAAGCAGACCGGCACATCACCCTCCGAGAGCGGGGGCCGGGCGAGCAGCGAGCGCACGTGGGCGATCTGACTGGGATACAACATCCCTAACGCCAAGCGTTCGAGATGACGAACGTCGAAGCGCTCCTCGAACTTCTGTTTGATCTTGCAGGTGCGCTCGTCCACGTCCCAAGCGTCAAGAGGGGTGATCGAGTGATCGAGCACCGCTATCGCCGTGTAATCCTGGCTTTGACCCAAATCGACACCCATCGCGTACTTCTGGTAAGACGCGACGGGGGTGCGCGTCCAGGTGCGGCCCTTATGGACGAAGGTTTCGGCAGTTACAGCCATAGCGGTCGTACCTCGGGGCTAAAGGCGCGGGCGATGATCTCAGTTGTAAAGAGAGCTTCGCTGTCGTCCAAAAATTCCAACTCATACTCCTGCCGGTACATCGTTGGCCCTAGCTCGCGCTTTTCCTCGGCGAGAAATTCTTTCGAGAGGCGCGGACACTCGCGGGCCGAGACGCGGAAGCGGGTCCAGCCCTCGCCCTCGGTCCAGGCGCGATGAAACTCGCCGCGCTTGCCGGCTGGCGTGGAGAGCATAATTAGGCTGCCGTCCACGGTGGCGAGCATCGGACGCAACGCGGCCATTAGCGCGTCGTCAATTCTGGCGGCCTCGTCGAGAACAACGAGGCGGGCACCTGCGTAACCTCTGATAGTGCGTTCGCTGCCCGGTAGCGCGATGACGCGGCTGCCGTTGCCGTACTCGGCGCGCAAGGCGCTTTCCGCAACTAGATTGGGGACGTCTCGGAGCTTGCTATGGGCGAGCATCAACCTACGGAACGTTTCGCCGCTTTGCCTTTGGCTTGGCGAGACGATCAGACAGAGCGAGCCGGGTTCGTAGAGCGCCGTCCACTCGGTCGCGATGATCGCCGTCTCGGTCTTGCCACTTTGTCTTGAACACAGGAGCAGCGCACGCTTCGGCCTCTCGATTAACAGCTTGGCCTGCCAATCGTCGGGTTCGATGCCGAGGTCGCGAGCGAGACTGATCGGGTCGAGGGCTCGATTGAGGTCGTGGGCCATTAGCATTCGTAACAACCCCTTTCGAACTCGATCTTCGAGCGGATCAACTCAACGAGGCGCTTGACCTCGTGCGCGTCGTTCGAGGCAGCGGCTTCAAACAGGTCGGAGATGTAGGGGTGGATCGTGGTTGCGCCGCACGGATGGATGTAGAGGGATTCAACCTCCGCACGCATCGCGTGGGCGAACTCAAGCAAAGGGATGTCGTGGTCGCCACTCATATGCTCGCCTCCAGTAAGAGCGGCCTCTTGCTCGCGCTGATCTCGGTTGCAGCCTCGGTCTCAAGCTCGTGGAGGGCCCTGCCGACCGCGCGGGCCGCGTCGGGGTGCGGCTTCAATGCGGCGATGATGGCTTGGCGGAGGCGGATGTAATCGGGCGAGATCAAGATTGAGGTCGAGCGGACCTCGTGGCGCGTGACGAGTTGGCCTAAGAGCTTGCCGACAAGCTCCAAGTTCGAGGTGATGGCGCGCTCGGCGCTTACACCGCCCTGGATGTTGCCAAACTCCAACGCAAGCTCGACCAGTTGCTGTAGTCGAGCGCGCTGCCCGACGAGAGATGCGAGCAAGCCCTCGCTTTCGGAGCGCTCAAGCTGTTCGAGGTCGATCTTCTCAGGCGTGACCGCCGCGATGATAGCCGCCTTTTGCGCGCTGGTAAGGTGGTTATGTCGATGGTTACTAAGGGTCCAGTCTGAGAGGCCGAAGCGCTTGCCTAGGACGCTATAAGGCGTCCCCATAACCAAACCCAGCTCGATGAGATGCCTCTTATCGTGGAAACAGACTTTACACTTGGGGCCAGGCTTACCCATCGGCGGTCCTATTCCTAAGTTTTGCGCTTTGATTTAGCAGCCTTGATTTAGTAGCCCGGCGAACCGGGGCTACGGACGGGGCTACGCGTTGCGCCTTCGGGCTATACTCCGATGAAATGCTTATGCCGTAAAGTGTTTAAGTTTGGTGGTCGATTTTCGACCTAGCGGTAAGCAACCGCTAGCTCTGGCGCTTTATGGGGCTTTCCGGGCGCGAGATTGCCAAGGCAGTGCTGGATTTGGGTGAGAAATCGGGAGCACGTGCGGCTACGTTCTGTATCTCTCGACCTGGGGGCAAAGAGGAATGGCGTCTGGGGATTCAACGGGCTTCTTGACGTTGCGGGTCGGTGGCTTTCAGCGGACGACGCGCGCGACCGCCGAGGGGGGCCGCCGTGTTGTTAATATCTCCGATTGCCCGGTTACTCAGTGGTACGTGATTAGTGACAAGGACGACGACAAGAAGCTCGCGGGGCAGAGCTTCGCCAAGGAGGACCAGCTGCTGGTTTCGGTCGTAGAGGCGAAGCCGGGCGAGCCTCGCTGGGGGGAGAACCCGGAAAAGATCGGAGCGGCGGGAGGTGACTCTGCCAATCTCTATCTGCCCCTCGACGCGTTCTCTTCTTTCTGGGACGCCGCCGAAGCAGTTGATGGAGCGACGCGCCATATTGAGCTTGTATTGAAGTCAGACGGCTCGAACGTCCTTTGCGTAACGAACGTTGGGCTGATCGAAAGTATGCCGGCACCGCCGAGGACGCCCCCTGAGAAAGACTTTTCCAGTCTCCCATTGCCCCGAGTTCACCCTGTTGTCGCCGAGATCAGGACGATGCGGGAGCAACTTGGCGGTCTGAGCCGAAGTCTGCTCGTTTGGGTCTATGTCGCGCTCGCGGCGTGGCTCGCCGTATCTCTCTTCCACTGGCTGCGGCCTTAAAGACCTCCGGGGTTACGGCCTTCTTTCCGGCGCGGGGGGATCGGGATTGGTCCAGACCACTCGCGGCCTCCGGGCTGCCCGTTCGAGCCACGCTCGGAGGGCGTCGCTATCATTGTTGCCTTCGGCCAAGAACGCCTCGAACTCCCCTCTCAATTCCGGGTGACGGTCAAGGAACATCTCGGCCTCGTAGAAGGCGGAGCCGATGCGGAACAGGTGCCTCATAAGGGCGGCGGTGCCGGGTAGGGTCGCTGCCATCGTCTAATCCTCTTTCTCTTTACTCGCTGGTTTGGCGCCTCCTAGACTTACTCCGCCCGGTTTCGCTCTCCCCAGTGGCTCTATATCCCCGGAAACCCTTAATCCCCTTATCTTTCAATCCGTTAGCTGTGGTTTTATCCTCAGCTTCGGTCTCAGGTGTTATGGGGATATCGTCGCCCTTAAGCCCTTGATCTTCCTTAGAATTAAGGGTTTCCGGGGATAAATAGCGGCGGAAGACGTAACGAAATTGGTCGGGGCGATAGCCCTGGACACGGCTGCCGCCTACGAGCACCTGCCTTGGGTAAATCTTAAACGGCTTAAGGAGCTTGGCGACGCCCCTGGTGGTAATGGGGTGGCCGCGCGAGAACTCCGGCCACACCCTGTCTTCCATCTCGACCAGGGAGGTGACGATGTCCTTGCTCGCGAGGTTGGTGGGCTCCCCACTCGCATCTTCGGCCTCGTCAAAGAGCAGCTTGAGGTCCTCTAACAGCAGGATATTGGGAGTTTCGTCGTCGTCGATGCCCGACAGCTTCTCAGCGGCAAGACGCGCTGCCTTCGGCCAATCACCGCCGCAAGCCTCGGCTATCGCTGTCAATGAGAACCAGTTGTCGCGAGCACGGTCGTTAAGCACCTCAGGGAGTTCCGGCTCGGCAAGCTTGAGGGCTTCGAGGTTGTCCTTGGCCCAGCGGGCGCACTTCCGGCGAAGCTCGTCGTAGGCATTGGCGTCGCGTGGGATGCGCTCGACGCGCTCGCTCTTGAGCTTGCGCTTAAGCTCAATGGTGATCGACCGATCTTCGAGCGTGGGGTGGATGCGCCCGATGGCGCCGAAGGCTTTCGGAGCCCAGGTGCTAAACTTCGTCGGCACCAGATCGTCTCCGACGCAACGCAGCACGAAGGCCTGCGCCCTTGTGTGGCCAGAATTAAGGACGCCGCGAAGCTCGCTCTTGTCGCTAATGAAGGTGTCGGCCTCGTCGATCAGGAGCGTGGGCCCCCAAAGCGCGATTGCCCTAAAGATTGTCGCAGGCGTGCAGTTCGCGGAGGGCAGAGGCTTAGGAACCAATTCGCCGGTCAGGATGAGCTTGTTCGTCTTCCCGCACCTTTTCGTCGGCGAGTTAACGAACAGGATCGGCGAGTGTTGCCACGCATCGAAGGCGTGGGCGTGGAGCACCCAGAGCGCCGACGCCAAGCTCGCGTGCTTCGAGGAGTAGACGATGTGACGCTCGAAAGTGTCACATAGCTCGGCCAGCAAGTCCTCGCCGCTAACCGGCTCGTCCCACGGCTTTACAGGAGGGAAGTCGGGATCACCGTGGGCTTGGTTGTTTGCCTCGCGCCGCAGGGCTACCTCTCGGTCGAGGATCGAGGCGCGGACACCTAGCTCCTTCGCCGCAGCCGTGCGGGCGTGCTCGTAGGCGATGGTGTCGAGCCTAGCCAATTCGTCGATGCGCCGGTCGGCGGCGAGGCCCCAGCCTTGATCTTCTTCGCCAGGAGGCGTCTCGGCAGCCGACCAGATCGGTGCGTTGGCGACGAGCACCATAAGGTCGTCCTTGGTTCCGCCTCGGCCAATCCAGTCAGCAACGTCCTCGCCGTCGCCGAGATTCGGCAGGGTCACGATGCGAACCTCGCGGGCGACGCCATTAAGGTTGCGGGCTACGTCATCTGCGTGCTTCCTGCCGGGCTCGTCGGCGTCAGGAAGGATCCAGACCGCCTTGCCCTCGAACCAACGGTTCAAGTCGGAGGTCCATTTTCCCGCGCCTCCCGAGGACGTGGTCGCGAACAGCCCAATCTTCAGGAGATGGTCGGCGCACTTCTCGCCCTCGACCACGAACACCTCATCGGCCTTTTTGAGGTCGGGCAGACGGTAGGGCACCCGCGTACCTTTTGGCGCGCCCTTCACCCACTCGCGCTTCTGGGCGTCCCAATGCGCCTGAGCGTAGCCCTTCGAGCCGTCCTTCTTCTGATAGCGCACCACGCCGAGATAGCGTGTGCCGTCTTCGAGCTTGTAGATGTAGTTCG
>JBGQMX010000123.1:0-10281 GCA_041500805.1 Methyloceanibacter sp.
CCTCCTTATCCCCCCCCCCCACGGGGGGTGGGGAGAGCAAGCGGCTCGTTCGGAGTGACGCGACACGACGGCTTACCCCAAATCTCGGCGAGCCGCTGGGCCCGACCGCAGCCCCATTTGTAGTACTTGTAACTGACCGGATTCTGGTTGTGGTAATCCTGGTGGTAGTCCTCGGCCGCCGTGAAAGTCGTGGCCGGCACAATCTCGGTGGCGACTTTCTCTTTGAAGCGATCGGCGACCTCCTGCTTCGTCTTCTCGGCCAACCCCTTCTCCTCGTCGTCGCCCGTGAAGATGACGCTTTGATAAGCGGAACCCTTGTCGCAGAACTGGCCGTCAGGATCGAACGGGTCGATACTGTGCCAGTAATGATCGAGCAGCGCCGCGTAGCCGACCTTGGCGGGGTCGTAGGTCACCCTGACCGCCTCCTTGTAGCCCTCATGACTGCCGTAAGTGGGGCTGGGGGTCGTGCCGCCGGCATAGCCCGACACGGTCTCGGTTACGCCGGCGACCTCATCGAAGGCGGCCTCCATGCACCAGAAGCAGCCGCCGGCGAAGATAGCGCTCTTGAGCGCGGTGGCGCGCGTCTCATGCGCTCCGCCAACGATGAAGATTGCAGCCAGGAGCGCGGCAGCAATGCTCGCGCAGAGTCTCGCTCTCATGAGAGTTCTCCGATCATCCAAATCATTTGCTCGCACGAACCATAAGGAAAGGGCAGGAGCGGGCCTATAGGCTCTCGCGCGACCGTGAAATGAATTGATGTTCGCCCGCGCGCGCATAAGCCATTGGGAAGGCCCTCCGGTTGGGTTATGCAGGGGCCATGCAACAGCGACTGTCTTCGCCGCAAAGCGCCATCAGAGAAGCCTATGACGTGGTCGTGGTCGGCTCGGGCTATGGCGGGGGCGTGGCCGCCTCGCGCCTTGCCCGCGCGGGTCAAAGCGTCTGCGTCATCGAGAAGGGCAAGGAGTTCCTCACCGGAGAGTTTCCGAGCCGTCTGCCCGAGCTTCGACGCGAGCTTCAGTTGAACGGCAGCAAGATGCGTTCGGGCTCGCGCACCGGACTGTTCGACTTCAGGCTCGGCGCCGACATCCACGTGCTGGTCGGCTGCGGGCTGGGCGGCGGCTCACTCATCAATGCCGGCGTGGCGCTCCGGCCCGACGCCCGCGTCTTCGCCGATCCCGTCTGGCCGGCGGAGGTCATCACAGACGGGCTCCTCGATCTCGGCTTCGGCAGGGCGGCCGCGATGCTCCGCCCGGCGCGCTATCGCCACGCCGCCGAGCTCACCAAATATCGCGCCCTTGAGGCGTCGAGCGCCGCTTTCGGCCAACCCCCCGTCGCCGCCCCCGTGGTGGTGAGCTTCGAGGATATTGTCAATCCCGCGGGCGTGGCGCAGCCGGCCTGCACGCTTTGCGGCGACTGCTGCTCGGGCTGCAATGTCGGCGCCAAGAACACGGTCGCGGTCACCTACCTTCCCGACGCCAAGGCGCACGGCGCGGAGATCTTCACCGAGCTTGCCGTGAGCCATGTCGCCAAAGGGGAGGGGGGCTGGCGCGTCCATTTCGCGCCGTCCGACGGCAAGGATGCGAGCCCCGGCTTTGTCGACGCCAAGACCGTGCTTCTTGCCGCCGGCACGCTCGGCTCGACCGAGATCCTGCTCCGGTCCCGCGAGCGCGGGCTTGCCCTCTCCGACCGGCTGGGGGAGCGCTTCTCGGCCAATGGCGACATCATCGCTTTTGCTCTTGGCGGCAGCGAGAAGGTGAACGGCGTCGGCGTGGGCCATCCGCCCAAATTCGTGGGCGACGCCATCGGGGCGTGCGTGGCGGGTCAGATCGAGCTCCCCGACGGAAGGCACCTCGACCGCAGCATGATTATCCAGGAAGGCGTGCTGCCGTCGGCGCTGGCGCCGCTCCTGCCGGTGTTCTTCATCGCCGGCGGCAGACTGCTCGGCGCTGCGCAAAGCCTGATCAAGGGCGTCTATCAGGGGCCTCTCTCCCACCTTCACACCTTCTTCGTCGTCTCCCACGACGAGGCTGCAGGCCGCATCAGGCTCGACAATGGCAGCGCGCAGGTCCACTGGCCCGGCGTGGCCGGGGAGCCGGTCTACGCTCGCGTCGATGCGGCCCTGACCAAGGCCGCCGAGGCGGTGGGCGCGCGCTACATCAAGAGCCCGCTGGCCGCGACCAATATGGGGACGAAGCCTGCGACCGCCCATCCCCTTGGCGGCTGCGGCATGGGGGAGGATGCGGCAAGCGGCGTGGTCAACCACAAATGCCAGGTGTTCGACGGCAAGGGCGAAGAGAGCGTGCATGGCGGGCTTTATGTCTGCGACGGCTCGGTGATCCCGCGCTCCATCGGCGTCAATCCGCTCCTGACCATCACCGCCCTTGCCGAGCGCGCCATGGTCCATCTTGCCCGCGACCGCAATCTCGGCTTCGATGCTAATCCGCGTGTCCCCGCCGAGGCTGACGGGGCCCTGACATGAGGACCGGCTAACCGTGACAGGCCGCTGGCTCAAGCTTTTTCTGATCGCAGCGGCTCTTATCGGGCTCGCGCCGGCCGCCATGCTCTATGCCGCCACGCGGGCGGCCCCCTGCGACAGCACCGAGGTCACGGCGTCGATCGGCGAAAGTGGAGCGGCTCTGCCGGCCGGCCCGCCTCCGGATCGTCTCACAATCGTCCTGGTCGGCGACACCGGCTTCAACGCCAGCGATGCCCCCGTCGATGCCAAAGGCATCCACAAAGGCAGGCAGGTTACGAGCTTCGCCGAGACGCTGGCCGGGATCTCCCGCGACATCGACGGCGATCTCGCCTTCGCCAATGTCGAGACCGTCGTCACCGACCGGAACGATCTCTCCCCCGAAAGCAAGGGCAAGGACGCCCCGTTCCACTTCAGGAGCCACCCCGCGGCGGTGAAGGCCCTGATGGATGCCGGCTTCAATATGTTCGCGCTCGCCAACAACCACGCTCTTGACTACGGCGCCCAAGGCATCGAGGAGACGCTCTATCATTTCGCCGTGGCCAATGCCGGCCGCGCCATCGCCTATGCCGGCATCGGCAGCAATTTCGAGGAGGCGATCCACCCCTCCTGCCTCGATCTCGGCGGCACGCGGATCGGCTTTTCAGCCATCGGCATCATCACCGGCGATCAGCCGCAATATCGTGCCGGTCCCAAAAGCGCGGGCCAGGCGTCATACCGCAACCGTCCCGACTTCGAGGCCGTGGTGGACAAGCTTGCCGCCATGCCGGCCGACTACCGCATCCTCTCGGTCCATTACGGGCTCGAAGGCCGCGTTGTGCCCGACGACCGGCAGCTTGCCGACTGGCGCGGGTTCGCCGCCGGGGAGAAGGGCATCGACCTCATCGTCGGCCACCACCCGCACGTGGCGCAAGGGGTCGAGCTCGACGGCAAGTCGCTGATCTTCTATGGGCTCGGCAATTTCCTGCATCCCGGCACCGCCGAAATGACCCGCTTCGGGCTTTGCCGCGACTATGGGCTGATGGCGAAGGTGCATCTTGCGCGCGCCGACGGCAGCTGGCGCGTCGAGGCCATCGAGGCGATCCCTCTGACCAACACGCAAACGAGGCCGGAGCGCTTCTCCCCTGAGGAGTCGCAGACGCGCATCTATGCCCTCAATCATTTGGGGGCTGGGCTCGACGACGGGAAGACCGCCAAGGGCGTGCGCTTCACGCCGCAAGCCGATGGTTCGGGGCTTTATTGCGCGGAAGGCGCTGCCGCTCTCGGCGGGAAGCTCGGCACGCTGTGCCAGGGGTGGCAGCCGGCTGCCGAGCCGGAGAAGCCGCTGGCCGACAAGATCGCCGATGCTTGCGAGGACAAGCCCTTCTATGGCCGGCCCGCCGCCCCCAAGCGCCGCGCCCCGACGCGTCGCGAGTCTCAGCCTTTTGCGCCTTTCGGAGGCGCCCTCAGGCCATTCTAAAGGAGTAAGGGTTCTAGCCGCGCAACTCGCCGCCGGTGGCCTTGGTGACGGCGGCGACGATCTTGGCGGCGACTGCTTCGATCTCGGCGTCGGTGAGCGTCTTCTCGCGTGGCTGGAGCGTCACCTCGATGGCGAGAGACTTCTTGCCCTCAGGCACGCCCGCGCCGGTGAACACATCGAACACCCCGACCTCGCCGATCAGTGCGCGGTCGGCGCCGAGCGCTGCGCGCACCACATCGACCGCGGCAACGTCGCGGTCGAGCAGGAAGGCGAAGTCGCGCCTCACGGCTTGCAGGTCCGAGGCATCGAGCGCAAGTTTTCCCGCGCCCTTGCGCTTCGCCGGCGGGATGGCGTCGAGATAAAGCTCGAAGGCTGCAACCGGCGGGGCGATGCCAAGACTTGCCAAGAGGTCTGGGTGGAACTCGCCGAAGACGCCGAGCACGGTTTTCGGGCCGAGCTTGAGTGCGCCTGAGCGGCCGGGATGGAACCAGGGCGGCGCCTCGCGGGTGCTCGTGAGGTTCGCCTGAGCAAGGCCGAGCGCCGCGAGCGCCGCCACCGCATCCTCCTTGACGGCGAACGCGTCGGCAGCAGGCGCCTCGCCCGACCAATGGCGGCCTGAGCCCGAAAGCGCCGAATGCCCGAAGCGCACCCCCGAAGCGGCGGTGAATTGATCCTCGGGCGCCGCACCGCGATAGGCCTGGCCAAGCTCGAACAGGGCGCCGTCGGCAAAGCCCCTGTCGCGGTTCCGCTGCGCGGCGGTGATAAGCCCCGGCAGGAGCGAGGGCCGCATTTGCGCAAGCTCCGTCGAGATCGGGTTGCTCAAGGTCAGCTCAGGCGCGCCACCACCGAAAAGCTTCGCCTCATTGGGCGGGATGAATGACCAGGTCACTGCCTCGACGAAACCGCGCGCGGCGAGCAGCCGCCGCGTGAGTCGCTGCCGCTTCTGCGCCTCGGTCAACACGGGCCGCGCAACGCCGGCAGCCCGCGTCATCGGCGTTGCCGGCACGTTGTCCACGCCCACGAGCCGCACCACCTCCTCGACGAGGTCGGCAGGGCCGGTGATGTCAGGGCGCCAGGAGGGGGGTGCGGCTTTGAGCGCTTTCCCTTTGCCGTCGAGCTCGACACCGAGCGCGGAGAGAAGACGCTTGATCTCGCCGTGCCCGAGCTCAAGCCCGCTCAAGCGCTTGACCAGGCCGACATCGAACTTGAACGGGCGGTTCGGCTTCGGCGGCTTGCCGGCGATGGTCACCTTGCTCGGCTCGCCGCCGCAAACGTCGAGCACCATCTGGGTGGCAAGCTCGAGCCCCGGCACCACGAAATCTGGATCGACGCCGCGCTCGAAGCGATAGCGCGCATCCGACTGAATGCCGAGCTTGCGTCCGGTGCGCGCCGTGCGCTTCGGGTCGAAATAGGCCGACTCGATGAAGACATTGGTGGTGGCGAGGGTCGCGCCGGTCTCCTCGCCGCCCATCACCCCGCCAAGGCCGAGCACGGCGCGGTCGTCGGCGATCACGCACATGTCGCCGTCAACCTCGTAGGTCTTGCCGTCGAGGGCGAGAAACGACTCGCCCTTCCGTCCGAGCCGGGCGCGGATGGTGCCCTTGAGCTTGTCGGCGTCATAGACATGCAGCGGGCGGGCGCGGTCGTAGGAAACGTAATTGGTGATATCGACCAGCGCGTTGATGGGGCGCAAGCCAATCGCCTTCAGCCGCGCGCGCAGCCAATCGGGGCTTGGCCCATTCGTGACGTTGCGCACGAGACGCCCGGCAAAGACCGGGCAGGCGTCGGCGTTATCCTTGTCGAACTCGAGCTCGATCGCGATGGGAC
The DNA here is from genome assembly GCA_041500805.1 of Methyloceanibacter sp. GTDB lineage: Bacteria > Pseudomonadota > Alphaproteobacteria > Rhizobiales > Methyloligellaceae > Methyloceanibacter. The sequence goes on from JBGQMX010000123.1 coordinate 5,760, forward strand.
TGGCGAACCCGCCTTTGACCGGCTTGACCGTGTCCTTTTTCAATTTGCCGAGACCGGCGGCGGCGAGGTCGCGCGCAATGCCGCGCACGCCGAGGCAGTCGGGCCGGTTCGGCGTGATGGCCACCTCGATCACCGCATCGTCGAGGCCGAGCGCCGCAGCGGCGGGGCTGCCGACCTTCGCGCCAGGATCGAGCTCGATGATGCCGGTATGCTGGTCGGAGAGCTGCAGTTCCCGCTCCGAGAGCAGCATGCCGTTAGACTCGACGCCCCTGATCTTGGCCTTGGTGAGGGTGAGGTCGATGCCTGGGACATAGCTGCCCACGGGCGCGAATACGCCCTTGAGCCCGGCCCGCGCATTCGGCGCACCGCATACCACTTGCAGCCGCTCCGTGCCGGTATCGACCTCGCACACCTGAAGCTTGTCGGCGTTAGGGTGCTTCTCGCAACTGAGCACTTCCGCCACGCGGAAGGCTCCAAGCGCGGTCGCCGGATCGAACACCTCCTCGACCTCGAGCCCGATGCGGGTGAGCGTCGCGGCGATCTCCTCCACGCTCGCCTTCGTGTCGAGATGCTCCTTCAGCCATGCGAGCGTGAATTTCATCCTGGGGCCTCGTCGTTTGCCGGCGAGTCGGCGTTCTGGCTGGACGGTGCCACAACGACCCCTCCCCCCTTGTGAAGGAGGGTAGGGAGGGGGGTAAGTCGCGGACTCTGAATCTGTTGTTCACCCCCCTCCGACCGCGCAAAGCGCGGTCGTGCTCCCCCACAAGGGGGGAGCGGGGAGTCTGCGGCAGCGCGCGGTGAAATCCCGGACGCCCGTCGGGTAGTCAAGGGTGTCTCGCCTATGACACTCACCAAGTACTCAAGAACGCCTTCCAAATTGGTCAGCACTTCGTTGTTCGCAATCCGGATGACACGGTAGCCCTGCGTTCTCAGCCAGCGATCCCGAACTGCATCGCGCGCCGCTTGAGGCGTAGAGAAGTGTTGTCCCCCGTCAACCTCGATGACCACGCACGGATCGTGACAGACGAAGTCGAGGATGTACCTTCCGAGGGGTACCTGTCGGCGGAAACCAAGCCCATCGAAGCGATGCGCCCTCAACGCATACCAAAGCTTTCGCTCTGCGCTGGTCATGCCCCGCCGAAATGCCTTCGCTCGGCGTTTCTTGGGCTCTGAAACAATGGCGTGCGGCATCAAGGACCACGTAATTAGGAGAGTCCACCAGCGAGTGTAGGAACGGCCAACGGCGGGAAGCCGTAATGCTTGAGCCAGCGGAGATCGCCGGCGAAGAAGGCGCGCAGGTCCGGCATGCCGTATTTCAGCATGGCGATGCGGTCGATCCCCATCCCGAAGGCGAAGCCCTGATAGCGCGAAGGGTCCAGCCCGACATTCAGAAGCACGTTCGGATGCACCATGCCGCAGCCGAGAATCTCCAGCCACTCCTCGCCCTCGCCGATGCGGATCTCGTCGCCAACTTTGGCGTAGCCGATATCGACCTCCATGGACGGCTCGGTGAAAGGGAAGTGGCTCGCGCGGAAGCGCATCTTCACGGAAGGCACCTCGAAGAAGGCTTTGCAGAATTCCTCGAGCACCCATTTCAAATGCCCAAGATGCGTCTCCTCGTCGATCACCAGCCCCTCGACCTGATGGAACATCGGCGTGTGGGTCTGGTCGGAGTCGCTCCGATACACGCGGCCCGGCGCGATGACGCGGAGAGGCGGCTTCTCCCGCAGCATGGTCCTGATCTGCACCGGGCTCGTATGGGTGCGCAGCACCGCGCGCGTGCCGTCGGGGGCAGGCGCGAAATAGAACGTGTCATGGTCCTGCCGCGCCGGATGCTCGGGCGGGATGTTGAGCGCGGTGAAATTGTTGAAGTCGGTCTCGATGTCGGGCCCCTCGGCAATCGAGAAGCCCATATCGGCGAAGATCTCGGTGATCTCGTCGGTGACCTGGCTCACGGGGTGGATGCGGCCCTCGGCGAGCGGCCCGACACGCACCGGGAGCGTGACATCGGCGCGCTCGGCGGCGAGCTTCTCCGCCGTTGCGGCCTTGGACAATTCCTGCCGCTTTGCCTCGAGCGCCTCGCCGACGCGTCCCTTCAGGCTGTTGACGGCTTGACCGTAGTCCTTGCGCGCCTCCGGCGGCAACGCGCTCAAGCCTTGCATCAGCTCCGACACGCGGCCCTTGCGGCCAAGCGCGGCGATGCGCACCTCTTCGAGCTTGCCGAGATCGGAGGCCTGCGCAATAGCGTGAAGCAGCTCGCTTTGCAGGCTGTCGAGCTCTGGCGCGCTCATGGCTTGGGCCCCCATGCCCGGCAAGCCCAGAGACGGGCATTACGCCCGCGCTGCAGCGGCGGCGGCCTCGACCAGACCCTGGAAGGTTTCCGGCTCGCGCACGGCCATGTCGGCAAGGACCTTGCGGTCGAGATCGATCCCGGCCTTTTTCAGCCCGTCGATCATCCGCCCATAGGTGAGGCCGTTGGCGCGCGCAGCCGCATTGATGCGCTGGATCCACAGCGCGCGGAAGGTTCGCTTCCGCACCTTGCGGTCGCGATAGGCGTATTGGCCCGCCTTCTCGACCGCCTGGCGGCCGGCGCGGATGGTGTTCTTGCGGCGGCCGTAATAGCCCTTGGCCTGCTTCAGCACCTTGCGGTGGCGGGCATGGGCTGCAACGCCGCGTTTCACACGGGACATGACAGTGCTCCTTCGAAGGCGAGGCCCTTAAGCTCTAGCGGCTATAGGGCAGGAAATTCTTCTTCACGATCTTGGCGTCCTCGTCGGACAGGACCATCGTACCCCGCGCATTGCGGACGAATTTCGCGGTACGTTGAATCATGCCGTGACGCTTGCGCGAGGCTTGGCACTTCACCTTGCCTGTGGCCGTGACCTTGAAGCGCTTCTTGGCACCGCTCTTGGTCTTCATCTTGGGCATTTGGCTTCCTTGGTTTTGACCCCGGCGTAAGGACCGCAAAGCGGCTTAAGGGCAGGGGAGAGAGTTTCAACGATCTGAAAGCATGCGAGCCGCCACGGCATGCCCCGCCGGGCGGCTCCATAGGATGCGCCTTATAGGGTGGATTTGGGCCCGCTTGCAAGGGTTCCTGGGGCGCTGTCCCATAACGAGCCACGCCTAAACCATGCGGCTTAACGGTTGCTTGCGAGTCCGGCCCTAGGCTCGGCAAGGCAAGGCAAGGTTTATGCCCCGGTCAATCTGACGGCAACCGTTTCCATCGGGGCACAACTCAACGAGCGCGGCTGACGATGGACGTCCTCACCCCCTTCCGGAAGCTTGCGGCCTGGTACTCAAGGCAAGGTCGAGTCACGGGCGATCTCATCGTCATCGGTGTTGTGGGGCTTCCGTTCTACCTTCTCGCCGTCTGGTACGACGCTCTCGACAAGTTCCTCGAGTTCACCAACGAGCCGCAAAGCGACGCGATCGACTGGCTCGTGATCCTTTTCGTTTTCCTCGGCATCGCCGCCAAGATTTTCTCGGTCCGGCGCGTCGTCGATCTGCGCCGCGAGGTCGTGCACAGGCGGAAGGCCGAGACCGAGGCGTATCAACTTGCGCGCCACGACGTGCTCACCGGTCTTCCCAACCGTCGCTGGTTCATCGAAGATTTCGACAAATGGTCTTGCGATTTGCCGGAAGGCGAGGCTTGCGCGCTGCTCGTCATCGACCTCGACAATTTCAAACCGATCAACGACGTCTACGGCCACAGGCTGGGCGACGAAGTTCTCCGGGTCGTCGCCAAGCGCCTCACGCGCCTTGCGGAAGGGGGCTCTGTGGCGCGGCTCGGGGGCGACGAGTTCGGCGTCATCATGCCCTACCGCCTCGGCAGCGATGTCCCAGAGCGCTTGGCGCGGCGCATCGTCCACGAGACATCGAAGCCGATGTCGCTCGCCGCCCTGTCGCTCCAGGTTGGCGTGAGCGTCGGCGTGGCGACTTGCGATCCAAGCGCCAACCGCAACGATGCGATGGCCCGGCGTGACGGTGGCAATGTCGAAACCGCGTTGCGGCAGGCCGATATGGCCATGTATTGGGCGAAGGCGGAAGGACGCGGCCAATACCGCTTCTTCGACCGCGCCATGGACGAAAGGCTGCAGCAGCGCGTCGAGCTCGAGGCGGAAATCAAAGGCGCCATCGAAGCGGGGCAGATCGTTCCCTACTACCAGCCTCTGGTCGACCTCGAGACCTCGGAGACGGTTGGCCACGAGGTCCTGGCGAGATGGAAACATCCCAGGCGAGGCCTGCTGATGCCCGACGTGTTCATCCCGATCGCCGAGGATACCGGCACCATCGGCGAGATGACCTATGCGCTGCTGAGCCAGGCGCTGCGCGACGCCAAGACCTGGCCGCAGCATCTCTACCTCTCGATCAATCTCTCGCCACGGCAAATCTCCGATCCATCGCTGACGCAGACGATCCTCGACCTCCTGGCGCAGGCCTCGTTTCCGCCCCATCGTCTCGTGGTCGAGATCACCGAGACGGCAGTCGTGCAGAAGCTGGACGAGGCCAAGCGCGTGCTCGA
>JBGQMX010000124.1:0-10240 GCA_041500805.1 Methyloceanibacter sp.
CAGAAGGAGATGTCGTCAGGGCGCCTGCGCGAGGATCTCTTCCACCGCCTGAACGTGGTGCCGATCAAGGTGCCGGGGTTCTCCGAGCGGCGCGAGGACGTGCCCGAGCTCGTGCGCTATTTCGTGCAAGCCATCTCGGTGGCGTCCGGCCTGCCGCCCCGCCGCATCGGCGAGGACGCCATGGCGGTGCTGCAGTCCCACGACTGGCCGGGCAATGTGCGCCAGCTCCGCAACAACATCGAGCGGCTGATGATTCTCATTGGCGGCGATCCCGACTCCATCATCACCGCCGAGATGCTTCCAGAGGAGATCATTTCGCCCGTCCCTTTATCTCCGAACGGGGCAGGGGGTGAGCATCTGATGTCGCTTCCGTTGCGCGACGCCCGGGAGATTTTCGAGCGGGAATATCTGCTCGCCCAGGTTAACCGTTTCGGCGGGAATATCTCGCGCACGGCCGAGTTCGTCGGCATGGAACGGTCGGCGCTGCACCGCAAACTGCGCGCGCTTGGCGTCAATTCCAATGAAAGGAGCCCGGCCCTGCGCTAGCCTGGTCGTGCTCTGAAGCGTCTTTGAGGGGCCCGCCGGCAAGGGCCTTTCGCATCAGGGCTCTTGCGGGATTGCCTTTTAATCGCGTCTAATGCGTCTCGGCTGGCCGGGCAGGGCGATTCCAGTGCCATCCGACAGGCGTATGCGTGGACACCAAAGGGACGGGGAAGCCCATGGCGGCAGAGCGCGCGCAAAGTCTTCAGGACACTTTTCTCAACCATGTTCGCAAGAACAAGACGCCGCTGACGATATTTCTCGTCAACGGCGTGAAGCTGCAGGGCGTCGTGACCTGGTTCGATAATTTCTGCGTTTTGCTGCGGCGGGACGGGCACTCTCAGCTCGTCTACAAGCACGCGATCTCGACCATCATGCCGGGTCAGCCCATCCAGCTCTCAGACATCACCGACGCTGAAGGTGCCGCTGACTAATTGCGTCCGACCGAGCCGAGACAGCTGAAGCGCAAGAAGGAGCGGGCGGGGCGCGTGGTTGGCCTTGCGCGCGCGCAAGAGCGCGTCACGGCGGTGGTGCTGGTGCCCGTTCTCGACAAGAGACAAGGCAAGGGCGCCCGGGCCGCCTTGAGCCGGGACGCTGTCGAGCGATCGCCGCAGCAGCGTCTTGACGAAGCGGTAGGCCTTGCCGCCGCCATCGATCTCGACGTGCGGGCGAGCGGGCTTGTGCCCTTGACGCAGCCGCGGCCGGCGACGCTGTTCGGTTCCGGCAAGGTCGAGGAGCTGAAGGGTCTCATCCGCGCCGAGGAGGCGGGTCTCGTCATCGTCGATCATCCGCTGACTCCCGTGCAGCAGCGCAATCTCGAGACGGCGTGGAACGCCAAAGTGCTCGACCGCACCGGTCTCATTCTCGAGATCTTTGGGCAGCGGGCGAGGACGCGGGAAGGGCGCCTGCAGGTCGAGCTTGCCCATCTCGTCTATCAGAAGAGCCGGCTGGTGCGGTCCTGGACGCATCTTGAGCGGCAGCGCGGCGGCTTCGGCTTTCTCGGCGGCCCCGGCGAGACCCAGATCGAGACCGACCGCCGCATCATCGGCGAGCGCATCGACGTCATCCGCAAGGAGCTTGCGCAGGTGCGGCGCACGCGCGGACTGCATCGGCAGTCGCGCCAGCGCGTGCCGTACCCGGCCGTGGCCCTGGTCGGCTACACCAATGCCGGCAAGTCGACCCTGTTCAACGCGCTGACCGGCGCCTCCGTGCTGGCCGAGGATACGCTGTTCGCCACGTTCGATCCGACCTTCCGGGCTTTGCCTCTTCCCGGCGGCTCCAAGGCGCTCCTCTCCGACACCGTGGGCTTCATCTCCGACCTGCCGACAACGTTGATCGCCGCCTTCCGTGCCACGCTCGAAGAGGTGCTGGAAGCCGACCTCATCCTGCATGTTCGCGACATCGCCGACGCGGCGAGCGGGAGCCAGCGGGCCGACGTGAATGTCGTCTTGGCCGAGCTTGGCATCGACGCGGAAGGAGAGCCCGACCGGCTGCTCGAGGTCTGGAACAAGGCCGATCTCCTCGATGAGCAGGCCCTGCAACGCGCCGGGAACGAGGCGCCCCGCGCCGGCGCGGTTCTCGTGTCGGCGGTGACGGGGTTCGGGCTTGACGCCTTGCGCACCGAGATCGAGCGGAAGCTCAATCGCCGCCGGGAGACGATCGAGATCAAGCTCGGGCCCGAGGAGGGCTCGCTGTCGAATTGGATCTACGAGAATTGCGAGGTGATCGAACGGTCGATGCTGGATGAGGGGATCACCTCCTTGCGCATCCGCGTGGCGCCCGAGAAGCGGGAGAGGCTTGCCCGCCTTGCCGGAGCCGCCCGCCTGCGGCGCGTTGCGGAGTAAGATCGACGGACGAGGCTAGCCTTTCGTCTCGGCTGCTTTAGCCTCGTCCCAGAGATGATCCATCTCCTCGAGCGTCGCGTCCTTGGGCATGCGGCCTTCCTTGGCGAGCGCAGCCTCGATGCTCTCGAAGCGCCGCACGAACTTGGCGTTGGCACCGCGCAAGGCAGCTTCCGCATCGACGCCAAGATGCCGCGCGAGACTCGCCATGACGAAGAGGAGATCGCCCAACTCCTCGGTGACCCGCTTCGCCGGCTCATCGTCTATCGCCTCGTGCACCTCATCGAGAGCAACCTTCAGCTCGGCGATTTCCTCCTCGGCCTTGGCGAGAACCGGCGCAAGGTTCGGCCAATCGAACCCCACCTCCGCTGCGCGGGTCTGAAGTTTCACGGCGCGGGTGAGAGCAGGGAGCGCCACCGGCACGTCACCGAGCGATGAGCTTGCCGACGCCCCGCCGCGTTCGGCTTTCTCCTCGTCCTTGATGCGCCGCCACAGGTCGTTCGCCACGAATGCCTCCCGCAGGCTCGGGTCGGCGAACACATGGGGATGCCGGCGGATCATCTTCCGCGTGATGCCGTCGGCCACGTCGGCAAAGGCAAAGCGCTCCTGCTCAGACGCCATCTGGGCGTGATAGACGACTTGCAGCAGGAGATCGCCGAGCTCGTCCTTCAGCGCGTCGAGATCATCGCGTGCAATCGCGTCGGCGACCTCATAGGCCTCCTCGATGGTGTAGGGGGCGATGGTGGCGAAGCTCTGCCTCGCGTCCCAAGGACATCCGGTGACGGGATCGCGCAGACGCGCCATGACGGCAAGGAGATCATCGAGTGTGTGCAGCCGCTTTGCTGCTGGCACCTTTGCCGGCTCGTCAGGCATCGAACCCGGCGAGGGACTGGCCGGCGGCGACGCGCCGCGCTGCACGAAATTCCTGCGAATCATCAGTGGGATAGCGAAATATCGGCATTTTCTGCCCCATATCCCGGATTCGCATAAGGTATATTATGGAAAATTTCTGAGTAGCCGGTTTCACGCGGGCCACTCACACTCAGTGGCGCTCGTAATGGTCGCGGACCAGCCGGTCGAGCAGCCGCACCCCGAACCCCGATCCCCAGCTCCGATTGATCTCGCTGTCCACCGACGACATGGCCGTGCCGGCGATGTCGAGATGCGCCCAGGGCGTTCCTTCCTTGACGAAGCGCTGCAGGAATTGCGCTGCGGAGATTGAGCCGCCCCACTTCCCCCCGGTGTTCTTCATGTCGGCGACTTTCGATTCGATCATCTTGTCGTATTTCGGCCCAAGCGGCAGCCGCCACAATCTCTCTCCGGTGACGTTGCCTGCGGCGGTCAGCCGCTCGGAGAGTTCATCGCTGTTGCTGAAGAGCCCCGCATGCTCCTTGCCGAGCGCCACCATCACGGCCCCCGTCAATGTCGCGAGATTGATGAGCGCCTTCGGCTTGAAGCGGTCTTGCGCGTACCAGAGACAGTCGGCGAGAACCATGCGGCCTTCGGCGTCGGTGTTGAGCACCTCGATGGTCTGTCCCGACATCGCGGTGACGACGTCGCCGGGACGCTGCGCGCTCCCGCCTGGCATATTCTCGACGAGGCCGATAATGCCGACGGCGTTCACCTTGGCCTTTCGCTCAGCCAGCGCCTGCATGAGACCGACGACGCAGGCGGCTCCCGCCATGTCGCCTTTCATGTCCTCCATGCCGGCTGCGGGTTTCAGCGAGATGCCGCCGGTATCGAAGGTGACGCCCTTGCCGACAAAGACGATCGGATCGCCGCCCCTTGGGCCTGCACCCCGCCATTGCATGACCGCCACGTGGCTCGGCTTATCGCTGCCCTGCCCTACGGCAAGAAGCGCGTTCATGCCGAGCCTCTGCAGCGCTTTCTCGCCGAGCACCTCCACCTGGACGCCGCGTTTGGCGAGCTCCTTGGCACGGGCGGCGAACTCGGCGGGACCGAGCACGTTCGCCGGCTCGTTGACGAGGTCGCGCGCAAGCGTGACGCCGTCGGCGATCGCCCGGCTCGCCGCGAAGGCCTGCCCCGCTGCCCTCGGATCGGCGCAATGGATGACGATCTTCTTCAGCGTTCTGTCGTTCGTTTCGCCCGAGGCGCCGTTTTTCTTGCGGGGTTTGGTCTTGTACTTTTTGAACTTATAGCCGCGGAGCAGCGCACCGAGTGCGAAGCTCGCAACGTCGGCGGCCGCGATCTCGCCATTGGCGCCCTCCAGGAAGATGTGAGCGGCCGGCCCCTCTTTCCCGGTGAGGAGTCCTCTTACACTGCCGCCGAGATTGAGCCAGTCCTCAGCGCCGTAGGCCGCGATCTTGTCGGTGCCGGCGAGCACGAGGCGCACAGATTTGAGCCCCTGGGGCGCGAGCAGATCGACGATCGAATCCTTCTTGCCCTTGAACCCCGTGATCTCGGCTGCCCTCGACAGCAAACCCTTGGACTTCTTGTCGAGATCTTGCGCGGTCGGGGTCAGCTTCGGTCCCTCCTCGGCGAACACCACGACGACGCCGTCGGCGGGCGCGCTCTTGCTGGCAAAAGACAATGCGGTTTGATCGCTCACGGGAAGAAACTCCATGGATGACCGTGCCGTCCGGCAGCAAGGCAATCGGTCGGGGAAGCGTGCCCGGCGGGGAGCCGTCGGCGCACTCACTGGTGCAGTTTTGCAACAGCGGCAAGAAATACAGTCGACCTAGGTAAATCCTGTCAGAAGGGAAAGCAAGCCATTCCAAAACGCCGAAATTCCGCCATGTTAGCCTGATGGGAATCGACCTTGTCCCAACCGATTGGCGTCGTTCAAAAAAAAGCATCCGAAGCCGCTCGGTGAAAGGGCCGCAGGGGAATTGCGAAAACAGGCCATGACGCTCTTCGGCCGATACATGTTTCGGCAGGTGACGAATGCGTTCCTCGTCATCCTGATCACGCTGACCACCGTTGTCTGGCTCGCTACAATGTTGAAAGAGCTCGACCTGATCACGTCGCAAGGTCAGGGTATCTTGTTGTTTTTCCAGATGACTTTGCTCAGCCTCCCGAGCCTCATGGCGCTCATTGCGCCGAACGCCATGATGATGGCCGCGCTCTACACGCTCGACCGTATGAACGGCGACAGCGAGCTCATCGTGATGACGGCCGCAGGCGCACCCGTATGGCGTATCGGCGCCTCTTTGTTTGCGCTCGCCGGCCTCGTCAGTGTCGCCATCCTCCTCGCCAACGTCTTTGTGACGCCGGCGAGCATGCGTGCGCTGCGCAGCTTCATCACCCAGGTCAGGGCCGACCTCATCTCGCAAGTCCTTCAGCCAGGCCGCTTTTCCAGCCCCGAGCCGGGGCTCACCTTCCACATAAGGGACCGCAGTTCGAACGGCGACTTGCTCGGGCTCCTCGTCCATGACGAGCGCGACACCAAGCAGGTGATGAGCTATCTCGCCGAGCGTGGCCGCATCATCACCAATGACCAAGGCTCCTATCTCGTGATGTTCGACGGCTATGTCCATCGCTACAACGGCGAGAACGCGGACAAGGGCGTGCAGATCATCGCCTTCGACCAGAACATGCTCGACATTTCCGAGTTTAATCCCAAGGACAACGACGACAAAGAGCTGCGCCCGCGCGAGCGCTATATCAGCGATCTCATCAATCCCGATCCGAAAACTCGGGCCAACAAGCACGATTACGGTCAGCTTCGCTCGGAGTTGCATGAGCGCCTGTCGACGCCTCTTTACCCCCTCGTCTTCGCCTTCGTCGCCATCGCGTTTCTTGGGCATGCGCGCACCACGCGGGAGAACCGCTGGGGGCAGATTCTCTCGGCTTTCGGCATCGGCGTGGGGTTACGGGTTGCAGGGCTCGCTGCCGGCAACCTCGTGGCGCTCAGTGCATGGGCCGTGGTGCTTGTGTATGCTATTCCACTGGGGGCGATTCTCGTTGCGGCCTGGGCGGCACACGCTAGAATGTCGCCTGAGTTGCGGTCCAAGCTGAGCTTCGAGTTTAGGTTCCAACCAAAAAAGATAAGGTTTTGGGCCGGTAGAGGGATGCACGCGACGTGAGAGCGCAGATGCCGGGCATCAGTGCAGTAGGGACGCTTGCGCGTTATTTCTCGCTGCGCTTTTTCATCGCCATGTTGGCGATGTTCCTGATCTGTTGCATCCTCATCTTCTTCGTCGATTTCATCGAGATGCTCCGCCGTGCGGGCAACTATTCGGCCGATGTCCCAGGCCTCGTGCTCGCCTGGATAACGCTGCTCCGTCTCCCCTCCTTCTCCGAGCTCATCCTGCCCTTCGCCGTGCTCATCGGAACCATCGGCATCTTCCTCATGCTGAGCCGCTCCTCGGAGCTCGTCGTGCTCCGCGCCGCCGGCATCTCGGTGTGGCAATTCACTCTGCCTGCGATCATCGTCGCCTTCTTTCTCGGAATCGCCTTCGTGCTGATTTACAACCCGCTCGCAGCGGTTGCCCGCGCCGAGGCCGAGCGACTTTATGCGACGGCCTTCGGGCGTGACGAGTCGCTGCTCAAGTCCAACAAGAACGCAGGCGCTTGGCTGCGCGAGGATGGCACCGACGGTCCGTCCGTCATCCATGCCGCCGATGTGCTCAACCAGGGGCTCGAGCTCACCGGCGTCACGGTGTTTCAATACGACCGTGATCATGGCTTGACCGAGCGGATCGAGGCGAAGAGTGCCTTGCTCAAGGACGGCCGCTGGGAGCTCCAGGATGCCTGGGTGAGCGCAGTGGGCCAAGATCCCGCGGTCTATAAGAGCTATCTTCTCAGCACCTATCTCACACCGACGCAGGTGCGCGACAGCCTCGGCACCGTCTTCTCCGTCTCGTTCTGGGACCTGCCGAACTTCATCCAGATCGCCGAGAAGGCAGGTCTTCCGGCCACCCAATATCGCGTGCAGTACCAGCTTCTCCTGTCGCGGCCGTTCCTGCTCGTGACCATGGTGCTGATCGCGGCGACCTGCTCGCTCAGGGGCTTCCGCTTCGGCAACGTTCAGATCAACGCCATTTTCGGGCTCGCGTCGGGCTTTGCGTTCTTCGTGCTTTCCGAGGTGTCGCGCAACCTCGCGATAGCAGGGCTGACCTCTGCTGCGGCGGCGGCCTGGGTGCCGGTGATCATCGCGGCTTCGCTCGCGCTGACCGTGCTCTTGTACAAAGAGGACGGGTGATGACCGGGAACCGCGCAAGGCTGATCGGGATGCGCCGGGCTCTGCCCGGCCTCGCTGCGTCTAATGGCGCCCCGTTGCCGCGCCTAACGGCAATGCTCCGGCCGGGCTTTGTCGCAGGCCTGCTTGCGTTCGTATTGCTGGTTTTTTGTATGCCCGAGGCTTTCGCCACCTCGGCGACGTCCGTTCTCGGCGGTAGTACTGCCAGCGCAGACAGTCATGCAGCAGCACTGGAGCGCAAGCAGTTAACCAAAATGCTCCAGCCGCCCAAGATCGGATCGACCGAGCCTATGCTGCTGCAGGCCAACGAGATGGTCTACGACAACGAGAATTCGAAGATCACCGCCAAGGGCAACGTCGAGATCTATTACGGCGACTACACTCTTCTCGCCGATCGGGTCGTCTACGACCAGGCCGCCAACACGCTGACGGCTGAGGGCAACGTCAGCATCAAGGACCCCGACGGCGCGGTGATCACCGCCGACCACATCACGCTCACCGATGATTTCCGTGACGGCTTCATCGACACGCTGAAGCTCGTCACCAAGGACGACACGCGCATCGTCGCTGCCTCCGCGACGCGACAAGCCGGCAATGTCACCGTGTTCGAGAATGGCTGGTTCACGCCTTGCAAAATCTGCGAGGAGGACCCGAGCAAACCACCCACGTGGCGCATTCGCGCGAAGAAGATCACCCATAGGCGCGACGAGGCTACCATCACCTACAATAACGCGTCCTTCGACTTTTTCGGTGTACCGATCCTCTGGGTCCCCTGGTTCCAGAGTGCCGATCCGACGGTCAAGCGGAAGTCGGGCTTTCTCATGCCGAGCTACGGCAATTCCAACGTCCTTGGGACCACGGTCATGGTCCCCTACTATTTCGCCCTAGCCGACCACTACGACTTCACCTTCGCGCCAATGTACACCTCGCAGGCGGGCACCCTGCTGCAGGGCGTCTGGCGCCAGCGCCTCTCTAGTGGCGGCTATAGCATCGACCTTGCCGGCGTATTCGACAAGGGAACAGTCGACGCCCCCACTGACGGCAATTTTCGCGGGAGCATCAACACCCAGGGCAAGTTCGCGCTCAATCCCTATTACGGCTGGGGCTGGGACATTATCGGCGAGACCGACGACACTTTCCGGCGCTTCTATAACCTCGACAGCAAGATCAAGACCGATCGCGTCGATCAAGTCTATCTCGAAGGCCTGCACGATCGGAACTATCTCTCCACGAGGTTCTACAGCACGCAGAGCCTGCTGTTCACCGACCAGCCCTTCTCCGACGCGACGGTCTATCCGATCGTCGATTACGACTACATCGTCAACAAGCCGATCCTCGGCGGCGAGCTCAGCTTCAACTCCAACGCCATGGCCTTTTCCAACAAGGATGGCGTAGATTCCGATCGACTGATCGCCGAAGCCAATTGGCGTCGCCAGATGATTGACGGCATCGGTCAGGTCTACACGCCGTTTGCACAGCTGCGCGGCGACCTCTACAACGTTGGTGGTGTCCTGGACAATACGACGCTGAACGGCTCCGAGGGTCTCGTCACCAAGGACCCGACCAACGGGTTCATCGCGCGCGGCGATGCCGTCGCCGGTTTCGAATATCGTTATCCCTTCGTCGCCACCACCGGCAGCGTCACCCACGTCTTCGAGCCTATCGGCCAGATCATCGCAAGACCCGACACGCTCGGCGACCAGCAGGCCATCCCGAACGAGGACGCTTTGAGCCTCGTCTTCGACGACACGCTTCTGTTCGACACCGACAAGTTCTCGGGCTACGACCGAATCGAGACCGGCACCCGCGCCAATGTGGGCGTGCGCTACACTGCCCAACTCGCGTCGGGCTCCTATGCCCGCACGGTGTTCGGCGAAAGCTATCAGATCGCCGGTCAGAATGCGTACGACAACGCGTTCTATGCAACGAGCGGTCTTGCCACGGCCGCGTCCGATTATGTGGGTGGGTTATACCTACAGGCCGCGAGCAATCTCGCCTTCTCTGCGCAAAGCCGCTTCAACCAAGAGACGTTTAATATCGAACGAACCGATCTCGGCTCATCCGCCAACTACGGCCCGGTGACGTTGGCGGTGAACTATGCCGACGTCACTGCGGAGGCAGGATTGGCTCTCGGCCAGACGCGTCAGGAAGTCTTGACCTCGGGGATTTTGGCACTCACCCAAGATTGGTCACTGCTCGGCAACCTCCGCTACGATCTCGAAACTAATCTGATGATCACTGATGGCTTAGGCTTACGCTACCAGGACGACTGTTTCATGCTCTCCGTGACCTACCAGCAGTCCCGCATTAAAGACCAAGACATTGTGCCCGAGCAGCGTTTCCTCGTGAATTTCACGCTGAAATATCTCGGCTCCTACGCGTTCCAGAACGACGCCTTCGGCCTGCTCAGCCCGAATGCCTCTACCAACTAGTAGCGAGGCCTTGTTCCATGCGTGGTCGCCATCTGGGCAGCGAAAAGGCGAAGACCCACGTCGGTGGACCGTGGGCTTGCTGGCTTTGCGCTGTGGGCGCCTTGGTGCTCGGTCTTTGGCTCGTTGGCGGTGCGCGCCCGGGAGCGGCGCAGGAGGTGTCGATCACGGTGCTCGTCAATGACGACCCGATCTCAGACTATGACATTGGGCAGCGCGAGCGCTTCCTCGCCATCACCACGCATGAGGAGCCCTCTGCCGCCCTGAAG
>JBGQMX010000125.1:0-10026 GCA_041500805.1 Methyloceanibacter sp.
CCCCAAGCAATGCGACTCAGACAGTGATCACCACCTCATCCACCGATCCCTGGCATCGTTCGATCGATCTCGATGCCGACACGGAACAGCCCGGCTTCGATCTCCTCTTCACCAGTGGCCTGACCCACGGCCTGCCGGTGCTGGTGCCGGTCGGTTTGCTCTACGACACGCCGGAAAATGCTGCGGCCGAAATCAGCTTCCTGCGCAAGCGAGGCTACCCCGTAGAGCAGATCGAGATGGGAGAGGAGCCTGACGGCCAGCGCGTCTCGCCGGAGCACGAGGCAGCGCTCTATCTTCAATTCGCCACGGCCATTCACCGCGTCGACCCAACACTTGCCCTGGGCGGACCGAGCTTTCAGAACGGCATCGTTTATTCAGGGTTCGACGTCGACCCGTCGCAATCCTGGGTCACGCGATTTTTCGGATATCTGCGAAGCCGTGGGCGGCTTGGCGACTTCAGCTTCCTCTCCTTCGAGTGGTACCCCTTCGATCGTCTCTGTGAGAGGCGGAGCCAGCAGCTCCTCGCGCAGCCCGAGCTTCTGGCCAAGGCGTTCCAAACCTTGCGGGAGCAAGGCGCCCCAACCTCGATTCCCTGGATCATTAGCGAGTATGGCTACTCTGCTTTCGCCGGGCGCAGCCTGGTCGAATTGCCGAGCGCCCTGCTCAACGCCGATATCGTTGGTCAGTTTCTCACCCTGGGAGGAACGACGGCCTACCTGTTCGGTTATGAGCCGAGCAGACCGATCAGAGAAGGAAACCGGTGTGCGGGCTACGGCCAGATGATGCTGTTCGAGGCCGATGCCAAAGGACAGGCCCATTGGCGGATGCCAACGTTTTTCGCCGCCCATCTGCTGACCCATGAATGGGCGGAGCCGGTCAATCGGCCGCACGCGCTTTATGCCACCGACTCGGACATTCGGGACCGGAAAGGCCGTCAGATCGTCACCGCCTATGCGGTCAAGCGCCCTGACCAAACGTGGGCCATCCTGCTCGTGAACAAGGATCCCATACGAGCCCATAGAGCGAGCATAGGGTTCCGTGACACGGCCGCGCCGGCGTCATTCCACGGCCGTGTGGAGGTGTTTCAATATTCTCGGGCACAATATGATTGGAAAGCCTCTGGACCAGACGGCCACCCGGCCCGAACGGAGGCACCGCGCCGCTTCTGGCTAGCGGGCACGAGCGAGGTAAACCTTCCGCCGTTCTCTCTGACCGTGGTGCGCGGTTTTGGACCCCCTGGAGAGGACTTGGACAAACCGAATCCTGGCACGCGGAATAGGGTGGCAAAGTCCACGAGATTGAGGTCAAGGTTCGCGGTGACCTTCTGGGGCATGTGAGCGAGTCCAGTCCGCCGGAGAACCGGAGTGAAAGCACTAATCGTCACCGCCGATGACTTCGGGCTTTCGCTACCCGTGAATGATGCCGTCGAGAGCGCTCATCGGCAGGGGATTCTCTCTGCGGCGAGTTTGATGGTGGGTGGCCCTGCCGTGGAGGATGCGGTAGAGCGTGCGCGCTCTTTAACGTCCCTAGGCGTTGGCCTGCATCTGACGCTGCTCGATGGGCGCCCCGTGTTGCCACCCCACGAGGTGCCGGGCCTTGTGGGGCCGGATGGGCGGTTCTCGAGCGACCCCCTTAGCTTCGGCGTGGCTCTCTACTTCTCACCAGAGTTGCGCCGCCAGGCCAATGCCGAGATCAACGCGCAGTTTGGCCGTTTTCACGCTGCGGGGCTTAAGATGGACCACATCAATGGACACCAGCACTTCCACATGCATCCGGTCGTCTTGTCGGCCATAGCGCAGATCGCTCCTCGCTTTGGTTCCCCCCCGGTGCGGGTCCCGCTCGAGCCCTTCGGTGCATCCTTTAGAGCAAACCGCGATCGCGTCTTCGGGCGCCTCGCAAGCTGGCTTTTCTACTTTGCGCAAACACGACGGATGCGACGTCAACTCGCCGCCATAGGCATACCATCGAACGATCATCTGTTCGGTCTGAATGACAGCGGCGCGATGGTCGAGGCCCGCATCCTCCGGATTCTCGATCACCTGCCAGACGGGATATCCGAAGTTTATTGCCATCCGGCAATGCGAAGGTGGGAAGGCCCGGACAATCTTCCGTCTTGTTACCGCGCCGAGGAGGAGTTGGCTGCGCTGCTCAGCCCGGCCGTGAAAATGAAGCTCGAGGCCTGCAATCTGAGGCCCTTGTCCTACCGTGCGGTGCTTGACGGCCTCGCTGAGCACGGACCTGACCGGTCAGCGTCAACGCTACATCAATTGTCGGCAGCGTTGCCGTCATGCCCCGACGTAATAGCGACGACAGCGCCCGAGTCCAGCTGCTCGGTCAGAAGGCTCACTAGGTAGAATGGCTTGCGATGCTCGCAGTCCAAGTGGAAGCGCGGAGACAGCGAGAATGCCCGATGAATGCGTCGCGAGCGGCGCGAGTCGGGATCGATCGCGAAGAAATAGTGGTTCACCAGCACACACAGGCCGCCGGGCACGAGGAGATCGGCTACGCGCAGAGCCATCCGCTGCAACGTCGCTTCGTCGAGCGGTGAGAGGTAGTAGAGCGTATCGGCCAACAGCACGAGGTCGAAGCTGCGATCGAGAGTCCTCGGCAAATCGAGGATATCCGCCTGTTCGAAGCAAAGATTGGGGAGATGCGCCGCCCGCTGCCGAGCACGTTCGATGGCGGCTTCGGCGATGTCGAGCCCAAGCAATTCGTCGACCTGCGGGGCCAGCAGCTCTGCCAGCAGACCGAGACCGCAACCAAGATCGAGGGCCTCCCGAAAGTGGCGCCCGGAGAGCATGCCGACCACCTGCTCATATTTCCGGCGCTGATAGCGATAGCGCGGCGAGGCCGACGACCAGGGGTCGTTCCAGCGCGAGTAGACGGCTTCGAAGGCAGCACGCGCGCCCTTGGTCGCGCGCAGCCGGCCAATCGCGGCGTCCGTTCGGGCACTCATCAAGAATAGCCCGATATCGCGCGGCGTCATAAAGAGCTGCGATCCGAGGCGGCCAGGAGAAGGACGCTGCAGCTGCGGTACCTCGGATGACGGCTTCTTCAAATCAACGTCCTACCCATTACTCAGAAGGTTGACCCACTTGCAGGATTGTGTATGGCCGTTGTGGCAGGGTTACTCAAATTGCGGTAGGTCGTAGGCGACAAATTCGGAGAGTCTTTGTTGGACCAGGTGCCGCTGCCGCCCCTATGAGCAACGCCGCTTCATACTCTCCCAAGGCTCCGCAACCATGTGGTGCTTCGCCACGGAGACAAAGTTGGCTATGACGCGAACCGGTTGGTCAAGGATGCTTCGGTGAAGCTCGGCGTGATCCTCGGCGCCTTGGCGGGGCTTGGCGTTGCCACCGGCCTCATCCTTCATTTTGGGTGGCGCCAGATTGGCGATGCGGCTCTCGTTGCCGGCTGGCGAGGACTCGCCGCTCTCACGGCCATCTATTTTGTTTGTCTGCTGATCAGCGCGCTGGCCTGGCGAGTGGTCATCATCGACGCGCCCCCTAATACCATCCTCACTTGCCTGTGGGGCCGTTGGCTGCGCGAGAGCGTCGGCAATCTGCTGGCGCTGCTGCCGACGGCCGGCGAGATCGCCGGTGCTCGCGAGCTGACCTTGCGTGGCGTTCCTCCGGGCATGGCAGGCGCGAGCACCATCGTCGATCTCACCCTGGAATTGGTGAGCCAGATCGTCTTCACCGTCTTCGGTTTGGCCCTCTTTCTCGTCGCGTACCCTGGCAAGAGAATCGGGACCTGGGTGCTAACCGGGCTGTCAATCTCGGGGGCGGTCGTCGCAGGATTCATCCTTGCGCAGCGAAGGGGTCTATTCGACCTGCTGGAAAAACTGCCTGAGCGTCTCGATCTAAAATGGGCCTGGGAAGCACTCCCGGTGACCGAGGGTGTCCAGGCCGGCATCCACAAGCTCTACCGTCATCATCGGCGCCTCTTGACCGGTACGGTGTTGCATCTTGCCGGCTGGATCGTCGGCGCTAGCGAGGCCTGGGTTGGCCTTTGGTTCATGGGCCATGCCCTGCCCTGGTCGGATGCGTTGATCTTGGAGAGCCTTGCTTTCGCGTTGCGCACAGCGGCCTTCGTCGTTCCCTCGCGATTGGGCGTTCAGGAGGGTGGCTATGTCGTGCTGGGAGCCTTGTTCGGTCTGTCCCCCGAAGTTGCGCTCGCGCTTTCGCTCTTGAAGCGCGCCCGCGAGATCGCCACGGGCTTGCCGTGCCTGATCATCTGGCAGGGAGTTGAGGCGAGGCGACTCTGGCTGAGGCAACAGCCTTCCAAATCTCGACGATAAGCGGTCGTTAGAGGGACCCGCGAACGGAATTCACGGGAGTTAGTGCAAATTGGTTCGGCCGACCGGCATCCCCGAGCGCGGCCATTGCCGTTCTTGCAATGCTTGACGCGTTTAATCCGGCCTGCTCGTACATTTCGTAGGGATGGCCCTGGTCAATGAACATATCGGGCAGAACGAGGTTGCGAACCTTGAGGCTGCCGTCGAGAAGGCGTGCTTGGGCAAGATAATGCAGCACGTGACTGCCAAATCCGCCGATCGAGCCCTCTTCGACGGTCACGAGCACCTCGTGGTCGCTAGCGAGATTATAGATAAGTTCTCGGTCGAGAGGCTTCATGAAGCGCGCATCGGCGACGGTCGCCGAAAGCCCAAAAGTCGCCAGCTGATCTGCCGCCTTCAAGGCTTCGGCCAAGCGTGTGCCCAGCGAGACGATCGCGACCGCCGTGCCTTCGCGAAGGATGCGGCCTTTGCCGATCGGTAGCACCGAGCCTTCCGCCGGCAGCTCGACCCCGGTGCCCTCGCCGCGCGGATAACGTAATGCAGATGGCCGATCATCGATCGAAACCTGGGTCGCAACCATGTGCCTTAATTCCGCTTCATCGGCTGCAGCCATGACGACGAAATCGGGGAGGCAGCCGAGAAAAGCAAGGTCGAATGAGCCGGCATGAGTCGGCCCGTCGGCGCCGACGAGACCTGCGCGGTCGATGGCAAATCGCACTGGCAACCTCTGTACCGCAACATCATGCACGACTTGATCGTAGGCACGTTGCAGGAAGGTGGAATAGATCGCGGCGAATGGCTTCATACCCTCGCAGGCCAAGCCTGCGGCGAAGGTCACGGCGTGTTGCTCTGCAATCCCGACATCGAAGGTCCGCTTGGGAAACTCCTTGGCGAAGAGATCGAGCCCCGTGCCGTCCGGCATCGCGGCCGTTATGGCGACGATCTTCTCGTCCTTTTGGGCTTCGGCGATGAGGCTGTCTGCGAAAACACGTGTGTAGCTTGGCGCCTTGGATTGGGGCTTCACCTGCGCGCCTGTCACCACGTTGAATTTGGCGACGCCGTGATACTTGTCGCAGGAGGCCTCCGCCGGTGGGTAGCCTTTGCCTTTCTTGGTAACGACGTGAACGAGGAACGGGCCTTGGTCGGCGTCGCGGACGTTTTTCAACACTGCAAGCAGTTGACCGAGGTCATGCCCGTCGATGGGCCCGACGTAGTAGAAGCCGAGCTCCTCGAACCACACGCCACCCTGCCAGAGATGGCGAGCATATTCCTCCAGCCGGGCCATCCGGCGCTCCCAACTCCTCGGCAAGCGCTTGGCGATCTGCTTCGCGAAATTACGCCAGAAGAGGTAGTAGCGGCCTGACGTGATGCGGGCGAGATAGGCCGAAAGCGCTCCCGTCGGAGGGGCGATCGACATGTCATTGTCGTTGAGGACGACGATCAGGCGTGTGTCGTGAGCGCCCGCATTGTTGATCGCTTCATAAGCCATGCCGGCGCTCATCGCGCCATCGCCGATAACGCTTATGACTCTATTGTTGGCGCCGGCCAGGTCGCGCGCAACGGCCATGCCAACACCGGCTGAAATCGAGGTCGAGGAGTGGGCAGCGCCGAACGGGTCATATTCGCTCTCGGTGCGCTTCGTGAACCCTGACAACCCGCCGGGCTGGCGCAGCGTGCGGATTCGACTTCTCCTGCCCGTCAAAATCTTGTGCGGATATGCCTGATGACTGACGTCCCAGATGAGCCGATCGCGGGGTGTGTCAAACAAGTAGTGCAGCGCCACCGTCAGCTCGATGACGCCGAGGCCGGCGCCAAGATGACCGCCGGTAACCGATACCGCGTCAATGGTTTCCTGCCTCAGTTCAGCGGCGACCTGGAGCAGATCTGTTTCGGGAAGCTCGCGCAGATCCTTGGGCGTTTGTATTCTGTCTAATAGCGGCGTCTTCGATTCTCGAGAAGCCCATGCCTCCATTCCAACCCCCCGGCCCGATGCCTGAATCTCTCGCTCGCATACGCCCAATGGATTCATGCTCGTTCATTGGCTCGATCAGGTCCCGGCAAGCAATTTATCACCCTGTTTCACAAGCGAACTGAGCAGAGCGTCGGGGCCGCCTGATTTCAGAATCGCACCGAACTCCGCTCGTCGGCTCGCCAGCTCACTGATGGTGCCGTCGAGATAGACGTCGATGATCTTCCAGTCGGTGCCGGTCTTGCGCATGAGGTAGTTGAGCGCCACGGTCTTGCCATTGGACTGAACGATGCTGGTCTTGACGATCTTGTCCCCGTTCGGCTGATCGGCAGTCTGCAAAATCTCGAACTCCTCGCCGGAGAAACCATCGAATCGGGTCGCGTAGGTTGCCGTCGTCATCCTAGTGAAGGCACTGACAATGCCAAGTTGCTGCGCCGGGGATAGCGTGTTCCAGCTTTGCCCGACCGCAATCCGCGACATTGATGCGAGGTCGTAGGTTTTGGAGAGCACAGGGGAAAGCTTGTCGTAGCGTCCCTTGAGGCCGAGCTGCTTTGCCTGCTTCATTACGCCGAGCAACGCATCATAAAAGCTGCTTATGCGCGAAGCGGCAGGATCAGCGCCTTCGCCATAGGCGGGCGCCATCGCAAACAGCCCAAGCCAGAGCCCAAGCGCAACGACGAAAGGGCCCACGATGCTCGCTCGCTTCTGGGCGATACTCGCTCGGCTCTGTGGCATCATTGCCGAGAGATCGACGTGTTGGCCAATAATTGTTCCTCCTTGGCACCACCCCGCCACACAGGATCGGGGAACGGGGCCGGCGATCCGGACGCTGGCGCCTCGAAATTGCCGGAGGCTGTCCAACCACTCGTTGCCAGCGCCTCTTGCAGATCGGCCTGTCGCTTTTGAGCCACAACACTGCGCAGCATCGTATAGAAGTCGAGCGAGCTGTCTTCGAGCGCTTCCATCTGCTCGGCCTGGCCGAGCTTCGTAAACGGGCTCGCGATCGATCCCGCGATCGTCAGATTGTCGGCCGTCGTGGCAACCTGAGTTGATACCTCGCCTGGCAATAGCCCGGCGACCGGAAGTGTGGCAACAAATTCGACAGTCGTTCCGATCAGGTCGCGCACGTTGGTCGGCCCAATGATTGGCACGACGAGATAGTTGCTGTTGCGCACGCCCAAAACATACAGCGTCTGGCCGAAGTCCCCCGTCTGGCGAGGAAGATTTTGCTTGGCTGCGACGTCGAAAAGACCCCCGATGCCGAGGGTAGAATTCATCGCGAAGCGCCCGAAGGTCGTCGCCGCGGCCCCCAAGCGCAGTTGCAGGACGTCGTTGGTGAAGACCATGGGTTCGGTAAGATTGCCGGCGAAGTTTTCGATCGAGTCGCGCACAGGCTCCGGTAGGGTTTCGCGGTAAGCCTTGGCGACTGGATAGACGATGGCGTGATTGAAGTGCTGGTTGCCTTCGAACACCTTGCGGTTCATGCTCTCGAACGGGTCGGCGACCTCGTTCGGTTCGTCGGGCAGACTCGTGATTTCGTTCGGTGCGTCGACAGGAGCCGAGGTGTTTTTCAGTGCGCTGGGTGAGGCCTGGACGGCAAGGAATCGGGGCGACGAAACTGTCGCCTCGCCTGAAGCACAGGCTGAGAGCGCGCTCAGAAGCGCGATAGCCGCGGCGCGGCCTAAGATCACCCTCATTCACTCCACCCCCGTCAAAGGGGTATTCTTAATCTATTTCAGCCTGCCGGAACTCGGTTAAAGCGCAGGGTCCCCATGCCCGAGTTTACCTTGAAAATGGTGGCTTGGCTGTGGCCAATTTGTACGCTCTTGACGTTATCAGGCTGTGCATATTCCCTTTTTGCGGCGGCGCTGGGGCGGCAATTCGCCCAAAATTCCGCATCCGCGCTCTCTTCTAGCCCCGCTGTCACATCTAGCCCCGCTGTCACAATCCTGAAACCCCTCTGCGGAGCCGAGCTCGAGCTTGAGGCGAATTTAGCCTCCTTCTGCAATCAAGCCTATGGGGGACCGGTCCAACTGGTGTTTGGGATCCAGGCTGCGGCCGACCCAGCGGCAGCCGTCGTTCATCGCCTTATCGAACGATTTCCCGATCGTGAGATTGATCTCGTCGTCGATCCTCGCTTGCAGTGCACAAATCGGAAAATCTCAAATCTTATCAATATGCTGCCCCGGGCGCGCCACGACGTGCTCGTGCTCTCCGACAGCGACATCAAGGTCGAGTCTGATTATCTCCGACGCGTGGTTGCCGCCCTATCGGTGCCGGGCGTGGGGCTAGCGACCTGCCTCTATCGAGGACTCCCCGTCGCCGGGCTTTGGTCCAGTCTCTCTGCTGCTTCAATCAATCAGCATTTCCTACCCAGCGCCCTGGTGGGCCTGAAGCTTGGGCTAGCGCGTCCCTGCTTTGGCTCGACCATCGCGCTCCGAGCCGAGACGCTTGGTCGCATAGGCGGCTTTGGGGCCTTTTCCAATCAACTTGCCGACGACTACGCTATCGGAGATGCCGTCCGCGGCTTGGGCTTGACGGTTGCGATCCCTCCGCTCCTGCTCGCGCATATCTGCTCGGAGCAGAGCTTTGGCGAGCTCGTCAGCCGCGAGCTGCGCTGGGCGCGCACGATCAGGAGCATCGATCCGTTTGGCTACGCGGGCTTGGCGCTGACCAATCCCTTGCCCTTTGCGCTCGCCGCGGCAATCGTGCAAGGCTTCGGCGCCGCCGGCATCGGACTGGTTGTGCTTGCCCTTGCTTGTCGGCTCTTGGTTTCGCTACAAGTCGGAGCGATGCGCGAGGGAGGCGAAAGAAGCCTTTCGCCCTGGCTCAGCCCCCTTCGCGATCTACTGAGCTTTGCCATATTCTTGGCGAGCTTTATGCCAGGGCCATTGATCTGGCGGGGCCATCGGTACGCGCTTCATTCCGATGGAACCTTGACGCCGAGCTGAGGGGACAAACGCATATGCGAACGCTCTTCCTGCAAGCTCCGTCCTATGACGGCTTCGATGGCGGCGCGGGCGCCCGCTACCAGATGCGGCGCGAGGTTCGCTCGTTCTGGTACCCGACTTGGCTGGCGCAGCCCGCGGCCCTCGTTGCCGACTCAAAGCTCATCGACGCGCCGCCGCACGGTTTGAGCTTTGCCGATATCGCGCCTTGCGCGCGCCAATACGAGCTCCTTGTGCTCCATACCTCCTCACCATCCTTCGCGAGCGACGTGAAGACCGCCGAGGCGATGAAGGAGCTCAATCCGAACCTCAAGATCGGCTTCATCGGTGCCAAGGTTGCGGTACAGCCCGAGGAAAGCCTGAAGGCGTCGAAGGCTGTCGATTTCGTCGCCCGCAACGAGTTCGATTACACCATCAAGGAGGTGGCCGAGGGCCGGGACTTTAGCAAGATCGAGGGCCTGTCCTATCGCAACGCCGACGGCGTCATCGTCCACAACGCCGAACGTCCGATCCTCGAGGACATGGACGCGCTGCCCTTCGTCACCCCGGTCTATAAGCGCGACCTCGTCATCGAGAATTATTTCGGCGGCTATCTCAAGCATCCTTACATCTCTTTCTACACCGGCCGTGGCTGCAAATCGCGCTGCACCTTCTGCCTTTGGCCGCAGACCGTCGGCGGCCATCGCTACCGCGTGCGCAGCGTGGGTCACGTCATCGACGAGCTGAAATGGGCGGCTTCCGCGTTCCCGCAGGTCAAGGAATTCTTCTTCGATGACGACACGCTCACCGACAATCTGCCGCGCGTCGAAGCC
>JBGQMX010000126.1:0-10006 GCA_041500805.1 Methyloceanibacter sp.
CCCGGCTTCAACACCGCCGTCACCGATCCTGGAGCCCCGCCGAGGCCTCGGGCGAGCTTGGGCCGCGCCCATTTCACTTCCTCAAAGGGAATGACGCCCGTCTCGCGCTCCTTCACCAGCACGCCGGTCGGCGTCCGGCCGGGATGCAAGCCGACCACGGCCTTGTCCTTGCTCGCTTCCAGCACGACGGCAAGGCGCCACGGGTCGATGTCCGACCACACCGGCATGGCGGCAAGCGTCTTGCCCCAATCGCCCTTGATGTCGATCTGCTTCACTGGCCCGCGCCAGCCGCCATGGCTCTGGTCATAGCCGACCAGCCCGTTGACGAGCGCCTTGCGGGCGATGCTCTGCAGCGCCGGATCGAGCGTGGTGCGCACCGACAGGCCGCCGCCATAAAGCTTGTCCTCACCGTAAAGATCGAGAATCTCGCGGCGCACCTCCTCGGCGAAAAACTCCGAGGCGAAGATCTTGGGCCCGGTGGTGCGCTTGGTGACGCCGAGCGGCGTGGCCTTGGCCTTCTCGCCGTCTTCGCGGTTGGCGAAGCCATTCTCGACGATGCGATCGATGACCCAGTTGCGGCGCGCCACCGCGCGATCCGGGAATTTGAACGGATCGTAGTTGCTCGGCGCCTTGGGCAGCGTGGCAAGGTAGGCACAATCGGCAAGGGTGAGCTCGCTCAGCGACTTGTCCCAATAGGTCTGCGCCGCGGCCGCGACGCCGTAGGAACCCGCGCCGAGATAGATCTCGTTCATATAGAGCTCGAGGATCTGCTCCTTGGTGAAGGCGCGCTCGATGCGAATGGCAAGGATCGCCTCCTTCAACTTACGCTCGACGGTCTGGTCGCTCGACAGGAGGAAGTTCTTGGCCACCTGCTGGGTGATGGTCGAGGCGCCGACCACGCGCCGCCCCGACTGCACATTGCTCATATTGGTGACGATGGCGCGGATGATGCCCTGAATATCGAGGCCGCCATGCTGATAGAAATTCTTGTCCTCGGCGGAGATGAAGGCCTGGATGACGCATTGGGGAATGGCCGTGATGGGCACGTAGATGCGCCGCTCGCGGGCGAACTCGGCAATGAGCGCGCCGTCATTGGCGTGGATGCGGGTCATCACCGGAGGCTCGTATTTGGCGAGCACTTCGTAGTCCGGCAGCTCCTGCGACACTTTCCACAGCACGAAGGCGGCAGCGCCGGCGATGGCGATGAAGACGATCATGCCGGCGGCGAACATGAAGCCCACGAAGCGCAAGAAAAACCCGCCGCGACGGCGACGCCGACGTTGCTCCGGCGGCTTGACTGGAGCCGTAATGTCCATGGTTCAGACCCGTCCCGTCCCCGCTTCTGCTCGCGCGGGGCACCCGAGGCAACCCTAGCCAAGATTATGGCAACAAGAAGCTGCCGTCGCCGAAAATCGAAAGCTGCGGGCAGGATCGGAAGGGTTGGTGAATTTCAGAACGGCACGCGCGCGACGCGTTTGGCAAAATAGGTGTCGATCGCGCCCACGATCTGGTCGGCCTCGCGGTCGCGCCAGGCATCGGAGGTGAGCCGCTTCTCGTCGTCGGGGTTGCTCAAGAAGCCGACCTCGAGCAGCACCGAGGGCACGTCGGGCGCCTTCAACACGCGAAAACCCGCCGACCTCAGCTTCTTCGTGTGCAGGCTGCCGGCGAGCTCACCGACGATGGAGCGGGCAAACACCACCGAGCGGTTCTGCGTCTCGCGCTGCGCAAGATCGATCAGGATGTTCGCCACCACCTCGTCGGAATCGCCCGGCAGCTCGATGCCGGCGAGCGCATCGGAGAAATTCTCCTTGGTGGCAAGCTCCTTCGCCTCTTCGTCGGAGGCCTGCTCCGACAAAGTATAGACGGTGGCACCGGTCGCCTTGTCGATCTGCTTGGGGAAGTAGTCGGCATGGATCGAGAGGAAGAGCCCGGCCCCCTTCTTCTGGGCGAACTCCACCCGCTCGCGCAACGGCAGGAAGGTGTCGTAGTCGCGCGTGAGATAGACCTCGTAACGCCCCACCGCATCGAGCTTGGCCTTGAGCGTCTTGGCGAAGGCCAACACCACGTCCTTCTCGGTGATGCCGCTTTCGCTCTTCGTGCCGGGATCGACGCCGCCGTGGCCCGGATCGAGCACCACCACGGGCTTCGCATCGGGCGGCCGCGATACGGCTTGCGGCGGGACGCTCGCCGCCCCGTCTTGCGCCGGCGGCGGCTTCGCCTCCTTGAGCTTGGCAAGAAATGTCTTCTCGTCGGTTGGGACGAGGTCGATCACCAAGCGTGCGGGCTGATCGTCGCGGGGCTCGAGCACGAAGGCCTTGTCGATGAGAAAAGGACCGCTCACGTCGATGACGATGCGGGATTTTCCAGGCGCGAACAGTCCGTAGCGGTAGGCGGTGACGAGGCCCCTCTTCTCCTTGCCGATGCCGTCAGGCATCTGGAAGTTCACATCGAGGGCGTCGACGATGACCCGATAAGGGTTGCCGAGGGCAAAGACGTGGACGTCGACCTTTTTCGACAGATCGGCAATGAAGCGGGTGCGTTCGCGGTCGCCGGCAACGCGCGCGTCGTTGGCGATCGCAGGCGTCGACCCGGCATAGGCCGCGAAGCCCAAAAGGCCGACGGACGCGGCCGTCAGCGCAAAGGCGATGGCCCCTGCCGGCGCGATCGCTGCCAAGGCACGCACTCTTCGCATCGTCCCCCACTCGATTGACGATTAAGCGGGCTTTTTTATTGGCGCCGGGCGCCGGGCTGGGCCGCACCGCGTGGCCCGCGATGCGCCAAAAATGGCTTGAACTCGCCCAAATCCTAACCATGCTTGGTTAATCGACTCTTGTGACCCTTTGGCGGCGAAGTTCCCCGAGAGGCTTGCCAAATCTCCTACCAAGCCCGTAATAAGGGTCAGGCTCGTTCGTGAGCCAGAGCCCTTGGACGCCAAACGGGCGATACGGGGCGGAATTTGTTTCGCGCGGTCCTGGCCTTATTCGAATGGCCGGGACGCAGAAAGAAGCGACGGTCAGGTGACAGACGGCCGTCAGTTGGAAGCTTCCCAAGCCGCTGAAACGCGGTGGTGAGGACTGCGATGCAGAGTCAGAGCATTCGGCTAAGTCTCGGGAATTGCGAGACTTTACTTAAGATACTGACTACGTGCCGGCCACCAGTGGCCGCGCCCGGTGGCGGAAATATCCGGCCGTTCATGGGTCGTCGCAGCGAATCATGGTCTATTGGTCATTGGCGCGCGCGGGCCCCGGGCCCAGTGCGGCGGTCTAATTTCCCGCCCTTCCCGTCCCGCGCGGCGGAGAACAATCAACATGCAAAGCAAAATGCTAGTCGATGCGGCGCACCCGGAGGAAACCCGGGTCGTCGTAGTAAAGGGTAATCGCGTCGAGGAATTTGATTACGAATCAGCGAATAAGAAGCAACTTCGCGGCAATATCTATCTCGCCAAGGTCACGCGCGTCGAGCCGTCGTTACAGGCGGCCTTCGTCGATTACGGCGGCAATCGCCACGGCTTCTTAGCCTTTACCGAAATCCATCCCGATTATTACCAGATCCCCGTCGCCGACCGTCAGGCCCTGCTTGAAGCCGATGCCGAGGAGGAGAGCCGCGCTTCTGCCGCAGAAGCCGCAGAGGACGAGGAGGCCGCCGCCGGACGCCGCCGCAGGCGGGGCAGACGGGGGCGCGGCCGCCATGAGGCACAGCCGCGACAGGACGCGGCTCGCCCGGAGGCTGCGGGAGCTTCGGATGCCGCAACCGAGCGCGGAGCCGGACGCGAGCCGTTTGAGGACGACGGCGAGACGGCATCCAGCGAGACGGGCACGACCGTCCTGCTTGAGCAGGCCGACTTGATTCATGAGGTCTCGGAGCCTGCGGAGCCGGGCGAAGAGGCAGAGATCGAATCGGTCGAGCTCAGGGAGACGCGCGCGGCGACCGAGGCCGAGGAGGCCGAGGAGGCCGAGGAGGATGACGAGGACGACGAGGACGATGCCGAGCAGGCAAAGACCGTCGGCCAGCCGGTGGCCGTGAAGGAGGGCAATGGCGATGTCGCCGCCGAGACCATCGAATCGGTGGGCTCGGAGGATGCGCTGGAAGAGGTGCCCGAGCGGGTGAGACGCCGGCGCGGTCGCCCTT
This sequence comes from Methyloceanibacter sp., assembly GCA_041500805.1. Lineage (GTDB taxonomy): Bacteria > Pseudomonadota > Alphaproteobacteria > Rhizobiales > Methyloligellaceae > Methyloceanibacter. The sequence continues at coordinate 4,129 of JBGQMX010000126.1, forward strand.
ACAAGATCCAGGAGGTGATACGGCGCCGCCAGATCATTCTCGTGCAGGTGGTCAAGGAAGAGCGCGGCAATAAGGGCGCAGCCCTCACCACCTATCTCTCGCTCGCCGGCCGCTATACCGTGCTCATGCCGAATACGGCGCGCGGCGGCGGCATCTCGCGCAAGATCACCCAACCCACGGACCGCAAGCGCCTCCGCGAGATCGCGGGCGAGCTCGAAGTGCCGGAAGGCATGGGGCTCATCATCCGCACCGCCGGCGCCCAGCGCACCAAGACCGAGATCAAGCGCGACTACGACTATCTGTTGCGGCTCTGGGAGAACGTCCGCGACCTCACGCTGAAATCGACAGCGCCCGCGCTCGTCTACGAGGAAGGCAGCCTGATCAAGCGCTCTATCCGCGACCTCTACAACAAGGACATCGACGAGGTGCTGGTCGCGGGCGACGACGCCTATCGCGAGGCCAAGGACTTCATGCGCATGCTCATGCCGAGCCATGCCAAGAACGTGAAGCCCTACAAGGAGCCCGAGCCCGTCTTCATCCGCTTTCAGGTGGAGCGCCAGCTCGCTGCGATGTTCTCGCCGCAGGTGGTGCTGAAGTCCGGCGGCTATATCGTGATCAACCAGACCGAGGCGCTCGTCGCCATCGACGTCAACTCCGGCAAGGCGACGCGCGAGCACAATATCGAGGACACCGCGCTCAAGACCAACCTCGAAGCCTCCGAGGAGATCGCCCGGCAGCTCCGCTTGCGCGACCTTGCGGGCCTGATCGTCATCGACTTCATCGACATGGACGAGCGCCGCAACAGCCGGCTCGTGGAACGGCGCCTGAAAGAATCCTTGCGCAACGACCGCGCCCGCATCCAGGTGGGGCGCATCAGCCATTTCGGGCTCATGGAAATGTCACGCCAGCGCTTAAGGCCGGGCATGCTCGAAGGCTCCACCAAGCCTTGCCCCATGTGCACGGGCACCGGCATCGTGCGCTCCATCGAGTCGGTCTCGCTCGATATCCTGCGCTCCATCGAGGACCGGCTCATCACCGACGGCGTGGTGCCGCTCGTCGCCACCACCGCGGTCGAGGTGGCCCTCTACATCCTCAATCAGAAGCGCTCGCATCTGAATGACATCCAGCTGCGCTATCGCATTCCCATCACGGTCACCGCCGATGAGGAGATGCACATCTCGCAATTCGTCATCGAGCGCGCCGCGGAAGGCGAGATGGCGAATGGCGGGGGCGCCGTGGTGCATATGGACTGGGCGCACCATCATGAGGCGCCGGCTGCCTCGATCTCGGCTTCTGAGCCCTCCCCGGCCCCGGCCGCTGATGCCGATGCCGATGCCGATGCCGATGCCGCCGAGGGGGAAGGCGACCAGGCCAAGCGCCGCTCGAGACGACGGCGGCGCAAGCGTCACCCGGAGGGCGGCGCCAGCGCCGAGGCCCAGGCCCATCGCTCGACCGCCCGTGAGGCGCCCGAGCAGGAGGACGAAGAGCCGATTGCGGAGAGCGTGGCCGAGGAGGCCGGAAGCTCAGAAGGAGGTCCCGAGACGGGCCCACAAGCTCGCAAGGGACCGCGCCGGAGAGGCCGCCGCGGTGGCCGCCGAGGACGGTCGGGCCAGCGTCCACCGGGCGCTCAAGGCGACACGCAAGCCCCGCGCGAGATGCGCGCCGACATGGAGCCCCGCGAGCCGTCGCGGCAAGAGGCCGATGCAGGCGAGGCTGGCTCGCCCGCTCCACGTGAAGAGCGGCAGAACGGTGCTGCCCGCGAGAGCAAGCCGCGGCGGGACGAGGAATTCGGCCGCGAGGTGACCGAGCGTCCGGTGCGCGACACCGAGCCCATGTTCGACGGCGTGCCTTCGGTCAGGGAAGAGCCTGCCCCGGCCGAGGCGAGGGTCGAGCGCGAAGCGGAGCAGGAGACTGCCCCGCGCCGCCGAGGCTGGTGGCAGCGCTAGAGCTTGATCCGGAAGCAGGGAAGCGCGAGGCTCGCGCTTCCCTCTACCCCTTGAGCCAACCATTGATACGGCGTGCTCGCAGTTTCTTGATGCTCTCGCAGGGCGTGTTGTCACGTTGTCGCCGCATTCAAAAGCCAATCAAGCGGCTAATGGCCAAGACTTGGCTGCAAGACGTGGCTGGACCTGGCCATCCAGCGTAACGCCAGCGCCGGATAAGGGCGCGAAAAACCGGCATCTTTGTCCGGCCCTCGGTAAGCATATACAATCAAGCCGACCCATGTCTGCTTTGGCTCATCCCCGACCCCATCGAGCCCTGCGCCGACTCCGCGCGGGCTTCGTGACGGGGCTTGCCGCGGCACTTCTCACCTCGACCTCGGCTGACGCCGCGGGGCTCATCCGCGACGCCGAGACCGAAGCGCTGATCCGCACTTACGCCAAGCCGATCTTCAACGCCGCGGGCCTCGGCTCGCAAAACATCCAGATCCACATCGTCAACGACCAGAGCTTCAACGCCTTCGTCGTCGACGGGCACAATATGTTCATCCATGCCGGCACTCTGATGAACGCCAAGACGCCCAATGCTGTGATCGGGGTCATCGCGCATGAGAGTGGGCATATCACCGGCGGCCATCTCGCCCGGCTGCGCACGCAGATCTCGAAGGCAAAGTCGGCGGCGCTCATGCTGCAGCTTCTCGGCCTTGCCGCCATGGCCGCCGGCGCCCTCGGCGGCGCCCCCGGCATCGGTCAGGCTGGCATGGGAGTAGCCTATGGCGGCCAGGACGCCGCGATGCGCAGCGTCCTCGCCTACCGGCAAGACGAAGAATCCTCCGCCGACCAAGCCGGCGTGAGCTTCCTCAACGCCACCAAGCAATCCGGGCGCGGCATGATCGAGACCTTCGAGTTCATGGCGAACAAGCTTATCGGCGTGCAGGGCATCAACCCCTATCTCCAGACCCACCCGATGCCGCAACAACGCCTGTTGCAGCTCCGCGAGCTCGTCACCTCGAGCCCCTATTACAACGCCGTCGACCCGCCGGAGCTGCAGTTCCGCCACGACCTCGTCAAGGCGAAGCTGTACGGTTTCCTCGATCAGCCGCAGACCTTGTTCAATCGCTATCCGCAGACCGACCAGTCGCTCCCCGCCCAATATGCGAGGGCGATCGCCACCGACCGCCAATCCGGCGTGAAGGCAGCCCTGCCGCAGCTCGACGCGCTCATCGCCGCCAAGCCCGATTGGCCCTATTTCTACGAGATCAAGGGACAATTCCTGTTCGAGGGCGGCAGCCCGGCCGCCGCGGTCATCCCGCTCCGCGAGGCGGTGAGGCTCGGCCCCAACGAGCCGCTGATCCGCGTCATGCTGGGGCAGGCCCTGCTCGGCGCCGACGATCCGCAGCTGGTGGATGAGGCCATCACCAATCTGCGCCTGGCGCTCGCGCGCGAGGACTCATCGGCAATGGGCTACCGCCAGCTCGCCATAGCCTATGCGCGCAAGGCCGACGCGGTGCATGCGGCAGGCGCCAAGAAGCAATTTATGGCGCAAGCCGAGCTTGCAACCGCCGAAACCTATTTCTATGAAGGGCAGCTCAAGCTTGCCAAGCAGCAGGCCAAGCGTGCCAAAGCCGGATTTGTGGACGGCACGCCGAACTGGATCAAGGCCGACGACATCCTCGCTTTCGAAGTGCCCAGCACCAACTGACTTCAGCCCCCGGAGAACCTAGCATGAACCTCAAGACTGGCCTCGCCACCGCCCTGGTGGCCGCCGTCGTGGCTGCCCTCGTGACCGCCGCCACCATGATCCTCGTTTGGCGCCTGGCACCGGGAGTGGTGAATGTCTCCGCGGCGGCGCTCAACGAGAAGAAGGTCATCGCCATCGTCCGCGACTATCTCACCAAGAACCCCGAGATCCTGGTGGCGATGACCACCGAGCTCGACAAGCGCCAGGCGGCCGAGCAGGCGGCGCAGCAGCAAAAGGTCGTCAGCGAAAACGCCGAGGCCCTCTTCCGCTCGCCGCTCGCCAACGTCGCCGGCAATCCCAGCGGCGATGTGACCGTGGTCGAGTTCTTCGACTACAATTGCGGCTACTGCCGCCGGGCGTTGCCCGACGTGGTCAAGCTCGTCGAAGGCGACGACAAGGTGCGGCTCGTGCTCAAGGAGCTGCCGATCTTCGGCGAGGACTCAGAGGCGGCGGCGAAGGTCGCGCTCGCCAGTGCCAAGCAGGGCAAATATTTCGAGATGCATCAGAAGCTGTTCTCGGAGCCCGGCAAGGCCGACAAGGAGAAGGCGCTCCGCGTCGCCGGCGAGCTCGGGCTCGACGTGACCAAGCTCGAAGAGGACATGAAGGACCCATCCATCCAGAAGTCGCTCGACGAGGCCAAGGATCTTGCTCAGAAGCTCGGGCTCCAGGGCACGCCGCTTTATCTGATCGGCGACCGCGTGGTGCCGGGTGCGCCCGACGATCTCTACGATCAGTTGACCAAGAACGTCGCCGAAGTTCGCGAGAAGGGCTGCAAGGCGACTTGCTGAGGCCCGACCGTAAGGGCGGCATTGCCTCTAGCGGTCATCGGCGCATTTTGCCGAATGGCGGAAAAGCTGATAAAGGGGCCCGTTTCGTCTGCCAAGGCGAGCGCGTGGGTCCCGCGCGCGGCCCGGCAACATCAGGCGTCCAGCATCCGCCATGGCCAAACCGATCTACGTCTTGAACGGCCCCAATCTCAACCTGCTCGGGTCCCGGGAGCCGGAGGTCTATGGCAAGGACACGCTCGACGACGTGCGCGCCAGGTGCGAGCGCAAGGCCGCTGCGCTAGGATTTTCGATAGACTTCCGCCAAAGCAACCATGAGGGCGAGCTGGTGGCATGGATCCAGGAGGCGAGGAACGGCGCGGCGGGACTGATCGTCAATGCCGGCGCCTTCACCCATACCTCGATCGCCATGCTTGACGCGCTCCTGGCTTGCCCCATCCCCTCGGTCGAGGTGCATCTGACGAATATTTTCACCCGCGAGCCGTTTCGCCATCATTCCTATATCTCCAAGGCGGTGAAAGGCTTGATCTGCGGCTTCGGGGCCCAGAGCTACGAGCTGGCCATCGAGGCGCTGGCCGCCCAGATCGCGGCGGAGTCCGGCCGATGACGAAGCAAGACGGCACCTTCGACAAGGACCTCATCCGCGAGCTCGCCGCACTGCTCGACGAGACCGGCCTTACCGAGATCGAGATCGAGCACGAGGGGCGGCGGATCAGGGTCGCCCGCAACGTTGGCCCCAAGGCCGGCGCGTTTGCCGCCGATCTCGCCTCGCCCGATTCCACCACGCGAGGGGGAACGCGGCCGGAGGAGATCATCGCCCATCCCGGCACCGTCACCTCGCCGATGGTCGGCACCGCCTATCGCTCGCCGGAGCCTGGCGCCACACCCTTCGTCGAAATCGGCTCGCGCGTGACAGCGGGGCAAACGCTTGTCATCATCGAAGCCATGAAAACCATGAACCAGATCCCCTCCCCCCGCGCCGGCACCGTCATCGCCATCCTTGTCGAGGATGGCCAGCCGGTCGAATATGGCGAGCCGTTGGCGGTGATCGAGCAACGCTAGCGTCCTATGTTCGACAAGATCCTGATCGCCAACCGGGGAGAGATCGCGCTCCGCGTCGAACGCGCCTGCAAGGAGCTCGGCGTGGCGACCGTCGCGGTCCACTCCACCGCCGACGCCGACGCCATGCATGTGCGCCTCGCCGACGAAAGCGTCTGCATCGGCGCGCCCCCGGCCAAGGACAGCTATCTCAACATCCCGGCGATCGTCGCGGCGTGCGAGATCACCGGCGCCGACGCGGTGCATCCGGGCTACGGCTTCCTCTCCGAGAACGCCCGCTTCGCCGAGATCCTCGAGGAGCACGCCATCACCTTCATTGGCCCGAGCGCCGAGCATGTCAGGCTGATGGGGGA
>JBGQMX010000127.1:0-9830 GCA_041500805.1 Methyloceanibacter sp.
GAGCTTGCAGATACGCTCGATGTCGGGAATGAAGCCCATGTCGAGCATGCGGTCGGCCTCGTCGACCACGAGGATCTCGATGCCGTTCAGGAGCAGTTTGCCGCGCTCGAAATGGTCGAGCAGCCGGCCGGGGGTTGCGATCACCACGTCGGCGCCGCGATCGAGCTTGCGGTCCTGGTCATCATAAGACACCCCGCCGATCAAAAGCGCCACGGTAAGCTTATGGTTCTTGCCGAGGATCTCGAAATGCTCGGCGACCTGGGCGGCAAGCTCGCGGGTGGGCTCGAGGATCAGCGAGCGGGGCATGCGCGCCCGCGCCCGGCCTCGCTCGAGTCGCGTCAGCATGGGGAGCACGAACGACGCGGTCTTGCCGGTCCCCGTCTGCGCGACGCCGAGCACGTCGCGGCCCGACACGGCGATGGGGATGGCTTTGTCTTGAATGGGGGTGGGAGTATCGAAGCCTGCCGCCTCAACGGCAGACAACACTTTCAGGCTCAGGCCAAGATGTGAAAAGGTCATGCGTTAGCAAAAATTCCGCGAGGCCCGAAGCGTCCCCGCGTATCTTCTTTCGTTAGGCGCAAAGATTTGCTGCAACGATTCGCAGGCTTTGCGCAAGACACCACGTAAGCATCGCGGCCAAAAGCCCTGCAATGCTCCCCAATCAAATAGGCGGCGGGGCGCGTCGGCGCAAGGGGCAAAATGCGGACAAGCGCTCGCGGCCAATGGGGGCGCACTCGCGATTTCGGCCTCTCGGCGCCACAATCCGCGTCCTCAGCCGGTGCATTTTCCATGGTGCCGTACCGGGCCGAGGGCGGCACGGAGAAAGGGTCGCGGGCGTGTTACACTTCTCGCTTCGCGTTTGAATCGCGCGCCTGTGGACCCGAGGCATGTTCATGAGCACGAAGGACTTCGCCGACGTGGTGATCAAGCCGCCGCTCCTGTTCCTCGGCGCGCTCGCGCTCGGCTGCCTGTTGAGCCTGGTCATTCCCATCGGGCCGGGTCTTGCATCGGCCAATGGGGTTGCGCTTGCGACGGGGCTCACGTTCATCGTGATCGGCTTTGCCCTTGCCGCCGTCTCGGCTCGCACCTTCCATCTTGCCGGGACCGATGTGGTGCCGGGACGGCCGTCCACGGCGCTCGTCACCACCGGCCCCTATAAGATCACGCGCAATCCGATCTATATCGGCTTCATGCTCGTCTATTTCGGCCTCGCCATCGTGCTGACGAGCGTGTGGGTCCTGCTGCTGCTCATCCCGGTGCTGGTCATCTTGCAGCGCGGCGTGGTGGAGCGCGAGGAGGCCTATCTCGAGGGCAAGTTCGGCGGCGCTTACCGCAAATACAAGGCGCGCGTGCCTCGCTGGCTGTGAGGGGGGCTTATGCTTCGAGACGCCGCCTTCGGCGGCTCCTCAGCATGAGGCCTCACCCTGAGGAGGCGCGAAGCGCCGTCTCGAAGGGCGAGCCCTTAAAGATCAAATATCCAGCGCCTCGGGCTTGGCGAACGCGGCGCGCTCCTGGATGAATTGGAAGCGCGCCTCGGGCTTGTTGCCCATCAGCTGGTCGACGAGCTTGCCCGTGCTCTCGTCGTCCTCGGCGATCTCGACGCGCAGCAGCGTGCGCACCGACCGGTCCATGGTCGTCTCTTTGAGCTGCCTGGGCATCATCTCGCCCAAACCCTTGAAACGTGAAACGTCGACCTTGCCCTTGCCGTTGAACTCGGATGCCATGAGCTCGTCCTTGTGGGCGTCGTTGCGGGCGTAGAAGGTCTTCGCCCCTTGGCTCAAGCGATAAAGCGGCGGCACGGCGAGATAGAGATGGCCGCCCTCGATGAGCCCGTGCATCTCCTGATAGAAAAAGGTGATGAGGAGCGAGGCGATATGCGCGCCGTCGACGTCGGCGTCGGTCATGATCACGACCTTCTCGTAGCGAAGGTCCTCCTCGCGATAGCGGGTGCCGATGCCGCAGCCGAGCGCCTGGATGAGGTCGCTCAGGAGCTGGTTGTCGGCAAGCTTGGTCGAGCTTGCGCTCGCCACATTGAGGATCTTGCCTCTGAGCGGGAGCACCGCCTGCGTCGCCCGGTCGCGGGCTTGCTTGGCTGAGCCTCCGGCCGAGTCGCCCTCGACGATGAAGATCTCGGTGCCCAGCGCGCCGTTTGCCGCGCAATCGGCGAGCTTGCCGGGAAGGCGTAAGCGGCGGGTCGCCGTCTGCCGGCCAATCTCCTTCTCCTTCTTGCGGCGGAGCCGTTCCTCGGAACGGTCGACCACCCAGTCGAGCAGGCGGTTGGCTTGGGTCGGGTTGCCGGTCAGCCAGTGGTCGAAGGCATCGCGCAAGGCGCCCTCGACGATGCGGGCGGCCTCGGCGCTGGCCAGCCGGTCCTTGGTCTGGCCCTGGAACTCGGGCTCGCGCATGAAGAGCGAGAGCATGGCGCCCGCCGTGCCGAGCACGTCGTCGGCCGTGAGTTGGGCCACGCGCTTGTTGCCGGTGAGCTCGCCATAGGCGCGCAAGCTCTTGGTCAGTGCCGCACGCAAACCCGCCTCGTGGGTCCCGCCGTCGGGGGTAGGCACGGTGTTGCAATAGGTGCTCAAGAAGCCGTCGTCGCTTGCGATCCAGGCGATTGCCCATTCGACCGAGCCATGACCTTCGGTCCTCTCGATGCGGCCGGCGAAGACGTCGTCGGTGACGGTCTCCTGTCCTTCGATGCGGTCTTTCAGAAAATCCTTGAGCCCCCCGGGGAAGTGGAAGACGGCGCTTTCCGGCGTCTCACTGTCGCCGGCAAGGGCGGCCTTGGCGCAGGACCATCTGATCTCGACGCCGCGGAAGAGATAGGCCTTGGAGCGCGCCATGCGGAAGAGCCGCGGCGGCTGGAAAGCGGCCCCCTTGCCGAAGATCTTGGGGTCCGGCTTGAAGCGCACCTTGGTGCCGCGGCGGTTCTTCACCGCCCCCAAGCTCTTGAGCGGACCGTCAGGTGTGCCCCGCGTATAGGTCTGCCGGTAGAGCTTCTGTCCGCGCGCCACCTCGACCTCCATGCTCTCCGACAGCGCGTTGGCGACCGAGACGCCGACCCCGTGCAGGCCGCCGCTCGTCTCGTAGACCTTGGAGTTAAATTTCCCGCCCGCATGCAGCGTGGTCATGATGACCTCGAGCGCGGACTTCTTCTTGAACTTGGGATGCGGATCGACGGGGATGCCGCGTCCGTTGTCGGTCACGGTGAGGAAGCCGTCAGCCTCGAGCTCGACCTCGATGCGGGTAGCCTGGCCCGCTACCGCCTCATCCATGGCGTTGTCCAGCACCTCGGCGAACAGGTGATGCATCGCCTTCTCGTCGGTGCCGCCGATATACATCCCGGGGCGCCGGCGCACGGGCTCGAGCCCCTCCAGGACCTCGATATCGGCGGCGGTATAGGCGTCCTCCGCCGAGCGTCCCGAGGAAGCGGGCTTCGCCGTCTTCGCCGTCTTGCCGGGGCGGACAGGCTTCTTCTTCAGCTCGTCCTCGAGCTTGGCGAACAGGTCGCGCGATGATGCAGCCTTGCGCATGGGGTCAGGACCGCCAGATGCAAACGAATCTCTTACGAAACGGGGACTTGGTTAGCTTGCACGCATAAGCGGCTTTTTCAAGCCACTCGGCCGCCCCCGGATGGGGCGCGTCTTTGGCGACGACAGGCCCGCTCAGGCGATCTTGCCGCCGCCCACCTTGGTGATGGCGAGCACTGAAGGCCGCGGCGGCATGTTCGGATCGAAGTCCGGCCAGCGCGTGGCGGGGTCGGCGAAGGTCGAGGCGCGCTCGAAGCCCTTGAATTTGTCGGTGCCGTCACAGCCCGGATGCTGGACCGCCACGAACAGCGTCTCCTGGTCAGGCGTGAAATAAGGCCCGCACATCTCCGCGCCCACAGGGCAACGGAAGAAGAGCTTGGCGGTGCGGCGGCGCGCGCCCTCCGTCTCCAGCGCATAGAGACCGTCGGCCCGCGCGGTCTTCTCGCCCCAATGCTCGCCCTGGTCGGTCGCGACCCACAGCCGGCCTTGCCCATCGACGGCGGAATTGTCGGGGCAGGCAAACCAACCATTGGCCGAAGTCTCCGGGTTCCACAGGGCACCCACGGCAGCGATTGAAGGATCGCCGCAGCGGACCAGGATCTCCCAGCCAAACGCGTCGGCCGCGTGGTCGCCCCCGTCAGGTGTCAATTCGATGATGTGGCCGAACTCGTTGGCCGCCCGCGGATTGGCGTCATCGACCTCCGCCGGCAAGCGTTTCTCGTTGTAGGTGAGGTTCACATAGACCTTCCCGGTCACCGGGTTCGGCTGCACGTCCTCAGGCCGGTCCATGCGCGTGGCGCCCAGCAGCGTGGCCGCTAGGCGGGCGTCGATCAGCACCTCGGCCTGGCTGGCAAACCCGTTCTCCTCCGTGAGCGGACTAGACCCATAAGTGAGCGGCATCCAAGTGACGCGCCCGTCCGCGCCGAACTTTGCCACCGACAAGGTGCCCTCCGCGAGCAGGGTGCGGTTGGCCGCGCGATCGTTCGGATCATAGGCGCGCGCCGAGACGAAGCGATAGAGATGCTCGAAGCGGGTGTCGTCGCCGCAATAAACCACCACCCGGCCATCCGCATTTAGCACGGTTTCGGCGCCCTCGTGGCACAAGCGGCCAAGCGCTGTGTGCTTCACCGGCACCGAGCTCGCGTCGAACGGGTCGATCTCGACGATCCAGCCGAAGCGGTTCGGCTCGTTTGGCTCCTTGTCGACATTGAAACGGTCCTGGAAGCGGCCCCAGGCCTGCCACAGCCCCGGCACGCCATAGCGCTCGTAGCTCTTGGCCTGTGCGCCGCCTAGCCCTGCGGGCGGCTTGCCGCCGACCGCGCAGAGCTCGCTCCAGAAATAGCCGTGGAAGTTCTCCTCGGCGGTGAGATAGGTGCCCCAGGGCGTGACGCCGCCGGCGCAATTGTTGAGCGTCCCGAGAATGAGGCGGCCGGAGGGATCGGCGGAGGTCTTGAGCCTCGCATCTCCCGCCGCGGGCCCGTCGACCGCCATCGAAGTCGTGGCCGGGCTGATGCGGCGGTTGTACCTGCTGTCGAGCACCGGGCGCCATTCCTCCCCCTCGCGCGCGATCTCGACGATGGTGACGCCGTGCGCCGCCATCTCGATATCGACGATCTCCGCCGTCATGTTCTTGAAGCAGATCGTGTCCTGGCGGGGGAGGTCCGGGAGCATGACCTCCTCGTTGGTATATTCGTGATTGACGCAGAGAAGCCCGCGTTTGCCGTCCGTATCGAGCGGGATGAAGGCGACGTAGTCGTTGTTGTAGCCGAACTGCTTCAGCTGGGCGGCGGCACTTTGCTGCAAGGGATCGAAGGCGGGGGAATCGGGAAAGAGGGGGTCGCCCCATCTCAGCAGGACTTGCGCGCGATAACCGTCGGCGACGTGGTGGGTCTCGTCCACGCCGGCCGCAAGCTCCTCGAAGTCGAAGCGATCCACACTTGGGCTTTCCGCGTGGCCCGCGCGGGTTGCGAGCACCGCGGGTCCGAACAGGGCCGCGGCAGCGGTTACGCCTAGCGTGCCGCGCATCATTTCGCGCCGGCTGTAGCGCCGCACGATGATGTCGCCGATCGAATCCCCATCCGCCGGGCTTAAGGGCACATTGTCATGGGCCTCATAGGCTTCGGCGCGGTTGCAGAACGACTTGCCCTCGGTCATACGAAATGTCCTTGTGGAAGGCGAGAGCCTAGAGCCCGCGTATGACGGATTTGCGTAGGTCCCTGCCGCGGCAAGCGCGGCGATTGGTAACACTAGAGCCTATTCCGAGGTAACCGATTTGTCAGCGTCTCAGCCCCCGTGGCTCCCCGGACACAAATCCACGGACACCGTCCTCGCTGCCCGCATCATCGGCGGTCTAATCGATCTTTACGGGCTGGCTTCCATCTGGATTGCGGCGGGGCGGCTGCTCTCACCGCCACCCGAGACGAATATCTTCGTGTCGATCCAGCAGTCGATGCTTTGGCTCGACCTTCTGTTCGGCGTTGCCCTTTTGCTGCTCGGCGCCGGCATTGCGGCCCGGCAAGCCTGGACGAGCGGGACCGGTTGGATGAGCTGCATCATCATCGGGTTGCTCATTCCAAGCGGCTTCAACGCTCTCTCCCCTGTTCTCGACGGGCTTGGACTGGCCCAATCCGTTCCATTCCTGGCGATCCCCGCGGCGCAAGCCGCCTTGCTGGTTCTCGCCGCCATCCTGCTCTATCGCAATCCTCCGCCCGATCCCGCCTCTCAAGCCGGTGCTCCGCTTCAGCGCCGAAGGGTTACCTTCCTCTCGCGCACCATCGGCGTTCTGCTCGTCCTCGCCGGGCTCACCCGTCTTTGGCTGTCTCTGGCGATCGGGACAGAGACACTGGACAAGCTTTGGCAGCGGGTGGGCACCGATCCGCACTATTCAATCGCGATCGTTACCACCCTCGTCTGGTCGGTCGGTCTTGGGCTCGCCACGATCGTCGCTGCATTCGGCATCGCACTTCGCCGCCGCTGGGGCCCAGAGCTTGGCTTGCCGCTCTGCTTCGCCGGGTTGCTGGTCGATTTGCAGTCGGGGCTCCGCTTTCCCTCGTCAGTCTCGTCAGACTATCTCGATTGGGCGATCCTGCATTACGCGTCGGCGATCCTTTATGCCGTTGCCTTCCTTTTCTGCGCCGTGCAGCTGTTCCGCAGCCGAAAGCCCATGCCCTCCCTGCCGCAAACGCCCGTTCACTATCCTCCCGACGCACGATCCACGATCGCCGACGACGCCAATTGGCGCGAGAGCCTACTCGCCTCGCTGCGAGCTGCGGGGGCCCAGCGCGCTCCGAAGGGCGTCTTCACCGGCGTAATTCTGCCTATCCTCGGCATCATCCTCATCGGTGGCGGATGGGCCTTGCTGAATGCTCTGATCAGACTCAATCCCCCTGCGGGGAGTTCTGGTCCGAACCTCGCCATCACCGTTCTCCTGACCATCGCGTTGGCCGCGATTGCGATCCTGCTCATCGGGCGGCTGGTCGCCTTTTTCGCGCGGCGCATCTGGCGCTTCCGCGCGCGCAGCGCCGAACAAGAGCTTGAGCGAACGGGCTCGCGGCGGCCGGTCCTCTATCTTCGCTCCTTCGCCCTAGACGAAGAGACCGCGCGGCCCTCGGCCGGCGAGCTTGTGCTCGGCACGACGCCGACGGCTTCGGCCGAGCAAATGCTTGCCAAGGTGCTGAGCCGGCGCGTAGGGCCGGTCATCGCCATCGGCATGCCCGGCGAGAAGCTACCGGGTCTTGGCGCCGCCCGCTTCTACGCGAGCCACGAGGTTTGGCATCAGAAGGTCGCCGATGCCGCCCAAGTCTCGCAGCTCGTCGTCTGGACCACTGGCAGCACCGAAGGACTTCGCTGGGAAATTGCGCATCTGCTGAAATCGGTTCCACCCGCGAAGCTGCTCGTCTGGGCCCACCCGCATCTTTTGCGCGTCGGCAGAGCCGAACGGGAGCAGGAGTGGTCGGCGTTCCTTGCCACGCTTGGCAAGGCCTTTCCCAAAGCGCTGCCCGAGCGTCTCGGCAAGACGCGCTTCATCTGGTTCAAGAAGGACTGGGAACCGGTTCCCGTGGCTCCCCGTTGGGGTTTCTTCGGCGTCCTGTTCCGCGTATTCAGGGACGCACAGACCGTTGCCCTCAAGCAGATGCTCCGGCAGAAGAGCACCCAAGCTCAAGCATAGAAACCGAGGAGGCTTGTTTGGCCGAGGAAACCCCCATTTGCGATTTCGGCTGGAAGGCGCCGTCCTTCACGCTTCCTGGCGTCGACGCCAAGAGCCATAACCTCGAGGCCTTGCGCGGGCCGAAGGGCACGCTCGTGATGTTCATCTGTAACCATTGTCCTTACGTCAAGGCGGTGATCGATCGCATCGTGCGCGACGCGCAGGAGCTCGCAGCCTATGGGATCAGCGCGGTCGCCATCTCCTCCAACGACACGGTGCATTACCCGGAGGATTCCTTCGACAACATGAAGCGGTTCGCCGAAATGCATCGTTTCACCTTTCCCTATCTTTTCGACGAGAGCCAAGATGTCGCACGCGCCTATGGCGCAGCCTGCACGCCCGATTTCTTCGGCTTCAACGATAAGCTCGAGCTGCAATATCGCGGGCGCCTCGATGCGAGCCGCAAAGAGGCGGCCCATGCGGGCGTCCGCCGCGACCTGTTCGAGGCGATGAAGGGCGTTGCCTTGACCGGTCGCGGGCCCCGCGAGCAGACGCCCTCGATCGGCTGCTCCATCAAGTGGAAGGCGGCTTAAAGACTCCCTCGCCCTAAAGGGGGAGGTGGCGCACATGGTGCGCCGGTGGGGGTCAGTGGGCCTCGCCTCGCGTCATACCGGCGAAAGCCGGTATCCAGCAACCAGAGCACGGAATCAATTGGGCTGGATTCCGGCTTACGCCGGAATGACGAAGAGCGGGCGCCCGCCTGAGCCAACGCCCCCACTGCGTTAACCTCCCCTTAAGCGTATCGCTTTCCCGTTTCTTTACGAGCCACCCCTAAAATTCATCTCAAAAGCGGCGGGGTCTAAGAGGGATGTTGATCCGTTACGCCATGTTGGTGGCGCTGGCAGCCTCATCGGTCTGGGCCGTCATCAATATCGGCACGAGCGACGCACAGGTGCTTCTGGTCAATGCCGGCCAGAGCGGCCAAGCGAGCGACGTGGCGTTTTGGTTGCTTGCCGCGGTCGCGACCCTCATCAGCCTTTCGCTCTGCCACTTCGTGGTCTTCGGGCTGCCGGCGATGGTCGACAGTTGGTACCAGGATCACAAGTCGTGGTTCTACGCCGTCCTGTTCGGGGGACTGATCTACGCGGGGTTCTATTTGATGTAAGCGGGGCCCAATCCGGACCGAGTTTGGGGGAGCCTGGCGGGAACCTTTGCTTCCGCGTCCGACGGGGGAACGCGGGACAAGCGAAGGTTCGGCAGGCCGGGCCAAAGTGGGGCGGCCGTCCCTAGCGGCCGCCCCATCTTTTTTCTCGTGCAGCGTCCGTTACGTTTTCGTCAGACGCTGTAATACATGTCGAACTCGATGGGGTGGGGCATCATCTCGAAGCGCTCCACCTCTTCCATCTTGAGCTCGAGATAGGCGTCGATCGCGTCATCGGTGAAGACGTTGCCCTTCTTCAGGAAGGCGCGGTCCTTGTCGAGCTCCTCGCAGGCCTCCCGCAGCGAGCCGCACACCGTCGGCACCTTCTCCAGCTCCTCCGGTGGCAGGTCGTAGAGGTTCTTGTCGATCGGGTCGCCGGGATGGATCTTGTTGGTGACGCCGTCCAGCCCCGCCATGAGCATGGCGGCGAAGGCGAGATAGGGATTGGCGCCGGGGTCCGGAAACCGCACCTCGACGCGCTTGGCCTTGGGTCCTGAGCCGAGCGGAATGCGGCAGGAGGCCGAGCGGTTGCGCGAGGAGTAGGCGAGCAGCACCGGCGCCTCGTAGCCCGGCACCAAGCGCTTGTAGGAGTTGGTGAGCGGGTTGGTATAGGCGTTGAGCGCCTTGGCGTGCTTCAGGATGCCGCCGATATAGAACAGCGCCATTTCGGAAAGGTCGGCGTATTTGTCGCCGGCGAACATCGGCTTGCCGTCCTTCCAGATCGACTGGTGGGTATGCATGCCCGAGCCGTTGTCGCCGAAGATCGGCTTCGGCATGAAGGTCGCGGTCTTGCCATAGACCTGCGCCACCTGGTGGATGACATATTTGTAGATCTGCATGGAGTCGGCCATCTTGACCAGCGGGCCGAACTTGATGCCGAGCTCGTGCTGGGCGGCGCCGACTTCGTGGTGATGCTTCTCGGTGACGACGCCCATATCCGCCATGACGCTCAGCA
>JBGQMX010000128.1:0-9664 GCA_041500805.1 Methyloceanibacter sp.
GGACGGGATTGATGTCACCTGAGATAGCGGCGAAGGCGAGGATGTCGTCATTGGAGATTTTCTTGGCATAGCTCGCTTCCATGCCGACCGAAAGGTCCTCGAAATAGTAGCCATGCCCTAGGCCGGTAGAGCCGTTCCCATTATGCGTCATGTGATTTTTCCCGCTCCCTGCTTCTGCAAGGGCAAAATAGCGAAGGCTTTGCTGCACCGCAATATGGCTGGCCGGCGCGCGTCAAGGGCAAAAATGCTGCGCGGGCAGCGGGCTTAACCCTCCGTTCACGGCCAATCTTTAATCTGGGCGCGTCGGTATCTGCCCGGTGGCCTTAAGGCAGGTCCGGACTGGCCAACGCGCCTTTGCTGGTTGGAAGCCTCACGCAACGCCAGAACGAAGGGCCGGATCCCGTGAGGATCGGAGGAGACAATGGCTGTCGATCATACCATGCCCGTGCTCATCGTCGACGACTACAAGACGATGATCCGGATCATCCGCAATCTCTTGAAGCAGCTCGGCTTCGCCAATGTCGATGAGGCCGGCGACGGGACTGCAGCCCTCGACATGATGCGGCATAAGCAATACGGGCTCATCATTTCCGATTGGAACATGGAGCCGATGACGGGCTACGAGCTGTTACGCGAGGTGCGCGCCGACGATCAGCTCTCGCGCACGCCGTTCATCATGGTCACGGCGGAATCCAAGACCGAGAACGTGATCGCGGCCAAGAAGGCCGGGGTCAACAACTATATCGTCAAGCCTTTCAACGCGGCGACGCTCAAGTCCAAGATCGACGCCATTTTCGGCGAATAGCAAGAACGACAAGGGGACCAACATCATGTCAGGACGTGGGGGACTTCCCGCACGGCGCCGCCCGGGGGGGCGCGTGCCGATGACGCGGCGGGAAAGCGGCCGGTCGGTCGCCGAAGAGATTACGGTGCTCGTGAATACCTTGCGCGAGCTCGCCGCCATCCGCAGCACCGCCGAGGACGCGGCGGGGCGCATTCTCGAATCGGCCGAGGGCCTGCTCGCCTTCGCCGACAAAGAGGAGGCGAAAAAGGCGGAAGCAGCCATCATGTCGATCATGACGGCCTGCGGCTTTCACGATCTGGTCGGCCAGCGCGTCACCAAGATCGCCGAGACGCTAGACCGCGTCATCGCCACGCACATGAAGCGGGCCGAGCGGGGGAGGAGGCGCGTGGAAGCGGCGCCGCGCAAGCGCAAGTCCAAGCTGACCCTCGAGGGACCAGGCCTTCCCGGTAATGACCAGGCGCACATCGACGCCCTGTTCGGCAACACCAAGCTCACCAGTTAAGCGCGCGCATGGCGCCGAGCGGGCGCCCCTTCGCCTCAGTGAACAGCTCGGCAAGGTGCAAGCCGTCGAGCACTTCCTCGCCTGCCTCCCCGCCGCTGTTCGACGGCACATGCAGTCCGCTCGCCACGAACACGGCATCGATCCCGAGGCTTGCCGCGCCGGCAATGTCGGTGTTCACCCCATCGCCGATGGCTAGCACTTCGTCCTTCGCCACGGTCCTTTCCGCCAATTGGGCAATGGTCTCGAGCGCCAGCGCATAGATCGGCGCATGCGGCTTGCCGGCGTAGAGCACGCTGCCGCCCACTCTTTCGTAAATCGAAGCGAGCGCGCCGGCGCAATAGACGAGGCGATCGCCCCGCTCGACCAGATGATCGGGATTGGCGCAGATCATGGGCAGCTCGCGCGCGGCAAGCTCGCTCAAGAGCCCCACATAGTCCTCAGGCGTCTCGGTCTCATCGTCGAACAGACCCGAGCAGACCACGAGCTCGGCTTGCTCGGGCGTCCCGAGCCTGACGTCGATGCCTTGGAAGATGGGAAGGTCGCGCTCGGGCCCGAGATGAAAGACTTGTGCGCCTTCATGCTTGGCGAGCTCATGGCGGGTGAGGTCACCGGAGGTGACGGTCGCATCATAGGCATCGTCGGGGACGCCGAGACGGCGGAGCTGCTCCTGAACGCCCGGGCTCGGCCGCGGCGAGTTGGAGAGAAGGACCACGATGCCGCCCGTCCCGCGAAAGCTTCGGGTGGCGGCAACGGCGCGGGGGAAAGCCCTGTGCCCGTTATGCATGACGCCCCAGATGTCCACAAGCCAGGCGCGATAGCGCGAGCCGATGTCCTTGATCGAGGAGATCACCGGAATGGCCGAGGTGGTTAGGGTCATGGCGTTCCGTTAGAGGCTCGCCTTAAGGGGGTCAAGCGTTGCACCCTCCGCCGCTTCGCTCTCGCG
Organism: Methyloceanibacter sp.; assembly: GCA_041500805.1. Lineage (GTDB taxonomy): Bacteria > Pseudomonadota > Alphaproteobacteria > Rhizobiales > Methyloligellaceae > Methyloceanibacter. The sequence continues at coordinate 2,251 of JBGQMX010000128.1, forward strand.
GCAAGGCTTTACAATGTGAGAACGCCGGGCCGCGTGCTATGCTTGGAATCTACTTAACTTCAATGGCTTAGTGCGCGTTCAAATTCTTGTGATCGGGCTCTTTGCTTGCGCAGAGACCTGCCCGCCCCCACATGCGCCGCGCCGGGGGAGGGTCGGCATCGGTCGGCACAAGGAGATGGAAAATGCCTGACACCCTCAAGACTGCCTCCAAAGCCATGTTGCCCCGCGCCCTCTTTGCGGCGGGCGCGCTCGCTCTCACCTTTGGCGTTTTTGCCGCGACGGCCCCTGCAGGAGCAGTGCCGATGCAGGCCCTCCCGGGCCTTGCCAGTCCGGGCCTCCAGGTCGAGGACGCGGGCTATCGGCGCGCCAAGAAGTACCAGCAGCTCTACGCCGATGAGGCTCCGACCTATGGCTACCGTTATCCCGGCTATCGTCCGTGGATGCCCTATGGCGGAAGCGTCGAGATCCAGGAGCTCCAGCGGCTCTTCCCCGAGACCAATTGGCCGCCAAGCATGCGTTACTAGACGCCCCTGCCGCTCTTTCCGGATTTTTAGAAAATTCGGCGCATTTTGCTCCATGCGTCCTGACGGTTCCTAGAGAGGTTGCGTGGCATAGGTTTTCCACGCCGCCCGGGGCCCCGGAGGATCAAGGCTCGGGTTACCCCCGAAGCGGCGAGGGAGACCGAAATGCGTCGACTTCTGTTAGCACTTGCGCCGTTTGCACCCTTGGCATTTCCACCCTTGGGCTGTTGGCGGCAGTTGGCCCGGCCAGTGCCGGGTCTCCGTCCACCCTGCCCGGCACGAGCTATGCCGTGCCAGTCGAGCAGGCGGCCGACACCGGCCGGCCGGACTTCGGCAATCAGGCCTTCTGGGACGACCATCGCCTCGGCGGCGCGGTAAGCTATGACGGTGGCCCCGAGAGCTTCCTGCACGAGCCGAATGTCGCGGGCGCCGACGAAATAGGCGAGCTGCAAAGGATGTTTCCGTCCTCTGCCTGGCCGCCAAGCATGCGCAATTAGCCGCTCATTCCAATAAGGAGACTTCCAGAAATGCACCACTCTTCGATCAAAGCGGGGGCACTTGCCTTTGCGCTCGGCGGCTTCGCTTTCGCCGGCCACGCCCAGGCCGTATCACCTCTTCCTCTTTTTGAGGGTGTCGCACCCCTCGCCGTTCCCGTCGCCGACCAGGAGGAGCAGGCCGTCGAGGATCATCTGAACGCCGCCGACATGCCGGCTGAGCCGCAAGGCGGGGCCGCACAGCAGAACGCCACTCACGAGCAGGAGCACCCTGCCGCGAGTAGCGGCTCGGGCGACGTCGAGGAGAATGAGCTGCAAAGGGCTTTCCCCTCCACGGATTGGCCGAAGAAATAAGGCCTCCCGCATACCAGGTCATGTACGCGCCGAGCCTCGGGCAACTCCCGAGGCTCGCGCCGTTTGGACAATAGGGATTTAGGCCGCGTCGGCGTTCTCAAGCTCGCGGGAGAGCGCCGGGCTCATGGGCTTAGGCTCGCCGAACAGGTAGCCTTGCGCGAGCTCGACGCCATAGTCGAGGAGCTTCGCCGCCGTCCTCTCGTCCTCGACCTTCTCCACGATCAGCTTGAGATCGAAGGTCTCGAGATAGCTCTTCATATCGGCGCCCGGGAGGCTTGTGCCTTTCTCCTCCATGTCGCGCAGGAAGGCCTTGGCATCGACCTTGACGAAGCGGAAGGAGCGTTCGCGAAGGCCTGCGAAATCCACATCGAGATCGGCCACGTGGTCGAGACAGAAGCCGTAACCGAGCGCGCCGAGCGTATCGAGAGAGCCGAGCTCGGCAGGCGCAAGGCCACGGATCGCGGACTGGCTGACCTCGAAAGTGAGGCTCTCGCTCAAGCCGCTGTTCTCCTCCAGGAACTCGACAAGCTCGGGGAAGAACTCGGGATCGAGCAGGGTCTGGACCGAGATGTTGCAGAAGATGCCCTTGATCCTCGAATCTGCGCTGAGCCGCCTCAGCACCTGCACGCTCTTCACGAGCAGCACATTGTCGATGAGCGGCATCATGCCGGAGGCCTCGGCCACGGGCAGATAGTCGGCGGGAAGGATAAGACCGTCGGCCTTGGTCCTGATGCGGGTGAAGGCCTCGTAATAGCGGGGCTTGCGCTCCGGGAGCGTGACGGTCGGCTGCAAATAAAGGTCGACGCGGCCTTCCTCGATCGCATGCGCGACGACCTCCAACATCTCGTCGTCGCCAACCCGCGCATGGGCTCCGCCAACGGCGCCGTCTTTCTCGAGCGCGACGTCCTCCCCCAGCTCCGCAAGCTCGACGATCTCTTCCTCCTCGATCTCGAAGACCGTCAGAGCCTCGGCTGGAGCGGCGGCCAATGCCTCTTTCCTCGCTTCGGGCCTGGCGATCGGGGCCGAAGGCGGCGGCGCGGCCGCTGCGGAGGCGACCGCCATGTCACGGGAAAGCTGCTTGATCAGGCCCTCAAGGACGCGAAGGTCGCTCGCGACCTTGTCGCGCTGATTCCTCGCCTCGCCCTCAAGATCGGTGCGCAGGCCTTCGATCCTCGTATGCACCTCCTCGAACTCTGCCGCGAACTGGTCGAAGCGGGCGAGGCCCCCCGCGGTCTCGTTCGACCCATAGTCGCTGACCGCCTGATCGAGCCGTTCGACGCGGTCGTTGAGGAGGTCGAGGCGGGCCACGTCGTCCTCGACCCGGTCGATACGCTGCAGATCGCCATCGATGATCTCAAGCGCTTCCTCAAGCTCGTTCAAGCGGTCGGTGACCGGGGTCGAGCGGGTCGAGCGGGCGACCACCAGATAAGAGGCGGCCATGACCATGTAGAGCGCAGCGGCGGCAATCAGGGCCGGAATCTGGGCGATGCCGGAATGGATGATGAGGCCCACGGCAAACGCCGCCGCCGTGACGGCCATGGCGATGAGGACGACCAAATCGAGCATGGCCAGCCCTCCACCCGAGGAAGCGCTCCGCCTAGAGGTCATGGTGATAGCGTCCCGCAACTCTGCCCTACCCTCTCGCAAAAATCATGCGGCGACAGGCCCCTGTAAGGCAACAGCAATTTGGCAGCCTGTGGAGATTGTTGATAGCAGCCAAGAAGGGCAGCGCCAAGGCGCGAGGTTCAGCGCAACGCCCTCAAAAGATGGGCGATCCTGCCAACGATGGTGGCGATGAGGGCTTCCGAGACGATCAACGCGGGAGCCAACACCAGCGTGTCGCCCACGACGCGGATCACCAGGTCCTCGTCGAAGAAGGCGGCATCGAGCGCACGCGCCCCGCGCAAGCCTGGCGCTCCGTCGACAGGGGCAAGGTCGATGCCTGCGGCAAGGCCGATGGTCCTGATGTCGACCACATGGGGCGAGCCTTTGAGCCCATGCATGGCATCGGCAAAGACGGGCTCCAGCGCGCGCCCCCGCTCGAACAGCCCCTCGTCGCGATAAAGATCGAGTGCGGCGTTGGCGGCGGCCACCCCGAGCGGATGACCCGAATAGGTGAAGCCGTGGGCGAGCTCGGGCACGTGATCGGGGCCTTGCATGAAGGCTTCATGGATGCGGCCGCGCACCAAGACCCCGCCAAGGGGTGCCGCGCCGCTCGTCACCCCCTTGGCGAAGGTGATCATGTCGGGGACGACGCCATAGCGCTCCGCGGCAAAGGCGTGGCCGAGCCGCCCGAAGCCTGTGATCACCTCGTCGAAGATGAGGAGAATGCCGTGGGCGCGCGTGATCTCGCGCAAGCGCTGAAGATAGCCTTGCGGGCTTGCGAATACCCCGGCAGAGCCGGTCATCGGCTCGACGATCAGGGCGGCGATGTGAGAGGCGCCGTCGAGCGCCAAGAGGGTGGAGAGATCGTCGGCGAGGTCGCCGCCCCACTCGGGCTCGCCTCGGGCGTAAGCCTGGCGTTCACGGGAATAGGTCGAGCGGAGATGGTCCACGTCGAGCAGCGGCTCGAACAGATTGCGGTTCTTGGGAATGCCGCCGAGCGAGGTGCCGCCGAGGCAGGAGCCATGATAGCTCCGCTCCCGCGCGATGAAGCGCGTGCGCGTGCTCTGTCCAGCGAGCTTGTGATAGGCGAGCGCAATCTTGAGCGCCGTATCGACTGCCTCAGAGCCCGAGTTGCAGAAGAAGACGCGGTCGAGGTCGCCCGGTGCAAGCTTGGCCAGGCGCGAGGCGAGCGCAAAGGCCGGGGCATGCGCCATCTGGAAGGCCGGAGCATAGTCGAGCCGGCCCGCCTGATGGCGGATCGCCTCAACGATCGGCTCACGGCAGTGACCGGCGTTGCAGCACCAGAGCCCCGACATGGCGTCGATGAGCTCCCGCCCGTCGGGAGTGTAATAGTGCATGCCCTCGGCGCGATCGATGAGGCGCGGACGCCGCTTGAAGGCCCGGTTGGCGGTGAAGGGAAGCCAATAGGCGGCAAGCTCGAATTCAGCGAGCCTGGCGGGGAATGGTGCGTCTAGCGGTGGCATTGGCGTCGCAGATCAGAGGGGAGGACATTTTCTCTAGCTTGCATCAGGCCACGCGCGCGACGCCGCTTCAAGCTCTTGTTGTCGTACAGACGGTTAAGACGCATGAGCGGGCGGGCAATGGCCTAGGCATCGGGCGTCTCGCCCTTGAGATAGAGGCCAAGCTGGCGAAACAGCACCTCGAACTGCCGGCTTGCGCCTTGGCAAAGGCTGCACGAAGCGATGTGCTCGGCGAGCGCCTTCTTCTCGCTCTCGGCGAGCGGCCGCTCGCGCGCATCGCTCACGAGCCAGGTGGTGTCGCGGCAGGTGATGGGCCCGTCGTCGGTCATAGGCCGTTCCAGCCGACATCAAGACAGAGTCTGAGCTGCATGCGGGCACGATAAAGCAGGACGCGCAGATTGCCCGCCGAAATTTTCAGCTCGGCAGAAATCTCGTCCGACGGAAGCTCGAGCCACTCGCGCATGAGGAACACCCGCGCCGTGCGGGGCGGAAGCTTGGTGAGACAAGCTTCGAGGACCTTGAAGAAGGCGACGCGCTCGACCACGGTCTCAGGATCGCTCCATATGTCCTTCGGCGACGCCCAGCAGCCTCGAGCATCGAACAGGGCATCGAAGGCACTGATATCGAGCTCAGCTTCGGGGCGAGATGGGTGAACCGTGATCGGCCTGGAGCGCCGGCGGATAATGTCGATCACCTTGTGGCGAAGGATGGCGACGAGCCAGGTCTTGAGGCTTGACCTTCCCTCGAAGCGAGGCGCCCCCTCGAGGGCGGCAAGTAAGGTTTCCTGGGTCGCGTCATCGGCCGCCGTCTTGTCGCGCAGCTGCAACAGGGCAAGCCCATAGAGAAGCGGGCGATAGCGCGCGATATCGTTGGCGAGATCGAGGGCCGTGCTCGGCATCGTGCAAAAAAACTCTCGTCGCTGCGTAACACCAATCGGGAGAGCTCCGACTAACAATGAGCGTCGGAACGGGTCTGCGGCAAGAAGGGATGTGGGAAATTTCGACGCGGGAAGTTTTGCCTCGTCGCATGGGAAAATTCAAAGGAGGATCTGAGATGAGGAGTGGAAGTATCCGATTGTGCGCGCTGGGCACCCTCTGCGCACTGGCATTGGCGGGAAGCGCCGTCGCGAGCCTTGCGGCCGACCCGACGCCGGCGGACCTGGTCGACGCCTTGAACGGCGTCTTCGGTAAGCATGCCGGCGAGCGCGCCGCTCACACCAAGGGCATTTGCCTGACCGGCCAGTTCACTCCGTCGGCCGATGCGCCAAAGCTGTCGAAGGCGCCGCACTTCGCAAAACCGGTGCCCATCATCGCCCGCTTCTCCTTGGGCGGCGGCAATCCGAATGCGGCAGACAATGCGCAGGACAATGTCCGCGGCCTCGCCGTCAAATTCGATCTCGGTAGTGGAGCCAGTACCGACATCGTGACCATCTCGGCGCCCATGTTCTTCGTGAAGACGCCGGAGCTGTTCGTCGAGTTCTTGAAGACCGTCGGGACGGGCGATCAAGCCAAGATCAAAGCATTCTTCGAGGCCCATCCGGAATCGACGCTGCAGAACGCCTGGCTCACCTCGCATCCGGTGCCGGCGAGCTATGCGGGGGTGGGCTATTGGGGCGTGCATGCCTTCACCTTCACCAACGCGGCCGGCGAAGCGCAGGTCATCAAATACAAGCTCGTCCCGGAGGCGGGCGATCTCGGGCTGTCACCCGAGGAGGCCAAAGCCAAAGGACCCGACTTCTATGCCGGCGAGCTCAAGGACCGCTTGGCCAAAGGGCCGGTCGCCTTCGATATCACGGCGATCCTGGGCCAAAAGGGCGATCCCACCAACGATCCAACGGTCAGATGGAGCGATGAGGATAATCGACCCATGGTGACGCTCGGCAAGATCACTATCGAAGCCATTGCACCGGATGCCACGTGCAATGCCTTCAGCTTCCTACCGGGCAATGTGGTGGACGGCATCGCCGGGCCGACCGACGATTCGGTCTTTGCCGCGCGGTCGCCGGCCTATGCGGTGTCGTTGATCAGGCGGTTGCAAACGGCCAAATAGCCGCATTGCGAAGATCTCGGGCCGCTTAACCGGCCAGCTGGCGGAGCTGGGTTACGCTTCATCTGCCTCGCCGGTGCGGTCCAAGGGTGAGACCGTGGGGCGTCAGCGCCGATAGGCGGCGAGGAAGGTCCGAACCGCCGTGGCCACGACATGCTCGATCCGAGCATCGCTCGGGCGGCCAGTGACGCTGCTATTCGTGGCGCTTGCCGCCCTTGCGGTCGTCGTAAAGCGACCTGCTGCCTAGCCGGGCCTCGCGAGCGTTCCGACCCCGCGCGGTCACCGCAAAGCTTGACAGCGGGCGGGCTCAGCCGCTATCCCCTAGACCGGTTAGCACTCGTATTGATTGAGTGCCAACATGGTTCAATCCCTCATCTTCCGTTAAGCGGCGGCCAAGTCCGTCCAACGGCTTTCTGGAGCTGAAACGCAATGAAATTTCGTCCCCTGCATGATCGCGTCGTGGTCAAACGGCTCGAGGAGGAGCAGAAGACCAAAGGTGGCATCATCATTCCCGACACGGCGGCAGAGAAGCCGCAGACCGGCAAGGTCATCGCGGCCGGCCCTGGCGCCCGCGGCGAAGACGGCAAGCTCCAGCCCATGGGAGTGAAGGCCGGCGACAAGGTGCTGTTCGGCAAATGGTCGGGCACCGAGGTCAAGATCGACGGCGACGAGCTCCTCATCATGAAGGAGTCCGACATCATGGGCATCCTCGGCTAACGGCCGTTCCCAGACACAGAGTCAAAGGCCTCACCCTTCGAGACGCGCGCTAAGGCGCGCTCCTCAGGATGAGAATGATGGGTTCAGCCGAGGATCCCCATGATGTCGGACTCCTTCATGATGAGGAGTTCGTCGCCGTCGATTTTGACCTCGGTGCCCGACCATTTGCCGAACAGCACCTTGTCGCCGGCCTTCA
>JBGQMX010000129.1:0-9301 GCA_041500805.1 Methyloceanibacter sp.
GACCCGCAATTTCGTCTCGACCTGTGCCAGAGGCGGCCGGCGCGCGAGCGCTCCGAGCCGTGCGATCAGCTCGGAGAAGGCGAAGGGCTTGACCAGATAGTCATCCCCACCAGCATCAAGTCCTGCGACTCGGTCGTCGATTCCGCCGCGGGCAGTGAGAAACAAAACGGGCGCTTTGACGCCCGCTCCGCGTATAGACTTTACCATGACCAGGCCCTCCAAGCCCGGCAGCATGCGATCGACCACGATGACGTCGTAGGAGTTGGTGGTGGCGAGAATCAGACCATCGCGTCCGTCCGCCACATGGTCGGCCGTGTGGCCGCCCTGCTTTAGGCCGTCGACCACATAGGCCGCTGTCTCGGCATCATCCTCGACAACAAGAACCCGCATTCCACCACTCTCGCCGATCCTAATCGAGGGCGTGATACGAAGGCGTTCGCGCCATTGCGTGTCTCAACCACCAGACCTGTCTTACGCGTCTCAACGACCAGATCTGTTTTAGTTGAAGCGCTGAGCAACGAGACCTCCCCGTTGTTCGACACGGCGCTGCCTCCCAGACCCGAGTCCGTTTTGCCATTTTGGGCTGAAAAGCGTGTCTGGGCTAGCGGGCGATATGCAGGTTACCGATTCGTATACTTTCGGAAAGCCCACCGCACAAGTTCGCCCTCTATGCTCCTTGGCAGCGGTTAGATGCACCAATCCGCGAGGAGCGCTCCGACGACCCCCGTTATCACCAACTTGGAGGACCTTCATGATCACGAAGATCAAATACCTCGCCTACTGTTTCGCGACGCTCGGGTTAGTGTCTATGTTGCCCACCGGCGCCTTCGCCTTTACCGGCGAGAAGCTCGCTGCAACCGCCAAAATCACGATCGACCAGGCCCGCTCAATTGCTTTGAAAGCTCATCCCGGCACGATAACCGACGAGGAGTTGGAAAAGGAAAAAGGCGGCAGTGGCCTCCGCTACTCTTTCGATATCAAGAGCGACGGACACGTCTCCGAAGTCGGCGTCGATGCACAGACGGGCGAGGTTCTCGAAAACAAGAAGGAAGGGCCTCACCCAGATTGAAGAGGCCCGCCCGCGTGGGTCCGAAATGGGACCTGAGACAAATTGCAGCGGCCGAAATGGCGGGGGCGGTTCGCTCCCGCAAATGATGATGGGACGTTAGGCAGACCAGCACTTGAGCGTTCGCAACCCTACGCGCGAGCGGAGCCTAGTGCGAGAGCTTGATGGCGCCGGTGTAGAGCGCGCCGCCGATCACGCAGGGAATGGCGATCTCAGGCTGACCGAGAGCGGTCGCCGCCACGCAACCCGTGGCGATGGCAATGGACCCCGCGGTCGCGCCCTTGGACATGCCGGCCTCATTGGTCATCTGCATCTTCTGCGCGTCGGCGATGGCGCCGAACTGGTCCTTGCGGATGGTCTCCGACTCGAAGGCCTGGGCCGCCTCGATCACGTCCTTGAGGGGTCGCGCAATCGCCGCCGGCTGACGGTCATATTCGGCACGGTAGAGGTCGAGCAGCGCGCGATCACGCTCGGCGTAGGAGGCGAGCGTCCATTTGGCGGTGCCGCCGGTGGTGATCTTGTCGAGGGCGCTCGGGTCGCCGCCCCAGCCGGAGAATATCTTCTTCCACGAGAAGCTGCCGTCGTCCTTGTTCCGTGACCACTGCAGCGCCTGCATGATGCGGACCACCGGCTCGTGTTGACCGGTGGCGACGTAATAGCCCCATAGCGCGTAGATGCCGGGCGCGCCCCCGTCGGTCAGCGGCAGCTCCATCAGCGTCGGCCGTTTGCCTTGCAGGAAGTCGTCGATGAGCGGGCGGCGGAGCGGCATGCGCGGCGAGAACTTGTCGAGCAGCTCACGCCAGTCGGGCCGGCCGGAATAGACGATGGCCCTGATGATCACCGCCTGCTCCTTGTCGGGCATGGGCAGCATCTTGGCGATCAGGCTCGCGCCGTTCTTCTGGTTGTCGCCAAGCACGCCGGCGATGAAGCCGGTGCAGAACCATGCCTTCTCCTCGTCGGCGAGGAGACCGTATTCCTGCATGGCGTGGACCGCGGCGGGAACACGCGACGGGGTTGGGTGCTTGCGGTAGGCGGAGATCCAATCCATCAGCCGCTCGGGCGAGGAGAACCCGCCTTGCGGCTCTGACGAGGCTTGCGCGGGGACCAAGGGAGCCGGCAACGGCTCTGGCGTCGCATACGCCTGGTCAGGCGCGAAGACCGGGGGCTGCGGGTGAGGCGACGGGGCCTGCATCTGCACCTGTTCAGGTGCTGCAGCGGCTTGCGATTGCGGCGGCGCCAGAAGCTGAGGTGTCACGAGCCGGGGGCTTGCTTGCTTCGCCACGGTGACGGTTCTGGTCGGAGTGGCCTCAGTGCCGCTTTGCGCAGCGCAAGGAAGCGCAACTCCGAGAACGCCGCAGGAGGCGAGCGCAATGAGGGCGACGTTACGCATGTCATCAGCTTCCTCCCCCCGGCCCCAGAGTGCTGACGATTTACACACACATAGTTAACGACCACGGGCCTGCCGGCCAGCGGGAAACACATGGATTTTCAGTCGTTTCGTGGCTTTTTGAGGGCCGTGCGCGTTAACCATAACGAAAGATTAACGCCGCTTGCTCCCTTACGCTTTGCCGTGGGCGCCTTTTCAGGCCGAGGCGGCTCTTTTTTCCGTCCCGGCGATCGCCTCGGCCAAGGAGGCGAGGCTCCCCGCGGCAAGATCGGCTTGGGCCACGATCTCCGGCACCGCCGTGATCTCCCATAGCGTCCCCTGGCAAAGAGGTCCGATGGCGAACAGGCCCTCTGGCGCCCTGCCGCCCTCGCCGGCCACCTGGCCGTCACGCTTGACCACGAGGCCGAGGCGGTGGGGATCGGCGCGTGCAAGGTTCTGCTCAAACAGGCTTGCGATCAGCGACTGGTCGAGATCGGGCTTGAAGCCGGAGCAATCGAAAGCGAGGTCGGCCTCGATGGTCTCGGGCTCCTCCGCGGCGCGCCGCTTAAGCTTGAGCTTGAACCGGTCGCCCTCCCGCGTGACGCCTTCGACCGAGCCGCGGAGAAGCACGGCGCGGCCTTCGCTGAACTCCGCCTTGAGGCGGGCATGCACCTCCATGGGCAGGCGATGGCGGTGGGCGTCCCAAAAGGGGCGGAGATGACGCAGGAAGCGGGCCTGCTCCTCGGCGGGAAGTCCCTGCCAGATATTCTGTAGCGAAGGGCGTAAGCCGTTGATGATGGCTTGCCACGGCGTGCCGTTCTCCTCGGCCATCTCGCAGGAGATGCGGATCGCGGCCGCAAGCATAGAGACGCGTCTGGAACGCGGCAGCCCGACCTGTTGCGGCACCACTCCTTTGGGCGCATGCGGCCGCGGCAGCTGTCCGCGCCGCGAGATGACGAGCGCGTTCCCTTGAAAGCCGTCGCGGCGCGCGCTTAAGAGCACGTCGGCCATGGTAAGGCCTGAGCCGATCAGGACGATCCTCGACGCGCGTGCGAGACGCTCGCCCGGAACGCTCTCGAACGGCGCCAGCGCGCCGGTGCCGGCGGATCGCTCAAGCCCATAGGCCGTGGCAAGGACAACGACGTCGGCGGCGACTGCCTCGGTCCGGTCGAGCTCGATGCGATAGCGGTCGCTCATCGCCGCGCAAGCGAGCGCCGTGCCGGCGAGCACGGTGAACTCGACATCCGGGCGCCGCGCGACCGTCTCGAACAGGCGCTGACGCACATATTCGCCAAAGAGCTGCCGCGGCAGGAAGGTGTGGGCGAGGGCCTCATGCAAGCCGGCCTGGTTCTCGCCCTGATCGAGCTGACGAAAGGCCCAGTTCAGGAAATCGCCGGGCTGGCCTGCGCGAATTGAGAGATCGCGGGTGCGCACATTGAGGAGATTGAGCGGATGATGACTGCCATAGGCAACGCCTCGCCCAAGCGAGGCGCTGGGCTCGATCATGACGAGGCGGAACGGGATCTTGATGCGGGTGAGGCAAGCGATGGAAGCAGCGGAGCCCGTGAAGCCGCCACCGACCACGCACACCGTGAAGGATGATTTGCGCATCAACATCCCAGTCCCGATTCTCGAAACCCCAAACGTTAGTCATACACAACGTTTGCGGCGGCAATGAAGCTCGGCGAGTTGCGCGCGAGGGCGCGTAAGCTCAACCGTTCTCATCCAAGGCAGGGACCGGCAATCGAAGAAGCGCCCGCGCGCCGTTGCGTGGAAGCGATTACCCTGTTCGGACCGAAATTAGCGACGTGATGCTCGCGCCATACGGAGCCGGGGCTCCCACAGAGTCCGGCCGCCCTTCCGACTCGCGGTGCAGAAGGACGGCCGGTGTCCTCGCCCTACGCCGCTAGGGAGCGCCTGACTTCAGGCTGGCGAGGTCAATCACGAAACGATAGCGGACGTCGTTCTTGAGCATCCGCTCATAGGCCTCGTTGATCCCCTGAATGGGGATCACTTCCACATCTGCGGCAACGCCATGTCGCGCGCAGAAATCCAGCATCTCCTGGGTCTCGCGGATACCTCCAATGGCAGAACCGGCAAGGCTCCTCCGCTTCATGACGAGGGGGACGGCCGAGAGTGGCGTCGGGTCCGGAATTCCCACCAGCACCATGATGCCGTCGCGGCGGAGGAGATTGAGATAGGCGTTGTAGTCGTGGCTTGCCGAGATCGTGTCGATGATGAAATCGAAACGGCCGGCGTGCTCTTTGAAGACCGCTTCGTCGCGGGTCACGATAAAATCGTCGGCGCCGAGCGCAAGCGCATCGTCACGCTTGCCGGGCGAGTGGCTGAGCACGGTGACATGGGCACCAAAAGCGTGGCCGAGCTTGACCGCCATGTGGCCGAGACCGCCGAGGCCCACCACGGCGAGCCTGTCGCCGGCCTCGAGCCCGAAATGCTTGAGCGGCGAATAGGTGGTGATGCCGGCGCAGAGCAGAGGTGCCGCGCGCTCGAGCGGAATCCCCTTCGGAATGCTGAGCACGTAGTTCTCGTCGACGGTGATGCGGGTCGAGTAGCCGCCACAAGTCGGCATCTTTCCGTCGCGCTCATAGCTGTTATAGGTGAGCGTCATTCCAACTTCGCAATATTGCTCCTCGCCCGCGCGGCAGGCCTCGCACCTTCGGCAGGAATCGACGAAGCAGCCAACGCCGACGATGTCGCCGTCTTTCCATTTCGTGACGTGATCGCCGGTCTTCGCCACTCGGCCCACGATCTCGTGGCCCGGGACCATGGGGAAAATCGAACCCCCCCATTCGTCGCGCCCTTGGTGGATGTCGGAGTGGCAGACGCCGCAATAGAGAATGTCGATCAGAACGTCGTGCGGGCCCGGCTCGCGGCGCTCAATCGACCAGGGCGCAATCGGCGCTTTGGCTGAGGCCGCGGCATAGGTCGGCGTCTTGAGCGTGGCTTGGGACAGAACAAGGGTATCCATGACTACTCCGCTTCTTGAGGATGGAACATCCTAACGCGCGGGTTGGCATCTTGGTTCGCGGCATCTTCGCGTCGCGCCATGACGAAGGCGAAATCGCGCCCCTGAGACTTGGCGACCGCAAGCTGGACCCAGAGCATGGCGAGCGGCTCGAGCAGGCGGGCGGCCTTGAGCTCGCCGGCATCGACGGCCTCGAAGCCCACGTCTGCGACAATACGCAACACCGTCTTCTTGTCGGGACCGGCGGGACCGGCGAGGAACATCACCGCCTTGCCTTCGGGGAAGCTCGGCTTGGCCATGACGGCAACGCCCGTGCTGTTGAAGGCCTTATAGAACTTCGCCTTGCGCGCCTGGCTCTGCAGAAGCTCCGCGCCTGAGGTGTCGAAGCCGACCGCGAGCCTGGTGAGGCTCGGGTTGATCGGGTTCGTGGCGTCGATGACGATCTTGCCGGCAAGAGCGTCGGCATGCTCGCAGACCAGAGCCTCGGTCGCGCTCCAGGGTGTCGCGAGGATCACCGCCTCGGCGCTTGTCAGGGCCTCGGCGACGGTCTTGGCGTTCCGTTCCCCGGTCTTCATTGGGTCTCGCACACCGAAGACCACGACGTGGCCCTTGGCGCGAAGGGCAGATCCCAAGGCCTTCCCGACATTGCCCGCGCCAATAATGGCGACTCTCATGGCCCTCTCCTCATCTCGGCTGTGCACGGCCAATTGCCGCACGGCGCGAGCCCCAATCCCGTGGGCGCTTTGCTGTTGCTTCGAACATGGGTGCTCCCGTATCATCATTCCAATCGATGATATCGATGACCAGTATCGACCACGCCAATTTAGCCAGGCTCGACCTGAATCTCCTGGTCGCGTTTGACGCGCTGCTCACCGAGCGGAGCGTCACTCGCGCCGCGGCCCGTATTGGGCTCGGCCAGTCGGCCATGAGTCACAATCTCGCTCGCCTCAGGACGCTGTTCGGCGATGAGCTTCTCACCCGCGGCGCCGACGGCATGCGGCCCACCCCCCGCGCGCTCGCTCTAGCCGATCCCGTGCGCGTGACGCTGTCGCAGATCCAGGCGGCAGTGCTGCAGCGGGAGGCCTTCGACCCCTCGACCGCGGACCGGGTGTTCAGGATCGGCCTTGCCGACTCCATCGAGGTCGCGGTCATTCCGGGTCTCGTGGCGCGCCTGCGCAAGGCAGCGCCAGGCGTCGGCTTGCGGCTTCGCTCGATCAACCGGATCAGCGTCCTGGAGGAGCTCGACGCGGGCACGCTCGATCTCGGCATCGGCGTGTTCGACCAGGGGCAGACCCATCACAAGCGCCGCCCGCTCTACACCGACAACTTCATCTGCCTGTTCAGCCCGGCGCAGCTCAATCTTTCCCCGCCGATCTCGCTCGAGGACTACTTAAGGGTGCCGCACGTGCTGACGAGCCTCACCGAAGACACCCACGGCGCGGTCGACGAGGCGCTCGCCAAGCGCAAGCTCAAGCGTGTCATCGCGCTCACCACGCCGGGATTTCTCGCCGTGCCGTTTGTCGTCCGCCGGGCGCCGGTCATCACCACTATGCCGTCAAAGCTCGCGCGCTATTTCGCCGAGGCTTTCGGGCTCGCCACCAGCCCCGCTCCGATCGAGCTGCCGACCTTCACCATCTCGTTGCTTTGGCATGCGAGCTTCGACCAGGATCCGGGGCATCTCTGGCTCCGCCAGACGGTGTCGGGGCTTGCCTCGGAGGTGGGATTGGAGCTTTGAGAACGAGCCGCGCCGATGTGGACAAGTACGATTTGGCGGCACGCTGCCGTTTATATTGGCTTCATGATTGCCGCCTAATCGATTCGCGTAAGCTTGGCGTTAGCAAGACTTTACCTGATCAACCTGGCTGATCGAAGGAGGTCGTCCCATGGCTGCGAGCACAGCATCCGGGAAAGGAAGCATGTCAGCGTCCAGCAAAGCACGCTGCGACGCATTGAGCGAGGTCTTGGCGGATAGCTGGTGGGCGGTAGGCCTGCGCGGCATCCTGGGTATCCTGTTCGGCCTGATCTGCCTGTTGACGCCGGGCGTCGCCTTCGAGGTGTTCGTCATCCTGTTCTCGGCCTATATGCTGGTCGACGGCGTGTTCGCCATCGTCTCGGGCATCAAGGCGGCGCGGAACGGCGAGCGCTGGGGCCTGCTCATCCTCGAAGGCATCGTCGATCTCGCGGCGGGCGTCGTCGCCTTTCTCTGGCCGGCGATCACGCTTGTGGCGCTGATCTGGATCATCGCTGTTTGGGCGTTCGTCTCCGGGGTGCTCATGCTGAGCGCCGCCTTCACCCTCAACATCGATCACGGCCGCTGGTGGCTTGCGCTGGGCGGCATCGCTTCGGTCATCTTCGGCATCCTTCTGGTCATCGAGCCCTTGATTGGCGCCGTGGTGCTGACGCTGTGGATCGGCGCCTACGCGCTCGTGTTCGGCGTGTTCCTGCTCATCGTCGCCTTCCAGCTCCATTCGCGCAAAGAGGAGCGGGACCGCGCGGTGCCGGCCGCGGCAAAGAAGGCGTAAGCCCGCACGCGCGTCATTCCGGCGCAAGCCGGAATCCAGATTGGACGGTCTCAATCGAAAGCGCGCTGGATCCCGGCTTTCTCCGGGATGACGTATTCTATGGCAGCTTCCCAACTCCTCACCGTGACGCTCCCCTCCGGCGAAGCCGTGCCGCAACTCGGGCAAGGCACCTGGGCCATGGGCGAGACGGCGCGGACGCGCAAGGAGGAGGTGACGGCGCTTCGACTTGGCCTCGATCTCGGCATGACGCTGATCGATACCGCCGAGATGTACGCCAATGGCGGCGCCGAGGAGGTCGTGGCCGAGGCCATCGCAGGGCGGCGTGAGGAGGTTTTCCTCGTGACCAAGGTGCTGCCTGAGAATTCCTCGCGCTCGGGCACGATCGCCGCTTGCGAGCGGAGCCTGAAGCGGCTCCGTACCGACCGCATCGACCTCTATCTCCTGCATTGGCGCGGGCGCATCGGCCTCGAGGAGACGCTTCAAGGCTTTGCGGCGCTGATCGAGGCGGGCGCCATCCGCTATTGGGGCGTCAGCAATTTCGACGTCGGCGACATGGAGGAGCTTCTTGCGCTTCCCGGCGGCGACGCCTGCGCCACCAATCAGGTGCTCTACAATTTGCGGCGCCGCGGCATCGAATATGGCCTGCTGCCCTGGTGCCGTGGGCGCGGCGTGCCGATCATGGCCTATTCGCCGATCGAGCAGGGCCGGCTGTTGCGCGAGCGGGCGCTCACGTCGGTCGCCGTCCGCCACCGCGCAACGCCGGCTGAGATCGCGCTCGCCTGGGTGCTCACGCAGACCGACATGATGGTGATCCCTAAAGCCGCGAACGAGGCGCATGTGCGGGAGAACCGCGCGGCGCTCGACATCGCGCTCACCGATGCCGACCTCGCCGAGCTCGACCACGCCTTCCCTCCCCCGCGCGGCCCCCGCCCGCTCGAGTTGCTGTGAGGCGCCTTCGGGGCCGACAAAGCGCTGTCATCATGGCGTCACGCAATTTCGCTGTTGAGGACGGAGTGTACCGTCCTTCGAGTCGCCGCATGCTCGATAAAGCCTTGCCCTGGATCCTGCTCTTCGCCGCCATCCTGCTCGAGGTCGCCGGCATCACCTCGATGAAGCTCTCCCGAGGCTTCTCCGAGCTGCTCCCCTCCATCGCCGTTCCGGTGTTCTACGTCTTCTCGGCCCTTGCCGTGGTGCTCGCGCTGAAGCGGCTCGATCTGTCCATGGCCTACGCAGTCTGGTCGGGCGTCGGCACGGCGCTCGCGGCCACAATCGGCATCGCCTATTTCCGCGAGCCGCTCACTTTGTTCAAGATGGCCTCGCTCGCGCTCGTGATCCTCGGGGTCGTTGGCCTGTCGCTTGCC
>JBGQMX010000130.1:0-9235 GCA_041500805.1 Methyloceanibacter sp.
ACGGCCTCGCGGCTCGAACAGGCTGTGGCCGCGCTTTCCCCCGACGCCATGACGCCCAAGGAGGCGCTCGAAGCCTTATACCGACTAAAGCAAATTACCGGATTCTGACCCTTGCGGAGGTTCACATGAGTGCAGAAGGATGGGTAGTTATCGGAACCTTGCTCGGAGCAATCGTGGGTTCGCTGTCGACCGTTCTGTTTACCGAATATTTGAAATCTCGACGCGCGGATCGGCTAGATGCAGCTCGACAAGACCTGTTAACAAGAATGCTGCAGGACAAACGATTCTCATGGCGCAAGCTGGAGACCCTCGCCCATGTGATCGGTGCTGATGAAAATACCGCCAAGCGATTGCTGCTTGAAGTTGGAGCGCGGGCGTCTGAAGACGGTTCTGAGACGTGGGGATTAATTTCAAGAAATCCGCTGCCTTCGGGATAGAGGCGTCGGCTCTACCAAGCCAACATCCATTGATATGCTAGGAATAGGCGAGTTCGCCATGGACCAGCCCGCACCGAGACAAGCGCCCTATTTCGACCCCGACCTCCTGCGTCAGGAGGCGTCGCAGCTTGCCCACGCTTATTCCGGGCAGGATAATTCGCTCCGCATGGCACTCGTCGAGCGCCTGCGCCTGCTCGTCGACGAGGCGCGGGAGGCCGCCAGGCGCCAGTTTGAGGAGGATGGCGACGGCAGGGCTTGCGCCGCCGGCCTGTCGGCCTTCCAGGACGCGCTGATCAGGCTCGCCTACGATTTCACCACCACCCACATTTATCGCGCCGAAAATCCCTCGATCGCCGAGCGCATGGCCGTCGTGGCGCAAGGCGGCTATGGGCGCGGGCTGCTCGCCCCCGGCTCCGACATCGATCTCCTGTTCCTGCTTCCCTACAAGCAGACCGCCTGGGGCGAGAGCGTCGCCGAATACATGCTCTATCTCCTCTGGGATCTTGGCTTCAAGGTCGGGCACGCGACCCGCACCATCGACCAATGCGTGCGTCTCAGCCACTCGGACATGACCATCCGCACCGCGCTTCTCGATGCGCGGCTGATCCTCGGCGACGAGGCGCTCTATGCCGATTTTCACCGCCGCTTCCGGAAAGAGGTGCTGGAGGGCAATGCGCGCCCCTTCATCGAGGCGAAGCTTGCCGAGCAGAACGCCCGCCACACCCGCGCCGGCGCCTCGCGCTATCTCATCGAGCCGAACATCAAGGACGGCAAGGGCGGTTTGCGCGATCTGCACACGCTGCACTGGCTTGCCAAGCACCTCTATCCCGACAAGGCGGAAGCGGAGTTCGTCGAGGCCGGCGTCTTCTCGGCCCACGAATATCGGAGCTTCCGCCGCTGCGAGAGCTTCCTCTGGACGGTGCGCTGTCAACTGCACTTCCTCACCGAGCGGCCGGAGGAGCGCTTGAGCTTCGACGTGCAGCAGCTGATGGCGGAGCGGCTCGGCTATCGCGGCCATGCCGGCTTGAGCGCCGTCGAGCGCTTCATGAAGCACTATTTCCTCGTTGCCAAAGAGGTCGGCGAGCTGACCGGGATCGTCTGCTCGGCGCTCGAGATGAAGCAGCTGAAGTCGTTGCCCAGTCTCGACACGCTGCTTGCCCCCTTCAGCTGGCGCCGCCGCGCCAAGCTCAGGCGCACCTCGGATTTCCGCATCGAGAATGGCCGCATCTCCGCCGTCGACAAGGACGCCTTTGCCAAGGACAAGGTGAATTTCATCCGGCTGTTCGTTCTCGCCGACGAGCATCACGCCTCGTTCTCGCCAGAGGTGCTGCGTCAGGTGCGCGCCAATTTCCGCCTGATCGACGACAATCTCCGCGCCAACCCGACCGCCAACCGCCTGTTCATGCGCCTCCTCACCGAGGCGCGCGATCCCGAGTGCGTCTTGCGCAAGATGAACGAGGCCGGCGTGCTTGGCCGCTTCATCCCGGATTTCGGGCGCGTCGTCTCGATGATGCAGTTCAACATGTATCACCACTTCACCGTGGACGAGCATTTGATCCGGACCATCGGCTTCCTCTCCGGCATCGAGAGCGGCCGCTACGCCACCGAGCACCCGGTCTCGAGCGAGATCGTCCGCACCATCGACAACCGCCGCGCCCTGTTCGTTGCGACGCTTCTGCACGACATCGCCAAGGGCCGCGACGAGGACCATTCCATCGTCGGCGCGCGCATCGCCCGCGAGTTGGGCCCTCGCCTTGGCCTCACGCCGTCGGAGACCGAGACGGCCGCCTGGCTCGTCGAGCATCACCTCGCTATGAGCCTGTTCGCCCAGAGCCGCGACCTCAACGATCCCAAGACGCTGCACGATTTCGCCGCGCTGGTGCAGAGCCGGGAGCGGCTGAAACTCTTGCTTCTGCTCACCGTCGCCGACATCCGCGCCGTGGGCCCTGGGGTGTGGACCGGATGGAAGGGCCAGCTGCTGCGCACGCTCTATTTCGAGACCGAGCCGCTGCTCGGCGGCGGGCACCTGACCTTGAGCCGCAGCGAGCGTGTGGCCCGCACCCAGGATGCGCTGCGCGAGAGGCTTGCCGGCTGGCCGAAGCAGGACCTCGAGCACTTCATCGATCGCCACTATCCGTCCTATTGGCTCCGGACCGACCTCGACGTCATCGCCGAGCACGCCAAGCTGATCCGTGACGCCGAGGCGCAGCGCAAGTCGCTCGTCACCCACATCGCCACCGACGCCTTCCGCGGCGTGACCGAGATCACGCTGCTCGCGCCGAACTATCCGCGGGTGCTCGCCATGGTGGCGGGCGCCTGCACCGGCGCCGGCGCCAATATCGTCGATGCCCAGATCTCGACCACACGCGACGGCATGGCGCTCGACACCATCCATCTCGAGCGCGAGTTCGACCATGCCGAGGACGAGGAGCGGCGCGCCAAGCGCATCGCCGTGACCATCGAGAGGCTGCTCAAGGGCGAGGCGCGCCTATCCGAGGTGGTCTCCACCAAGCGAAAGCCGAAGGCGAAGCTCTCGGCCTTCAAGGTCGAGCCGCAAGTGGTGATCGACAACACGCTGTCCGATGCGCTCACGGTGATCGAGATCAACGGGCTCGACCGTCCGGGCCTGCTCTATGACGTGACGCGGGAAATCTCCGACCTGAATCTCGACATCGCCTCGGCGCATATCGCCACCTTCGGCGAGAAGGCGGTCGATGTCTTCTACGTGACCGATCTCACCGGCAAGAAGATCACGAGCTCGAGTCGCGAGGCCGCCATCCGCGAGCGCCTGATGAAGGCGCTCCAGGCGCGCCACGACGCGGCACTGCTGCCTGCTTGATGAAGCTTTATCGCGGCTTCGCCACTGTCGGGGGCATGACCATCCTGAGCCGCGTGCTCGGCTTCGTGCGCGACGTGCTGATCGCCGCCGTGCTCGGCACCTCCACCGCGGCCGACGCTTTCTTCGTCGCCTTCCGCGTCCCCAACATGTTCCGCCGCCTGTTCGCTGAAGGCGCCTTCGATGCGGCCTTCATCCCGCTTTTCGCCAAACGCCTTCACGCCGACGGGCCTGACGCGGCGCGGGCCTTCGCCGGAGAGGCTCTTGCCGGCCTCAGCCTTGTGCTTGTCGCCTTCACGGTTCTCGGCGAGATCGCCATGCCCTGGCTCATGCTTCTGCTTGCGCCGGGCTTCACCAGCGATCCGGCCAAGTTCGATCTTGCCGTCATGCTGGCACGCATCGCCCTTCCCTATCTCGTCTGCATGTCGCTGGTGGCGCTCTATACCGGCGTCCTCAACGCGCTCGGCCGCTTTGCCATCGCGGCGCTGGCGCCCACGCTGCTCAACGTCGTTCTGATCGGCGTGCTGCTGGCGCTTGTGGCCTCAGGCAACAGCGATCAGAGCACAGCGGGGGTGGCGCTCGCCTGGGGCATCGCCGCCTCCGGGCTGCTCCAGGTGCTGGTGCTCGGCTTCGCTGCCGCCAAATTCGGCATGCGCGTGCCTGTGGAGCGCCCGCGGTTTACCCCTGACATGCAGCGGCTGATGGCGCTTGCGGCGCCCGGCATCGTCGCCGGCGGCATGGCCCAGATCACTGTGGTGATCTCGACCATCATCGCCACGCTCCAGGACCGGGTCGTGTCCTGGCTCTATTATGCCGACCGCATCTTCCAGCTTCCCCTCGGCGTGATCGGCGTCGCCATCGGCGTCGTGCTGCTGCCCGATCTCAGCCACAAGCTCCGCTCCGGCGACCACGCAGCCGTGCTTTCGAGCGAGAACCGCGCGCTCGAATTTGCTCTCCTTTTGACCATGCCTGCCGCCGTCGCGCTGTTCGTCGCTGCGGAGCCGATCATGCGCGTGCTGTTCGAGCGCGGCGCCTTCACTGCCGTCGATACCAACGCCACCGCCGGGATGCTTGCGGCGCTCGCGCTCGGCCTCCCGGCCTATGTGCTGATCAAGGTGCTGCATCCGAGCTACTTCGCCCGCGAGGACACCAAGACGCCGATGATCTTTGCCGGCATCAGCATGGCGTCAAACATCGTGCTGAGCTTCACGCTGTTCATGGCTATTGGCGCCGTCGGCATCGCCATCGCCACCATGCTGTCGGGCTGGATCAATGTCGGGTTGCTCGTGGCCACGCTGAAGCGCCGCGGAGGCTTCGCCCCCGATCAAGTCTTCCGCCGCCGCTTTGCCGGCATCTCTGCCGCAAGTGCGGTGATGGGCGTCGTCGTCTACGCCCTCGTCAAACTCCTCGATCCATGGTTTCAGCCGGCGAGCGGCTTGGCTGCCCAGGCGATTGCCCTGATTGCCCTCGTAGGCCTCGGCCTCGTGGTCTATCTCGGCGCGGCCGAGCTCTTCGGCGCCGCCAAATTTCGCGACCTGATCAAGGACATGGGATGATGAAGGGCATGGGCGCCTGAGCCCTGGGGTGCCGTAGTCCGGAGCATTTGGTGAACGGCCGCACCTCGTTTATGCTGCGCTGCAGCAAATGCGAGGGGAGCTCCACCATGCAAGGCCGGCCGCGCCGCAGCGTGCTTTATATGCCGGGCTCCAACGAGCGGGCGCTCGAGAAGGCCAAGACCATCCCTGCCGACGCCCTGATCTTCGATCTCGAGGATGCCGTGGCCCCTGACGCCAAGGCGCTTGCCCGCGATCGGGTTTGCGCCGCGGTCAGAGGAGGCGGCTATGGCGGCCGCGAGATCGTGATCAGGGTCAACGCGCTCGAGACCCCATGGGGCACCGAGGACCTGCTTGCCGCCTGCACGGCCGAGCCTGACGCGATCCTCGTGCCGAAGGTGGTGCATGCCGGCGACATCATCAGCGTCGCCAAGATCCTGCAAGGCGTGCATGCCGCCGAGAAGATCAGGCTGTGGGCCATGATGGAGACGCCCATGGCCATCCTCAATGCGCGCACCATCGCCGCGACCGCGGTCTATGCCGAGAACCGTCTCTGCTGCCTCGTCATGGGCACCAACGATCTTCTCAAGGAATCGCGCGCCCGCGCGGTGCACAACCGCTTCGCCGTGGTGCCGTGGCTCGCCATGACCATCGTCGCCGCGCGCGCCTATCGCCTCGACATCATCGATGGGGTCTATAACGAGTTCATGGACGAGGAGGGCTTGCGCGAGGAATGCGAGCGCGGCCGCACCCTCGGCATGGACGGCAAGACGCTGATCCATCCGAGCCAGGTCGGGCCGTGCAACGAGATCTTCTCGCCGACCGAGGAGGAGGTCGATTGGTCGCGGAAAGTGATCGATGCCTTTGGTCAGGCCGAGAACGAAAAGAAGGGCGTGATCGTGGTCGAGGGTCGCATGGTCGAGCGGCTGCACTTCGCCATGGCCCAGCGGATGGTGGCCATCGCCGAGCAGATCCGCGAGATGGAAGCCGCCTGCGGCTAGGACCGATCATGCTCGCGGTGCGTGAGGTGCTGGGCGAGAGCTTGCGCCCGCCCCGCGCCCAAGCCATAACCCGCCAATGCAAGAGACCAGGCAGAAAACCAAGACCCGCGTCTTCTCGGGCGTGCAGCCGACCGGCAATCTGCATCTCGGCAATTATCTCGGTGCCATCACGCGCTTCGTGGCGCTGCAGGCCGAGCATGAGTGCCTCTATTGCGTGGTCGACCTCCACGCCATCACATTGTTCCAGGACCCCGGCGAGCTTACCCACAACACCCGCGAGGTGGCGGCGGCCTACATCGCTTCGGGCATCGATCCCACCCGCCAGATCATCTTCAATCAGAGCCAGGTCTCCGGCCATGCCGAGCTCGCCTGGATCTTCAACTGCGTCGCCCGCATTGGCTGGCTCAACCGCATGACGCAGTTCAAGGAGAAGGCGGGCAAGGACCGCGAGAACGTGTCGGCCGGGCTCTATGTCTACCCGAACCTGATGGCCGCCGACATTTTGCTCTATCACGCGACCCACGTGCCGGTGGGCGAGGACCAGAAGCAGCATCTCGAGCTTGCCCGCGACATCGCCCAGAAATTCAACAACGATTTCGCCAAGACGATCGCGCAGGAAGATTACCCGGACGGCTTCTTCCCGCTGCCCGAGCCTCTCATCACGGGCCCCGCCACGCGGGTGATGAGCTTGCGCGACGGCAGCAGGAAAATGTCGAAGTCCGACGAGTCCGACATGACGCGCATCAACCTCACCGATGATGCCGAGACCATCGCTAAGAAGATCAGGAAGGCCAAGACCGACCCGCAGCCGTTGCCGTCGGAGGTCAAGGGCCTGGAGAGCCGGCCAGAGGCCGACAATCTCGTCGGCATCTATGCGGGGCTTGCCGAGACAAGCAAGGATCAGGTGCTGCGCGAGTTCGGCGACGCGACCTTCTCCAAGTTCAAGGAGGCGCTGGCCGAGCTTGCCACGAGCAGGCTCACGCCCATCGGCGATGAGATGCGCCGCTTGATGTCGGACCCCGTGGAGATCGACCGCATTCTTGCCGATGGTGCGCGCCGGGCGCACGCCATCGCCGATCCGATCCTCGCCAAGACCAAGGACATTGTCGGCTTCATCCGCAGCTAGACGTTAGGCCCCGCTTTGAACGCCGGTGCCGATCGGGCAGGAGACGCCCGTGCCGCCGAGCCCGCAATAGCCGTGCGGGTTCTTGGCGAGATATTGCTGGTGGTAGTCCTCGGCGAAATAGAACTCGGGCGCCGGCAGGATCTCCGTGGTGATGGGGGAAAGCCTGCTCGCTTGCAGCGCACGGGCGTAGGCCTCCTTCGATGCCTCGGCGGCGCGCCGCTGCTCGTCGGTCGTGTAGTAGATGCCTGAGCGGTATTGCGTGCCGACGTCGTTCCCCTGGCGCATGCCTTGGGTCGGGTTGTGGCTCTCCCAGAACGTCTTGAGGAGGTCTTCGTAGCTGACGCGCGCGGGATCGTAGACGACGAGCACCGCCTCGTTGTGGCCGGTCAACCCAGAGCAGACCTCCTCATAGGTCGGGTTCGGCGTGAGCCCGCCGGCATAGCCGACCGCCGTCACAGAGACGCCTGGGATCTGCCAGAACTTCCGCTCGGCGCCCCAGAAGCAGCCGAGCCCGAACAGCGCGGTTTGCGCGCCTTGCGGATAAGGACCTTTGAGAGCGGCCCCGCTCACGAAATGGGTCTTGGCCGTCGGAATGGGTTGCGGCCGGCCGGGCAGCGCCTCGCCGGGCGCTGGTATCGACAGGGGTTTGCGCTTCAGGGTGAACATAGAGACCTCCGTGGCAGGCGCCAAATTCCCCCGAATTGATGAACGCTTTTAATTGAGCATGATCTTTTCGGAAAACCGGTTCCCACTTTTCCGGATCAGGCTCTAGTTGATGAACACTTCGACCGGCTTCCGCTTCTGCCCAAGCCAATAGAGCAGCACGCCGAGAATGCCGAACACGACCCAAGTCGGCGCATGCAGGATGGTGGTGATCACCGGGTCCCACAGAAACGTGCCGACATTGGCCTCGACCGCCGCCTTCGCCGCCGCAAGGCTGTCAGGGCTGAGCGCCGCCCATTGCTCCCCCATGGGCGTCACCACCCACGCGCCGCCCCCCGCCAGGCTTTTGGTGGCGTCGATAACGGCGGCGACCATGGCAAGCAACAGAAGCCAGACGCCAAAGATGCGTAAGAGCGTGAGCATGGCCATTCGTGACTGATGAGCGCGTTCCGCTTACATAAGCCATTGCCGCGCCGTGTTCAAATCAGAGCTGCTTCAGGATTGCGTGAGCTTAGCCGGCGGACCAGCCGCCAGGTCCAACCGTTGGGCGACCCCAAGCAAGCGCTTGTCGCGCGTCCACAATGTCGCACCTGCGGTCAATCGAACGGCGGCGAGAAGATGCGCATCGACATAGCCGATGCCTGCGAGCGCATGCTGGTCGATGAATAGCAGCACGTCTTGCCCCGTGGCGACGACGGCCTGCGGCAAGTCTTGCAAGGCAGTGAGGATAAAATCGCGCTGCCGCAAATTTCCGAGCGCAAGCTCGCCAATCACGAAGGGGTGCGCCAGGACCATCCCGTTGTCGAGCAGCCGTGCCAGTGCTTGATCGCCCTTCCGCAGATGGTCGACCCAGACTGACGTATCGGCCAGGATCACGCGGGTCTCTGCCGCCGCCGTGGAGGCGCAACAAGACCCGGCTCGCTGCCGCCAAGCCGCGCCAGGCGCCGCGCGCTCTCCCGCTCGATCAGCGCCTTGAGCGCCTCGCGGACCAGGGCGGATTTCTCCTTCAGGCCGGTGAAGGCCTCGGCCTTGGCCAGCAATTCATCGTCGAGCGCCAGCGTCGTGCGCATGTTGAAAGCCCTCGCTTGTGACGGCACATATCTATCATCGTTTGATGCCAAATTCCATGCCTATAGGAGACACCCCTGACCTTCCAAGCCGTCCCGGCTGGGGGCAGGGATTGGAACTTTGAGGCGTATTGAACGGGAAGGTCGCTTCGTTATAGTGCGCGCCTTGCTTTCCTAAAGGAGGGGTGGCCGAGTGGTTGAAGGCGCACGCCTGGAAAGTGTGTAGGCGGGTAACCGTCTCAAGGGTTCGAATCCCTTCCCCTCCGCCAACCTGTACGCGCGCCGTCGCCGTCGTCCCGCCTATCCCCACGCTCCCACACACCGCTCAGCGGCTATGGGTAGCGTCGGGGGGTGGACGACGTCCGATGGCCTAAGCCCGACGGAGCCCGATCGTCGAAAGGCGTCGGCGGTCTAGAGCGGATTCGCCTTAATCCGGATTGTATCCAGCGGCGGCGAAGTAGTTGGCGCATTCCTCGGGCTCGAAGAGATCAATGAGGCGACCGACGGTGTCCCAGAGACCGTCGACGGTTCGTTCAGCGGCCTTGCGCAGGA
>JBGQMX010000131.1:0-8978 GCA_041500805.1 Methyloceanibacter sp.
GACATGGACATCGATGGGAAGAAGGTTAAGGCTCTGACGCACTTCGACCGTAACGGCTTTGCCTATGTGCTCGACCGCACTGACGGCACTCTGCTCCGCGCCAACAAATACGTGACGGTGGACTGGGCCGAGAAGATCGACATGAAGACCGGCCGTCCGGTCAAGGTGAAAGAGCACTCTCCACTTGAGCGTGGTCGCAACGTCGAGGCCTGCCCATCAGCCATGGGCGGCAAAGACCAGCAGCCTGGTTCGGTCGATCCTAAGGAGCCGAACATCTTCTACATGCCCACCAACAACTGGTGCATGGAGCTTGAGCCTCAGGAGCGCACGCACACGAACCAGGGCACGGTTTACGTGTTCGCCAACGTGTACATGTATCCTGAAGTGAAGGGCACCACTGGCAAGGTCAAGAAGTTCGACGTGCTGTCGGGCAAGACCTTGTGGGAGGTCCCGGACCAGTATCCGAACTGGGGCGGCACGTTGAACACCGACGGTGGTCTCGTGTTCTACGGCAGCCTGGGCGGTGACTTCCGCGCTCTTGATCGTGCCTCAGGCAAGATCCTGTGGAGCCGTAAGCTTGGTTCCGGCATCATCGCCAACCCGATCACCTATAAGACCGGTGGTCATCAGTATGTCGGTGTCTATTCCGGCATCGGTGGTTGGATCGGTGTCCCGGTCGCGGCTCATCTTGACCTGACCGACAAGTTCGGCGCCATCGGCGCGACGGCTATGACCAAGGCTGCTGGCCTGGCCAATATCCCCGCGGGCGGTGAGCTGAACGTCTTCCGCGTTTTTGAATAAGCGGAATCTTCTAGACTAATAGGCGCCCGATGCCCTTGCGGCATCGGGCGTCATTTCCTTATATAGGGGTTGTTCGTACCGCCGTCGAAGCGGGCGAGCGCCAGTGTGAGAAGCCTCCGCGCTTCCCCCAAAACCACGCAAATGCCACGCGAAACAAGAGCCCTTGTCCCATGTTCGTGCGCATCCTGACTTTCGCGCTTTGTCTTGCCGTTTCTGGCTGGGCGTTAGGACCGGCTCTCGCCGCCAAGGAGCTGCGGCGGGATCTCAGCAAGGAGTTCGAGGAGCTCACTCCGAGCGAGAAGATTGCCGTCCGGGCCGCGGCCAAGGTTGCCTTCAAGGCCAAAAAGCTGCAGACGCTCAGGGTTTGCGCCGACCCCGGCAACATGCCTTTCTCCAATGACAAGTTTGAGGGCCTCGAGAACAAAATCGCCAACGTGCTTGGCGAGGCCACCGGTGCGCGCGTCAGCTTTTACTGGCGTCCCTTTCTCGAACGGGCGATGACACGGCAGACCTTCGATGCGGGCATGTGCGACGTGATGATCGACATCCCTGCCAATTACGGATCCCTTCTCACCACCAACCCGATCTATCGCACGACCTATGTCCTTGCCTTTCGCGATGACAAAGGCATCGACATCAAGAGCCTTGACGATCCGAAGCTTAAAGAGCTGAAGATCGGCGTCTTTCAGACCTCAGGCATTCGCGACGTACTGGCGAAGCACGGCATCATCAACAACGTATCGCTGCATGTCCTCACCCACGACGCTGACCTGAACCCTGAGCATCAGCCCTGGTATCAGGTCCAGCAGGTGGTGGATGGCGATCTCGATATCGCCGCCGTCTGGGGACCATTTGCCGGCTGGGTCAAGTCGAAGGGTGCCCCAATCACCATCCTGCCGGTCAATCTCATGGAAGATAAGATTCCGCTCGAGTTTGACCTCGCCATCGGCGTGCGCAAGACCGATG
Organism: Methyloceanibacter sp.; assembly: GCA_041500805.1. Classification (GTDB taxonomy): domain Bacteria; phylum Pseudomonadota; class Alphaproteobacteria; order Rhizobiales; family Methyloligellaceae; genus Methyloceanibacter. The sequence continues at coordinate 1,768 of JBGQMX010000131.1, forward strand.
CCTTCCTGAAATACATGCTTGAATTCGCTCTCGAGGACAAGAAGGACGAGATCGAGAAGATCCTGAAAGACTACGGCGTGCCGCTGGTGCGGTGCAGCCGGTGCCTGGTGCAGGGCGACCTTCCGTCCCACGGCGCCTATCTCGAGGTGACGCAGGAGGACTTCAAGGCGCGTCCCGACCTCGCCGCGCCCGACCAGATAGTCACCAAGGAGAAGGTCGAGGGCTGGCTTGCCGCCGGCGCCGACATCACCCAGGAGCTGAGCAACGCGGTCATCGCCAACGATCTCGACCGCGTCAAGTTCCTGGTCGGCAAGGGCGCCGACGTCAACCAGGCCGACGATCAAGGCTGGACCCCGCTGCTAAGTGCCGCGCGGCAGCGCCATGACGATATGATCAAGCTCTTGATCGAGCTCGGGGCCGACGTCAATCTGGCCAAGAGCGACGGCACGACGCCGCTGATTGCGGCGGCCTCCCGCGACCATGTGCCCTCGATCAAAGTGCTCTTGGAGCATGGCGCCGACATCGAGAAGCCGGGCCCACAAGGCTATAGGTCGCTTCCGCTCGCCATCGCCGACGACAATTACGAGGCGGCCAAGGCGCTGATAGAAGCCGGCGCGAAGGTGAACGAGCCGTCGGGCGCCGAAGGGCTCACGCCGCTGATGGTTACCGCGGCGCAGACCGCGCCGGCCGAAGGGGCCATGTTCCTTCCGAGCAGCACCCGCCCCATCGACATCGCCAAAGGCCTCATCGAGCGCGGCGCCAACGTCAACACCCAGTCGACGAAGGGCGTGACCGCCTTGATGATTGCCGCGACCCACAACAACCCGCCGATGATCGGCCTCCTGATGGAGTCAGGCGCCGACGCGAGCCTCAAGAACGATCAGGGGCAGACCGCCACCGACGTTGCGGAGATGAACGGGAATATCGAGTCCGCACAGGCGATCATGGTGCTCGGCGCGGCGAAAGCCGCCGCCAGCGAGCCTTCTCCCGCGCCGGAGAAGGGGCAGGGGACGTCGAGCCAATGAACGTCCGCTGCCTTGAACGCAGTCTCTTCGTTGCACGGGCCACGGCGATTGCCGTGGCCCTTTGCTTTTATGCGCCTTCCCTCGCCGTGGCCGAGGACGCGTCAAGTCCCACGGCAGACTCCGCAACGGCCGCCTCCGAGGCCAAGAGCAGCAAGGAGTTCACCGAGGAGGACGTCGACAAGAGGGTCGACGAGGTGATCGCCGAGCGGTCGAAGGACGGCGCCTTCGTCTTCCATGACCCCAAGCTCGACGCCGATCTCAACCTCGTGTTCGAGAAGGTCAAGATCGTGCGCGGCATGGAGGGCTATGGCTGGTTCGCCAATGTCATCTTCCACGACAAGGACGAGGCGAAGAAGCAATACGCCATCGACTTCTGGTTCAAGCCTGACGGCGATCAGCTGAAGCTCATGGATATCAGGGTGCAGAAGGGTCCGAAGCAAGAAGGCGACGGCTGGATCATGATCACGCGCATGCCGGTTGCCTGGTGGTGGCTGCCGGTGTCGGAGCATCCCGGTGACGCGGAAATCACCCGCGGCTGGCAGGTTATGAGCGCCATCCACACTTACATCGCCACCCACAAGGACGCCAATGGCGCTCTCGAGATCAAGGACGACAAGACGGGCGAGACCATCCCGCTCGACTTCGTCGAGATCCACCAGCCGGTGCGTCATCTGAAGAAGAACGGGCAGTATTTCGTCTGCACCGATTTCCGCAAACCCGGCAGCACGGACGAGTATTACGACATCGATTTCTGGGTGAACCAGAAGGGCGGACAACTTAACGTTGATGACGTCAAGATCCACAAGGTGCCGGTCCAGGAGGATGGCATCTGGACGCAGGTGCCCCGCTACACCTTCGACGGCATGGACTTCGACGTAACAAATTGATATCTAAGGATTAACCTTCGCGGAAGCCAAAATGCCGCCCTGCCTTACGGCCGCTATCGCCGCGCGCGTGATGTGCGCTATGACATTTGTCAGGCCGCCAAGCATTGGGGGGAAGGCGGCCTTCGCGGAAGGAAATTCTCCCAGGCGCTCCGAGGCAGGGGTATTCACGGTCGCGGATCCTCGTCGCGGTCCCGATCTCCACCTCGTTCTCGACGGCGTGCGTCCGACGCGCGGATGGCAGGACGATGGCTGGTTTCCCAATGTTGTTTTCCACGACACGGCACGCCAAGAGACGCAATATGCGCTCGATTCCTGGTGCGTGCCCGACGGCAATCGACTGAAACTCATTGATATCGGCTATCTTTTTCGACAAGCTCAACCAACAAGGCAACTAGGGTAAGGAAACGAAACTGTGCGGAAAATCATCACTGGGGTTTTGACCATCGCTTTTATCGGGGCCTTAGGCGCAGGCGCGTGGAACGCCTGGGCCGTCGACGACAACCACGACACTTCGCCGACTCCTCCGGCCGATGCGCCTCCTCTTGGCACCCACCCGGTTCCGGCCGCGGGCGCATCAGGCGACGAAAAGCCGGGCGGCGGCGCCGCCCAACCAGGCGGTCCGATGCTCGGGCCCGTCACGCCCCCGCGGGACCTCGTCGCCAGCACGCCTAAAGGCGAGCTCAAGAACCCCTACAATGCTGACATCGCTTCCATCACCGAGGAGGCTCACCACAGGTTTCTCTCCGCCGGCTGCAATGGTTGCCATGGCGGCGGCGGCGGCGGCGGCATGTGTCCGTCGCTCACCAACGACACCTGGGTGTACGGTAGGGACGACGACACGCTGTTCCGCTTGGTGACCTTGGGCTCCGTTGAGCTGCAGAAGCAGGGTTACACCCGCGTCAGGACGGAGACTATAGTGGGTCCCATGCCGCCCTTCGGCGACATCATCAAGACCAGCGACGATTTGTGGAGAATCATTGCTTTCATCCGCTCGGTGAACCCGAGCTCTCTCAACCCGCCGCCGCCGCCGCCCCCGCAATAGTTGGCGGCCCCGGTTCCCGGGGCGAGGATTGGTTTGCAAAAGGCCGTCAAGCCCGCTGGGCTTGGCGGCTTTTTCGCTTGCTTCAAGACCGCCAGCGTCCGTTCCCGCGGGCGAACTTCGCCACCAGGGGGTGGCATAAAGATTACCATGACCTGGAAGGCCGATTGCTAAGGGCCTATATATCGGGAAATTTCAGCTGCTTAGTCTTGGCAGCCGCTTTGCTAAATTGTGCAGTGCGCATTGCCATTTGACGGCAGGTCTGGAAAATTGCGGCCCGGATTGCCGCTTGTCTCGCGGATCGTGGCGGCGCCCTTCAATCTCTGATCGTCGCGAGCGTCACAAGAGCAAAGCTTTCACCTATGTCGAGTGTATTGGTCCGTCGTTTGCGTCAAAGCCCCAAGCGGATTTTCGTCCTGGCGGCTTTGGGTCTTCTCGCCTCAGCCTTGTTCGCACCGGCATTTGCTGAGACGCCTCCTCCTCCATCCGCCACCCCGCCTGCTGCCGCTGAGGTGCCTCAAGCGCCAGCGGCACAAGGCGCCGAAGCTCCGGCCGCCGCTCCTGCCGAAGCCCCTCCGGACGAGGGCGAGCCGCCCATCAAGGCCACCATTCCCATCGTCTATCTCGGCAAGGAATATGAGGAGCCGCTGCCGCTCTCCTATTCGGAGAAGCCCATTTTCGACAAAGGCATTCAGGGGGCGCGCCTCATCATCAAGGAAGCCAATCAGGCGGGACGCTTCGTCGGTTATGCGTTCACCCTGGTCGAGGCCATCGTGCCGGCTAACGGCGACGTCGTGGGCAAGGCGAAAGAGATCCTCAAGGGCGGCGACGCCTTCATCATCGCCGATCTCGAGGCGCCCGATCTCCTTGCCGTGGCCGACCTGCCCGAGGCCAAGAATTCGATCATCGTGAATATCCGCTCCAACGACGAGGTGCTCCGCCAGGAGCAGTGCCGCTCCAACGTCTTCCACATCATCCCGGACTGGGCGATGCGCGCCGACGCTTTGGCCCAGTATTTCATTTGGAAGAAGTGGCCGAGATGGTTCGTGATCCGCGGCGATACCCCGGCCGACAAAGACTACCTCGCCCAAGTCAAGCGCTCGGCCGCCCGCTATGGCGGCAAGATCGTAGGCGAGAAGGTCTACGACCTTCCGCCGGGCGCGAGAAATACGGACTCAGGCTATCAGCAGGTGCAGTCGCAAATTCCCATGGAGACGCAAGGCGCGCCCGAGCACGACGTGGTGTGGGTCATCAATACCGATGAGGGGTTCGGCGATTATCTGGCCTACCGGACCTACCTGCCTCGGCCCGTCGCGGGAACCCAGGGGCTTCAGGCGCTTGCCTGGGACCCGTCCTACACTGAATACGGCGCCATGCACTTCCAAAACGGACTGCCCAAGCTCGCCAAGCGCCGGCCCGTGGAGCGTGACTACACGGCCTGGCTTGGCGGTCGCGCGCTGACCGACGGCATCATGCGCTCGGGCAAGACCACCCCTCCCGAGGTGAAGGCGTTTCTGCTCTCCGACCAGTTCAAGCTCGAGGGCTTCAAGGGACAGGCGATGAGCTTCCGCACCTGGGACCATCAGTTGCGGCAGCCGATCATTCTTGGTGGCGGGCCCCGCGTTCCCGTGTCGGTCTCCCCGCAGGAGGGCTTCCTGCACGAGACGAACCTCACCGACACGCTCGGCATCGACAAGCCTGAGACCAAGTGCAAGCTTCGCTAACCATCGACCAAAGGTAGACCCATGAGCCGCATGATCCCTGCCGCAGTGTGCGCGACCGCGCTTCTCCTGCTCAGCGCTCCCGCCTATGCCGTGACCATCTTCGTCTCCAACGAGAAGGACAACACCGTCACCGTGGTCAACGGCGACACGCTGGAGGTCATCAAGACCATCAAGGTTGCGCGGCGTCCGCGCGGCATCGTCGTGAGCCCTGACAACAAGGAGCTGTTCGTTGCCGCCGGCGACGGCGACATCATGGACGTGATCGATACCAAAACGCTCGAAGTGTCGCGCCATCTCGAGTCCGGCCCGGACCCAGAGCTCATGGCCATCGATCCGGCCGGCAAGGTGATCTACATCGCCAATGAGGACGACAGCCTCGTCACCATCATGGACATCAAGAGCGGCGAGGTGCTGGGCGAGGTTCCGGTGGGGGTCGAGCCCGAGGGCATGGGGGTGAGCCCGGATGGCAAATATACCGTCGCCACCTCCGAGAGCACGAGCATGGCGCACGTCATCGACAATGCCACCATGAAGCTGATCGCCAACGTGCTCGTCGACAGCCGCCCGCGCGAAGCCAAGTTCACCGCCGACGGCAAGGAGCTGTGGGTCTCCTCCGAGGTTGGGGGCAGCATCTCCGTGATCGATCCAAAGACCTGGAAGGTCGTCAAGAAAATTACCTTCGACGTGCCTGGCGTGCGGCCCGAGCAATTGCAGCCGGTGGGCATGGACTTCACCAAGGACGGCAAGACGCTCCTCGTGGCGCTGGGTCCTGCCAATCGCGTCGGCGTCATCGACACCGCGACCAAGGAGGTCAAGGAATACATCCTGGTCGGCCAGCGGCCCTGGCATGGCGAGCTCAGCCCTGACGGCAAGAAGTTCTATGTCGCCAACGGCCTGACCAACGACCTGACGGTGATCGATGTCGATACGCTCAAAGCCGAGAAGTCGGTGCCGGTCGGCCGGCTGCCTTGGGGCGTCGCCGTCATGCCCTGAGTGGGCTAGTCGGCGCGCACCCTGCGGCCGACCTCCCGCGCCAGCCACTCTGAAGCGAGGATCGCGGTCAGTGAGATGGCAAGCGAGATCAGCGTCAGCCTGAGCGCTCCTGCATCGCCCCCCGGAACCTGGGTGAAAGTATAGATCAGGGTGGGGAGCGTCTGCGTCTCGCCGGGGATGTTGGAGACGAAGGTGATGGTGGCGCCGAACTCGCCCATGGCGCGGGCGAAGGCGAGGATAGCGCCAGCGATGATCCCTGGCGCCATCAGCGGCAAGGTCACGGTGAGGAAGACGAGCGGCGGGCTCGCGCCGAGCGTGCTCGCCGCCTGCTCCAGCCTGCGGTCGACCGAGGCCGCCGAAAGCTGAATGGCGCGCACCATCAGGGGAAAGCCCATCACCGCGCAGGCGAGCGCCGCCCCGGTCCAGCGAAAGGCAAAGACAATGCCGAGTGTCTCGGCGAGCCAGCGCCCGAGCGGCCCTTGGCGGCCGAACAGGAGCAGCAGCACGTAGCCCGTCACCACCGGCGGCAGCACGAGCGGCAGGAGCACCAGCGCGTTGAGGAGCGAGCGGCCGAAGAAGCGGCCGCGGGCCAGCAGCATGGCGATGAGGACGCCGAACGGCAGGCTCACGATCGTCGCCCATGTCGCGACGCGCAGACTGAGCTTGATGGCCGTCAGTTCCTCAGGCGAAAGCGTCAGCACAACGCTTCTTACCATCCCGTCGTTGGCCAAGGCCAGATTGGGCTACCCGCTCCCAGCCCATCACCCCACCCGGCTCGGCCTATGGCCGATCTGCCCTCCCCATCAAGGGGAGGGATGGAGCGTGTGGCGGCTCAAGACTCCCATCCCTCCCCCGACGTGGGGAGGGCGGTGCGCCCCGATCTTGGCGAAGCCAAGTCGGCTGGCGCGCCGGGTGGGGGGCTTACCGCGAGCGAAAGTGAATTAGGGCTAAGTGCCCTGGAAGCTCGTTTCCGTCGGATGTGCCGCCTTCCCGGCGGCGTGGTCCTTCAGCTGGAGGATCGCCTCCCTCACCGGAGGATCGAGCCCGTCGCCCCCGGCATCGACATAGGCGAAGATCGCCTGGCGCATGCGGGGGTCCCAGAACTTCTTGATATGATTGGCGATTCCAGGCACGACCTCGTCGGCGCGCTGCACCTCGAAGAACTTGCCGATCTGGTTCGCCATATAGACGAGACGGTCAGGCGACATGGCGCGCAAGCTCTCCGGTTAAGATGCGAGGAACGCTGACGATACGCGGCACGAGCCGTCTACTCCGCCGCGACCAGAGGCTCGGCGATCCGCCGCGCCTGGCGCGAGAGCTCCTCATACTCCTCCTGCCATTCCGACGGCCCGTTCGACGGCATCACCTGGACGGCCGTCACCTTGTATTCGGGGCAGTTGGTGGCCCAGTCGGAGAACTCGGTGGTCACCACGTTCACCTGCGTGCTCGGGTGATGGAAGGTGGTGTAGACCACGCCCGGCGCCACGCGCTCGGTGATCTCTGCCCTGAGGCTCGTCTCGCCGGCGCGGCTTGCAAGCTTCAC
>JBGQMX010000132.1:0-8869 GCA_041500805.1 Methyloceanibacter sp.
ATGCGCTTCGTGCCCTATGTCGGAGCGTTCATCGCGGCGGCGCTGCCCATGTTCGTAGCCGCAGCCGTCGATCCCGACTGGTCGAGCTTCTTCTGGGTGCTCGGCATCTTTGTCGTGGGCGAGTTGACCATGGGTCAGGTGGTCGAGCCGCTGGTGTTCGGGCACGGCACCGGCGTATCTCCGCTCGCCGTGATCGTCTCCACCGTATTCTGGACCTGGCTGTGGGGCCCGCTCGGCCTGATCCTCGCCATGCCGATGACCGTCTGCCTCGCCGTGCTCGGCCGCCACGTCGAGGGCTTGGAGTTCTTCGACGTGCTGCTCGGCGATGAGCCTGCGCTCACCCCTGAGCAGCGCTTCTATCACCGGGCGCTCGCGGGCGACGCAGCGGAGACCACGTACCAAGCCGAGCTCGCCCTTAAGGACCAAAGCCTGGAAACCTATCTCGACACGGTGACGCTCCCCGCGCTCAAGCTCGCCGAGCGCGACGCGGACCGCGGCACGCTCGATGCGGAGCAGTCCGAGAAGGTCGCTGGCACGGTCAGGGAGATGCTCGACAATCTCTCTACGTTCGAGCCGCGCCGCTGGTTCACGAAACTGAGGCGAAAGGCCAATCACGAGAAAGAAGGGGAAGCCGCGACCGGCCTCGCCTCGCTCAACGCCGCCGAGGAGGACGAGGGCGAGGCCGCAACCGAGGCGCTGCCCGTCATCGAGCGCGACCAGCTTGCCCCGGGATGGGTGGTCGAGGAGCCCATCCTCTGCATCGGCGGGCGCACGCAGCTCGACGAGGCGGCCGCCGCCATGCTCGCCGAGGTGCTGAAGAAGCGGGGGCTTGGCGCCAAAGCGCTTCCGCCCGAGGCGATCTCGCCTGCGCACATCGCCTCGCTCGATGGCACGGAGGCGAAGCTCGTCTGTCTCTCTTATCTCGGCATGGGATCGGGCCCCGCCACCATCCGCTATCTGGTGCGGCGGCTCCGGCGCATCCTGCCAAAGGGCACGACCATCCTGGTCGGCTATTGGGCGGAAGGGCCGGACTCTGGGGCCGTCAGGGCCTTGCACGCCAACGCCGAGGCCGACGCCTACGCCACCTCGTTGGCGGAGGCCGTCGCGATCTGCATCAAGGCCGCCAAGGGCGAGTTGAAGAGCGAGCTTGCCGTGAAAGAAGAGCCGGCCGGCGAGGAGCCCACGCCGCCGCCGGAAATCACCCCTCCGCCGGCGCCCAAGGCCACCAAGCAGCCGGCCCCTACCCCACGTAAATCTCAGACCGCTTCTGCGTGAAGTCGTGGGTGGTGACGAGGGTGGTGATCACCTTCGCGATCTTGGCGCCGCCTTTGACCGAAGGCTCGACGTCGTTGGCGTAGTCGGCGTCGTCGTTGAAGATGAGCCTCAAATCGATGAGCGGCACGCCGCGGGCGAACGCCTCGCGCGTGATAGTGTCGTTGAAGACGCTGAGCCCCGTGCTGGCGACGTTCCGCGTATCGGGATTGAGGTAGCGCGGCCCGTAGATCGAGCAGACCGCCGTGGGCAGCTTCCTCGCCAGCACGCCGTCGAGCATCGCCCGGTAGTTGGTCTGGAACTCGGCCCTGATCTTGCCGAGCTTGTCGAGCACCTCGGCCACCGAGTTCGCCTTCTCCTCGATGAGGTTCTTGTTGCGCAGCGCCTCGTTGCCCCCGACGCTCACTACGAGATGGGTGGCATCGTCGGGAAGAAGCTTGAGCTGGCTCTTGATGTCGACCGTGGTCGAGCCGTCGACCGCATTCAGCGTCGCCTGCCAGCCGGGCGGCAGCGCCCCGCTCAGCTCTTTGATGACGTCAGGCCCGTCGCCCACATAGCGCTTGTTGTCGAAGATGGAGTCGCCGAGCAGCACGACATGTTTCATGGCAGGGTCGGCCTTGGTCCGCTGCGGCAGTGCGCTGGCGGTTGCCATGAGCGCCATGCCGGCAAGGAGGGTGCGGCGGCTGGTCGGGCGCGGTGCTTCATCGGTCATCTTCAGGTCTCTGCCTTTGGTTCGGGAGAACGGCGGTCGGCGGGCGGAATTTATGGCAAATCTTGCGCGCTCGCGCGAGGGCTTCCGAGGGCGCTCCCGCTTGTGGCATAGCCGAACAGGAGCGCGATCAGGCCGCCAAGCGCCAGCGCGCCGGCAAGGAACAGAAGCCCGCTGGTGAAGGTGCCCGTCGCCTCCTTCATCACGCCCATGATGGTCGGCCCGGCAAGGCCGCCGAGATTACCGGTCGCGTTGACCAGCGCAAGCCCCGCCGCGGCGCCGGTGCCCGTGAGGATTGCGGTGGGAAGCGACCAGAAGGTGCCTATTGCCGCGTAGATGCCGATCGTGGCGAGGGTGAGCGCTGCCATGGTGGTCAGAAGCGGGCCGCCCGAGGCCGACCAGGCGAAGGCGCCGCCCGCGAGCAAGAGCGGCAGCGCGATATGCCAGATGCGCTCGCCGGTGAGGTCAGAGTGCCATCCCCAAATCACCATGGCGATGCTGGCGAAGAGATAAGGGATGGCGGTGAGAAAGCCGATTTGGAGCGACGACTTGCCGAAGTTCTGGATCACCTGGGGCATCCAGAAGCCGATGCCGTAAAGCCCGACCACGATGCAGAAATAGAGAAGCGCCAGCGTAAGCACGCGCGGCTTGGTGAGCGCATGGCCGAGCTCGGCATAGCCAGTCGCCCGCGTCGCCTCGGCCTCTGCCGCAAGGGTGCTGGCGAGCGCCGTCCGCTCCTCTTGGGAGAGCCAGCCTGCCTCGGCAGGGCCATCGTCGAGAAATTTCAGCGCGACAAAGCCGAGCAGCACCGCCGGCAGGCCTTCGATGACGAAGAGCCAATGCCAGCCTTTCAGACCGCCGACCCCGTGCAGCTCGAGCAGCGCGCCCGACACCGGGCCCCCCACCACGGTCGCGAGCGGCACCGCCGCCATGAACAGCGAGACGATGCGGGCCCGCTCCGGCGCCGGGAACCAATAGGTGAGATAGAGGATGATGCCGGGGAAGAAGCCCGCCTCCGCCACGCCCAGCAGAAAGCGCATGAGGTAGAAGCCGGTCGTGCCGCTCACCAAGGCCATGGCGGAAGCGACCAGACCCCAGCTGATCATGATGCGCGCGATCCAGATGCGGGCGCCGAATCTCTGCAGCGCGAGATTGCTTGGGATCTCGAACAGGAGATAGCCGATGAAGAAGATGCCGGCGCCGGCGCCGAAGATCGACGGCGTAAGCCCGAGGTCCTGGTTCATGGCGAGCGCGGCGAACCCGACATTCACCCGGTCGAGGAAGTTCACCGCATAGCAGAGGCAGAGAAACGGGAGGAGACGGCGGGCGGCTTTGCCGATGGCGCTTCGCGTCGCCTGGTCCTGGTCCATGCTGTCACCTCTCCACGCGTGGATAAGCCAGTGCAATGGATTGCCGGGTCAAGCCCGGCAATGACGAATCAGGGGGAAGCGAATCGTATGCGCGCGCAGCCTTCAACCTCTCATTGGAGTATCCTTGGGCCCGCAACCAACTGATTCGAATCGCTAGGGGAGGACACTCAAATGGCGATGACAATGGCACAAGCGTCGGCCGCCATGCGCGAGGCCATGCGCGAGACGGTGAAGCGTTATTCGCTGTGGTATCTGCTTGAGGGTGTGCTGATGGTGGTCGCCGGCGTTCTGGCGCTGGTCTATCCCTATATTGCCTCCGTTACCCTGGTGTTCCTGCTCGGCTGGGTTCTCGTCATCAGTGGCGTCCTGCAGGGCATCGGCCTGATCGGGGCCAGGGACGTGCCGCATTTCTGGCTGCAGCTCATCTCCGTGGTGCTTGCCATTTTGATTGGCGTGTTGCTGCTCCGCAATCCGGATGCCGGACTGCTGATCATGACGGTGCTCCTGATCGTGTTTTTCGTGGTCGAGGGCTTCTCCAAGATCATCTTCGCCCTCAACATCAGACCGTTCATGGGTTGGATCTGGGTGTTCCTGAGCGGCGTCGTCGGCATCCTGCTCGGCGCCTATCTGTGGGCCAACATGCCGCTCAGCTCGGAATGGGTGCTTGGCGTCCTGCTCGGCATTCAGCTCATCTGCGAGGGGGCGGCGCTCGCTTTTCTCGCCTGGATGGTTCGCACCAGCTGACCATGTCCTAAGGGTGAGGTTCGAGCGCTGTGGCGTTTAACTACCGCGCGGGCGTCTGTGCCGTCTCGACATAGCGCGAATAGACCCAACCGGTCTCCGCGGTGGCAGGGTCGGTCACCTGCACCCAGTTGCCCTTGCGCCCCGTGGCGCGGACCTTGGTGCCCTTCTCGGCGATCCTGATCGTCTCCGCCGTGGAGGACGGAGCCGCCCGCACATTGGCGGCGCTTAAGAACGCGACCCACTCGTCCTTGCCGGTGGGCAACGCGCCGCCCGGCGTGCTTGCCGCCGGCGCAGCGTTGACGGCACCGGTAGCGCCGGCTGAAGCTTCAGCCCCAGCGGTTGCCTCGGCCGAAGCAAGCCCCGCCGGAGCGGAGCTTGCTTCAACCTTTGGCGCAGGTTCCCTGCTTTTGGTCCAGTCCTCCTTGAGCTTGGCGAGCTCTTCCTCGGCGCCCTCGACGCCGAGCTGCTTGGCCTGCTCGTACCAGGCGCGCGCCTCTTTCAGGTCGGCCTTGATGCCTTGCGCGCCGATCTTCTCGATGAAGGCTGGATCGTAGGTGGCGCCGAGCCTGAGCGCGGCCTCGCCGCTGCCGGCTTCCGCGGCGCGCTTGAAATAGGCGCGAGCCCCGGCGAGATAACCGACATCGATCATCTTCTGGCCGTGCGCCATGAGATCGTCGATGCGGCCGCTCTCCTCTGACCGTAGTATGAGCGCCGACCTTGGATCGGGCGCAACATCGAGTCGTGTCGTGGCGCTCGCGAGAATCGTGCCGTCGGCCGCCATGAGCTCGATGCGCAAGTCGGCCCCGACGTTTTGTGCCTTGGGCAGACGCAGCCGCAAATCGCCGATCTCGTCGGGCCGGAGGCTCCATTCCGTGGCGCCGTAAGGCCGGCCTTGCGAGAATAGGGCGCCCTCCGGCATCGCGCGTATGGCGATGACGCTGCGGGCGGGAAGCGCATCGGCCGAGTCGACGGTGATGTCGAAGGCGACCTCTTCGCCGGCTTTAGCCTCGATCCGGCCCGGAGCGGTGAGAGCGATGTCGGTCTTCGGCTGAACCGTTTCCACGGAAGGCGCGCTCACCGCCGAGGCCTGTTGGCTCGCCGCAGGCTGGCCGTCGTCGTCGCCCGCGATGATGACGCGCTCCGGTCCCGGAAGCCTGATCGCGCCCTGCCATAGAAGTGCAAGGATGATCGCGGTCGGAACTAGCGAGACGAGGATCGAGGCCACAAGGAGCCCGCGATTGGCCGAAGGAGCGCGCGCCGCCTCGGGAATGAGCCCCTGCATCACCGCCGGCTCGACCAGCGGCCTGCCCGGTCCCTCATTGAGGCCCTTCTGGCCCTCCGGAGCGAAGCGCTCCGCCATCGAGGAAACCGTCGCCTCCGGTTGGGGCGGCGCCTCGACCGCGGCTGCGGTCGCCAATCGTTCGGCCAGGCTTGCTGGCCTGACGATATTGTCAGACGGACTGAGCGCTGACTGTCCCATGAAACCCTCCTACGCATCACACAAAAGCAGAGAGTTACGACGGTTGAAGCCCGTCAGTTTTCGTTGTGGCCCTTGTTCCATTCGAGAAAGGCGCGGAACAGGTCGGCGCGTTCCGCGTCCGAGATCGGCGTGCCGCTGGTGCGCGTCGTCTGCGCCAGGAACGCCTCGAAATGGTTACGCGAAGCGCTGTCGGTTCCCGCCGTGGCCGTCACCTCCTTGGCGGCAGTCACCTCCTTGGCGCGGTCGATCCAGGCTTGCGCGGCCGGAGAGCGGTGCCAGCCTTCGAGCGTGGCGGCAAAGTTGACCTCGCGCCATTTCGGGTGCCGCGGCGGCTTCTGGAACGCATCGAAATTGGAGAAGAAGCGATCGACGAACCGCCCGATCTTCTGGGAGCGGGCGCCGTCGTCGGTCCAATTGAACGACACCAGCACGGCGCAGACGGCGACCGTGTCCACGCGTTGCCCTTGAGGGATCAGCTCGGGATAGTCGTCATGGGTGAGTGTCGCCGGATAGTAGCTGTCCTCGAGCTCCTTGGCGTAGGGCACCGGAAGCAGCTTCAGCCCGCTCGCATCCTTGAGGTTGGCGAGAGCCGGCGCCGGCTTCCCGGTCACGACGATCGATGCCGCGATCTCCCCGGATTTGAGCTTGGCGATGGCGTCGGCGTCGCCGAGATGCACCTCCTCGATGTCGATGCCGAGCGCCTCGAAGATGAGGTGCCCGGTGATCTCAGTGCCGCTCCCCTCGGCGCCGAGATTCACGGGCTGGCCTTTGAGCTCGTGAATGTCGTTCACGCCGGGGCGGACGAGGATGTGCATCTCCTCGTTGAAGAGCTTGGCGACATAGGCGATCTGGTCGATGAAGTTCGCCCCGAGCTGGCCGGTGCGGGCATAGTATTTCAGGATGTTGGCCTGGGTGATCCCCATGTCGACGCCGCGCAGGAACATCACGTCCTTGATGTTCTGCTCGGGCCCCTTGCCGACCATGGGCACCACGCGCAGAGTATCGCCGTCGTCGAGGACGTCGGCGATGTCCTGGACGATGGCGAGATCGGTGCCGCTCGCGCTTCCGGCCATGATCGTCACCACATTCTCGTTCATGCGCGAGCGATAGCCCTCGCGCATGAACGGGGCGGGGACGGGAACCTTGGCCTCTGATCTGGCCTCGTCCTTGGCACGGGGGGCCGCAGCGGCGGTAAGCGCGAGCAGACAGAGTCCGCAAGCCAGCGCGATACGCATGACGCTCCCTCTTCGGCGCGCATCCCTCGAGAACTTGCGAAACCCCGCATGAGCGCGCCAATGCCGGGCGGCATAGATGCAGCGAAAAAAATTGATGCTGGCGGAGAAATCGGCGCGGTCAGCTGAAGCTGCGCGACATAATCCCCCGTCGTGCTGCTATCCCTCTGGACGCGATGGAAAGTGATATTTTGGTCGCTGTCAAGTAGTTATGAGCATGTGGCACAACAAGAACATGGTTTTGCCGCGGTCATGTCTCAATAGACTAGAAAAAGGCACGAGTATGGCAACAGTTAAGCTTGCTATAAACGAACAAAAACTTCACCGTTACAGCGGTAAAGCCGTATCGATTGAAGTTTTTTCATGCACCAAGCCCTCGCCTTATTGCCAGGCGAGGGAGCAGGCTCTGAAAGGTTAACGTCGAAGGTGGGCCTGGGTTCCGCTGCCGACCGGCGCGGAAGGCCAAGAGTGGCGCCTAATCGGCGTCCATCTTCAGCGCGGCGATGAAGGCCTCTTGCGGGATGTCGACGCGGCCGAAGCTGCGCATCTTCTTCTTTCCCGCCTTCTGCTTGTCGAGCAGCTTGCGCTTGCGCGTGATGTCGCCGCCGTAGCATTTGGCGGTCACGTCCTTGCGCATCGCGCTGATGGTCTCGCGCGCGATGACCTTGCCGCCGATCGCCGCCTGGATCGGGATCTTGAACAGGTGCCGCGGAATCAGGTCCTTCAGCTTCTCGACCATGGCTCGGCCCCGCATCTCCGCGCGGCCTCGATACACGATGATGGATAAGGCGTCGACCGGCGCGTCGTTGACCAGCAGCGACATCTTGACGAGCTCGCCCTCCTCATAGCCGATGATGTGATAATCGAAGGAAGCGTAGCCGCGCGAGACCGACTTGAGCCGGTCGTAGAAATCGAACACCACCTCGTTCAGCGGCAGCTCGTAGACCAGCATGGCGCGCGAGCCGGCATAGGTCAGGTTCTTCTGCCGCCCGCGCCGGTCCTCGCAGAGCTTGAGCACGGCGCCTAAATACTCGTCGGGCACGAGGATGGTGGCCTCGATCCACGGCTCCTCTATTCTGGCGATCTTCTGGGGCTCAGGCATGTCGGCGGGGTTGTGCAGCTCCCTCATGGTGCCGTCGGTGAGGTGCACCTGGTAGATGACCGACGGCGCCGTGGCGATGAGATCGATATTGAACTCGCGCTCCAGGCGCTCGCGGATGATCTCGAGGTGCAGCAGCCCGAGAAAGCCGCAGCGGAAGCCGAAGCCGAGCGCGGCGGAGGTCTCCATCTCATAGGTGAAGCTCGCATCGTTGAGGCGAAGCTTCCCGACCGCCTCGCGCAGCGATTCGAACTCGCTCGCATCCACCGGGAACAGGCCGCAGAACACGACGGGCTGCGCTGGCTTGAAGCCCGCGAGCGGCTCGGAAGCGGGCTTCTTCTCGTCGGTGACGGTGTCGCCCACACGGGTGTCGGCCACCTGGCGGATCGAGGCGGTGAAGAAGCCGATCTCGCCAGGGCCGAGCGAGGGCCGCATCTCCTGCTTCGGGCGGAAGATGCCGACGCGGTCGATCTGGTAGGCGCCGCCGGTCAGCATCAGCTTGATGCGCTGGCCCTTGGTGAGCGTGCCGTCGATGATGCGCACGAGCACGACCACGCCGAGATAGGCGTCGTACCAGCTGTCGATGAGGAGCGCCTTCAGCGGGGCATTGACGTCGCCCTTGGGAGCGGGGAGGCGATGCACGATCGCTTCCAGCACCTCCTCGACGCCTTTGCCCGTCTTGGCCGAGATTTCCAGCGCGTCATGGGCGTCGAGCCCGATCACGTCCTCGATTTGCCGGCGCACTTGTTCCGGCTCAGCCGCGGGCAAATCGATCTTATTGAGGACCGGCACGACCTCATGGTGGTTGTCGAGCGCCTGATAGACATTGGCGAGCGTCTGCGCCTCGACCCCTTGGGTCGCGTCGACCACGAGCAGCGAGCCTTCGCAGGCGGCGAGCGAGCGGTTCACCTCATAGGCAAAGTCCACATGCCCCGGCGTATCGATCAGGTTCAGCTGGTAGAG
>JBGQMX010000133.1:0-8715 GCA_041500805.1 Methyloceanibacter sp.
CGCGAGCAGCACTGGCTCACCTACACCGTCGCCATGCTCCTCTTCCACGTCGGCGGTTTCCTGATCCTCTACGGTTTGCTGCGGCTGCAAGGCTTTCTGCCCTTCAATCCGCAAGGCATGACGGCCGTGCCCGAATATCTCAGCTTCAACACGGCGGTGAGCTTCATCACCAACACCAACTGGCAGAACTATGGTGGCGAGAGCACGCTGTCCTACCTCGTGCAGATGCTCGGCCTCACGCACCAGAATTTTCTGTCGGCCGCGACCGGCATTGTGCTCGCGGTCGCGCTGATCCGCGGCTTTGCGCGTGCATCGGCGAAGACCGTCGGCAATTTCTGGGTCGATATCACCCGCTGCACGCTCTACATCCTCTTGCCCATCTGCATTCCATTTGCGCTGCTTCTCGTCTGGCAGGGCATGCCGCAAACGCTCGGTGCCTATGTCGATGCGACGACCCTTGAAGGCGCCAAGCAGACCATCGCCGTAGGCCCAGTCGCCTCGCAGGTCGCCATCAAGATGCTCGGCACCAATGGCGGCGGCTTCTTCAATGCCAACGCTGCGCACCCCTTCGAGAACCCGACGGCGCTGTCCAATCTCCTCCAGATGGTCTCGATCTTCGCGCTCGGCGCCGCGCTCACCAATGTGTTCGGCCGCATGGTCGGCAATCAGCGCCAAGGCTGGGCCGTGCTGGCCGCCATGGGTACCTTGTTCCTTGCCGGCGTCATCGTCTGCTACTGGGCCGAGGCCGCGGGCAACCCGAACTTTGCAAGCCTTGGGCTCGATCCCGCCAATATGGAAGGCAAGGAGGTGCGCTTCGGCATTCCGCTCTCAGCCCTCTTCGCCGTGATCACCACCGCAGCGTCCTGCGGCGCCGTCAATGCCATGCATGATTCGTTCACGGCGCTTGGCGGCATGATCCCGCTAATCAACATTCAGCTCGGCGAGATCATCATCGGCGGAGTCGGCGCTGGCCTCTATGGCATGCTGCTGTTTGTGATCATCTCGGTGTTCGTCGCCGGGCTGATGGTCGGTCGCACCCCTGAATATATCGGCAAGAAGATCGAGGCCAAGGAAGTGAAGATGGCCATGCTCGCCATCCTCGTCCTGCCGCTGATGTATTTGGGCTGGACGGCGGTCGCCACGGTACTTCCCTCGGCGGTGGCCTCGATCGCCAATCCAGGGCCGCACGGCTTCTCCGAGATCCTTTATCTCTTCACCTCGAGCACCGGCAATAACGGGTCGGCCTTCGGCGGCATCACCGGCAACACGCCCTTCTACAACACCACCGGCGCCGTCGCGATGTTCGTCGGCCGCTTCTTCATGATCATCCCGGCCATGGCCATTGCCGGCTCGCTCGTGACCAAGAAGTCGGTTCCGCCCTCTGCCGGGACCTTCCCAACCGATGGCGGCTTGTTCGTCGGCCTGCTTGTCGGCGTGATCCTGATTATCGGCGGCCTCACCTTCTTCCCCGCGCTCGCGCTCGGGCCCATCGTCGAGCATCTCGCGACGCAGGCCGGAACCTTGTTCTGATCGACCTCACCTGGGAGTCATTTCGATGGAGACTGCCAAATTCCGCAAGCGCATGCCGGTAACGTCTCTGACCGATCCCAAGATCGTCGTGCCGGCTATCGGCTCGGCCTTCGCCAAGCTCGATCCGCGGGTCATGATGAAGAACCCGGTGATGTTCGTGGTCGAGGTCGTCGCTGCGCTCACCACCGTCATCTTCATCCGCGACTGGATGAACGGCGGCGAGCATCTCGGCTTCACCTTCCAAATCATTTTTTGGCTGTGGGTCACCGTACTGTTCGCCAATTTCGCCGAGGCGGTAGCCGAAGGCCGTGGCAAGGCGCAAGCCGCAAGCCTGCGTCAGACCCGCGAGGAGACAAAGGCCAAGCTTATCGTCGATGAAAAGACGGGGCTGGTTGTGCCTACTCCGGCAGGCGAACTTGCGCCGGGGCAAATTGTACTGGTCGAAGCGGGCGACCTGATCCCCTCCGACGGCGAGGTGATCGAAGGCATTGCCTCGGTGAACGAGGCAGCCGTCACCGGCGAGTCGGCTCCCGTCATTCGCGAATCGGGCGGCGACCGGTCCGCCGTTACCGGTGGTACGCTGGTGGTCTCGGATTGGCTCAAGGTGCGCATTACGGCAGCACAAGGCTCGACCTTTCTCGACCGCATGATTGCGCTGGTCGAGGGCGCAGAGCGCCAGAAGACGCCGAACGAGATCGCGCTCAACATTCTGCTCGCCGGCATGACCATCATCTTCGTCTTTGCTACCGCGACGATTCCAAGCTTCGCCGCTTATGCCGGCGGCACGATCTCCATCGTCGTTCTCGTAGCGCTGTTCGTGACGCTGATCCCGACCACCATCGGCGCGCTGCTGTCGGCCATCGGCATCGCCGGCATGGACCGCCTGGTGCGCTTCAACGTGCTCGCCATGTCCGGCCGTGCGGTCGAGGCGGCAGGCGACGTCGACACGCTGCTCCTCGACAAGACCGGCACGATTACGCTTGGCAATCGGCAGGCTGCCGAGTTTAGGCCGGTCTCCGGCGTGAGTGAGAGGGAGCTTGCCGACGCGGCGCAGCTCGCTTCGCTCGCCGATGAGACTCCCGAAGGCCGCTCCATCGTCGTGCTCGCCAAGGAGAAATACGGCATCCGTGGCCGCGACATTCAAGAGCTGGGGGCGAAGTTCATCCCCTTCACGGCGCAGAGCCGGATGAGCGGCGTCGAGATCGGCGACTCATGGATCCGCAAGGGCGCCGTCGATGCGATCCTCGATTATCTCAAAACATCTTCACCTAAGGCCGTGTCCGCTGGCGCTGCCGCGCGAAAGACGACGGTCAGCGCCGAGCTGACGCGTGAGGTCAACGCCCTGGCCGAGACCATCGCCAAATCCGGCGGCACGCCGCTCGCCGTCGCCAAGGACGGAAGGTTGCTCGGCGTCATCCACCTCAAGGACGTCGTCAAAGGCGGTATTCGCGAGCGCTTTGCCGAGCTCCGGCGCATGGGCATCCGCACCGTCATGATTACCGGCGACAATCCGATGACCGCAGCTGCCATTGCCGCTGAGGCGGGCGTCGACGATTTCCTCGCTCAGGCGACACCGGAAGAGAAGCTCAAGCTTATCCGCGCCGAGCAGGCCAAGGGTAAGCTGGTCGCCATGTGCGGTGACGGCACCAATGACGCTCCGGCCTTGGCTCAGGCCGACGTCGGCGTCGCCATGAACACCGGCACGCAGGCGGCGCGAGAAGCCGGAAACATGGTCGACCTCGACTCCAATCCCACCAAGCTCATCGAGGTCGTGGAGATCGGCAAGCAGCTCTTGATGACGCGCGGAGCTCTGACCACCTTCTCCATCGCCAACGACGTGGCCAAATATTTCGCCATCATCCCGGCGATGTTTGCCATGTTCTACGCTCAAGCGGGAGCGGCCAACGGGCCGCTGCAGGCGCTGAACATCATGCATCTTGCAACGCCGCGAAGCGCGATCCTGTCGGCGATCATCTTCAATGCGCTGATCATCATCGCCCTGATCCCGCTGGCGCTGAAGGGTGTTGCCTATCGTCCCATCGGGGCAGGAGCGCTATTGCGCCGCAACCTGCTGATCTATGGGCTCGGCGGCATCATCATCCCGTTCGTCGGCATCAAGGCCCTGGACCTTGTAGTCAACGCCTTGCATCTCGTCTGAAGGAGGCTTCCATGTTGCGCGAAATCCGCCCCGCGATCGTTTTCATCATCGCTCTCACGCTGATCACCGGCCTCGTCTATCCGCTGATCATGACCGGCATCGCCGGCGTGCTCTTCCCCTATCAGGCGCAAGGCAGCCTGATCGAGAAGGACGGGAAGGTGGTTGGCTCGGCGCTGATCGGCCAGAGCTTCACCGGCGACGGCTATTTCCATGGCCGGCCCTCGGCCACTTTGGGCCCCGATCCCAGCGACCCCAGCAAGACAGCCTCAGTGCCTTACAACGCCGTGAACTCCATGGGATCGAATCTCGGCCCGACCAACAAGGCGCTCATCGATCGCGTCAAGGCCGACGTCGACAAGCTGAAGGCCGAGAACCCTTCAGCTCAGGTCCCGATCGACCTGGTCACCACGTCGGGCAGCGGACTTGATCCCGATATCTCGCCCGAAGGCGCCTATTTCCAAGTCCCGCGCGTTGCGAAGGCACGCAACATGTCCGAAGATAGTCTCCGCCAGCTCGTCGCCGGGCATATCGAGGGTCGCACCCTTGGGCTGCTCGGAGAACCGCGGGTGAATGTATTGGCGCTGAACCTTGCTCTGGATGGCGCTGGCGCCCAGTGATGCGCCGGCCGTCGCAGCTCAGGTCCCGCGCCTGGAGCGAGGCTTCATGGCGGATCAGCAGCGTGACCCTGAACAGCGGCCCTCGCCCGAAGCCCTCCTCAAGGCGGCCCGGAAAGAGGAGGGCCACCAGGGCAAACTCAAGATCTTCGTTGGCGCCGCCCCCGGTGTCGGCAAGACCTACGAGATGCTGCAAGAGGCGCGCGCGCGCCTGAAAGACGGCGTCGATGTCGCTGTCGGCGTCGTCGAGACCCATGGGCGCCAGGAAACGCAAGCGCTTTTGGAGGGGCTTGAGGTCATCCCCCGCTGCCGCCTCGACTACAAGGAGCGCGTGCTGGAGGAGATGGACCTCGATGCACTCCTCGCGCGGCGGCCCAAGCTCGCGCTAGTCGACGAGCTCGCCCACACCAACGCTCCCGGCAGCCGCCACCCCAAGCGCTATCTCGACGTCGAAGAACTGCTGAGCAACGGGATTGACGTCTACGCCACCCTCAACATTCAGCACGTCGAGAGCCTCAACGACGTCGTGGCGCAGATCACGCATATCCGCGTGCGCGAGACGGTGCCAGACTCGATCCTCGATCGGGCCGACAATATCGAGCTTGTCGACATCACGCCCGACGACCTGATCCAGCGGCTGAAAGAAGGAAAGGTGTATGTCCCCGAACAGGCACGGCGGGCGCTTGAGCACTATTTCTCTCCCGTGCACCTCAACGCACTGCGCGAGCTTGCGCTGCGCCGTACCGCCGAGCGGGTCGACGAGCAGCTGCTTAGCGAGATGCAAGCGCGCGCCATCTCGGGGCCGATGGCGGCGGGGGAACGCGTTTTGGTCTGCGTCAGCGAAGATCCGAGGGCAGCTGACCTCGTTCGCTACACCAAGCGAATTGCCGACCGTCTGCACGCGCCTTGGACGGCGCTGTGGGTGGAAAGCCCGCGCAGCTCGAGGCTGAGCGAGCAGGAGCGCGATCGTATCGCCGACACTTTACGACTGGCGCAGCTTCTGGGCGGCGAGGCCGTAACCATCCCAGGTACGGGGCGCGTTGCCGAGGAAGTGCTGAGCTACGCGCATGCACACAATGTCACCCATATCACCATCGGCAAATCGAGCCGTTCGAGATGGTTTGAGCTGCTGCATGGCTCCGTGGTGCACGAGCTTGTGCGGAGCTGCGGCAACATCAGCGTCCATGTCATCGCCGGAGAAGAGCAGGCAGCCGAACCAATCCCAAAGAAGACGGTGCGTGCGGCCGACGCGTCGGCGCCCTTCGATCTTCGTCCCTACGCGGTTGCTTTACTGGCCGTCGCGATCGCGCTCGGCGTAGGTATTCTGATTCAGCCGTTTCTTGGCATCGAGAACATAGACCTCGTGTTCTTGATCGCCGTCGTCTCGGTCGCTGTTCGCTACGGACTGGGGCCCTCGCTCGTGGCCAGCGTTGCCGCCTCTCTCTGCTACAACTTTTTTTTCTTGCCGCCGCTCTACACTTTCACCATCGCCGCTCCCACCAACGTGGCGGCCTTCATCTTCTTCATGCTGGTGGCGGTGCTCATCTCCAATCTCGCCGCGCGCGTACGTGACCAAGCCATTACCGCTCGCGCTCGCGCTCGCACGACCGAACAGCTCTATGCCTTCAGCCGCAAGCTCGCGGGTGTCGCCACCCTCGACGACCTACTCTGGGCCACCGCCTACCAAACGGCATCGATGCTGAGATTGCGCGTCGTTCTGCTGCTGCCAGAGGACGGCTCGATCAGCGTCATGGCCGGCTATCCTCCGGAAGACATGCTCGGCGAAGCGGACCTTGCCGCGGCGACATGGGCCTGGGAGCACAATCGGGCAGCGGGACGGGGCTCTGACACGCTGCCCGGCGCCAAGCGCCTATTCCTGCCCATGCGCACCGGTCGCGGTGCCATCGGCGTCGTCGGCATCGACAGCGACAAGCCTGGGCCGCTTCTCACCCCCGATCAGCGCCGCCTGCTCGATGCGCTGATCGACCAGGCGGCATTAGCAATCGAGCGCGTGCATCTCGTCGAGGACCTGGACCGGGCCAAGCGCAGTGTCGAGGCAGACCGGCTGCGTTCCGCCTTACTCACGTCCATCTCCCACGACCTGAAGACGCCGCTCGCTGCCATACTCGGCGCGGCGGGAGCGCTCAAGGGCCTCTCCCACGAGCTCGACGATGCGGCCAAGGCGGACTTGCTTCAGACGGTCATCGACGAGTCCGAGCGGCTCAACCGCTTCATCGCCAATCTGCTTGACATGACCAAGCTCGAGGCCGGCGCCATCAAGCCCAACGCCGCGCTTCACGATCTTGGCGAGATTGTCGGGACCGCCTTGGAGCGGACAAGCAAAATCCTGGCCCAACACCAGGTGGAGATCGATCTCGCCGCCGACCTGCCGATGCTGGAGCTCGATGCCGTCCTGTTCGAGCAGGTGCTGGTCAATCTCTTGGATAACGCCGCGAAATACGCCCCGCCCGAGACTTTGATCCGCATCCAGGGCTGGCGCGAGGAAGGCTCGGTCAAGCTGCAGGTCCTCGACGAGGGCAGCGGCATTCCCCCGGAGGATGTCGAGCGTATCTTCGACAAGTTCCATCGCGCGCAGAAGGGCGACCAGGTTCGGGCCGGCACGGGCCTCGGACTTGCCATCTCGCGCGGCTTCATCGAGGCAATGCATGGCGCCATCACGGCGGCGAACCGTGTGGATCGCTCCGGCGCGGTGTTCACGCTCACCTTGCCGATCCCTGCGCCCACCGAGCGGCTGGACACCGCCGCATGAGCGCGCGCCCTTTGCGAGTCTTGGTCGTGGACGATGAGCCGCCCATCCGCAAGCTGCTGCGCATGGGCCTTGGCACGCAAGGCTATCAAATTCTGGACGCGCCAAACGGCAAGGCCGCGCTTGAGCTGATGGCCGAACAGCCGGATCTCGTCATCCTTGATCTTGGTCTTCCCGATATGCAGGGGCTGGAGCTGCTGCGGCTGATCCGCGAGCGGAATGAGCAGGTGCCCATTGTCGTGCTCTCAAGTCGTGGCGACGAGACGGCCAAGGTGCAGGCCCTCGATCTCGGCGCCGACGATTACGTGACCAAGCCCTTCGGCATGGACGAGTTGTTGGCCCGCATCCGCACCGCACTCCGGCATCAGCTGCAGGTCCATGGCGAGCGGCCGCTCTTCCGCGTCGGCGATCTCTCGGTCGATCTGGTGCGGCGCATCGTCAAGCTGCACGACAAGGAGGTGAAGCTCTCGCCCAAGGAGTATGAGCTGTTACGCGTGCTGGTGCAGCATGCTGGCAAGGTGCTCACCCACAGATACCTTCTCAACGAGCTGTGGACGGTGCCGACCGACGCGCAATATCTACGGGTCTATGTGCGGCAACTACGCCAAAAGATCGAGGATAATCCCGAGCGGCCGCACTTCATCACGACGGAGACGGGAATCGGATACCGCTTCCGGGCACCCGATTGAGCAGCAAATGGCCGCTGATCGCCGTTCCCATGACGCTTGAGATTGACGCTGCGTCACTTCACAATCATATGCATGGCTGAAAGCGCCGCCACTAAAAAGAGCCTATACAGAGCCTAGGGCATTTGCGAGCCAGCTAACTCATTGAGACCCCGTAGCTCAGTTGGATAGAGCATCAGATTCCTAATCTGAGGGTCAGCAGTTCAAATCTGCTCGGGGTCACCATTTTATTGTTTTAAATCATAATGTTATGCTTAGGGGCTCAAGCAAGCGACATTTGGCTCTATAGAACCAGGCACGATTGTTCGGAGCAAAACGGGCTTGCAACCTTAGGGGCACTGATCCGACATCGCTGCCAACAGGACGTCTCGCAACGTCTCAGCGTCGCTCACGCCATAGGATCGAGCGAGCTCGACAAGCTCACGGCGTAAGATTGCTTCAAGGGCCTCATCGCTATCAAGATCGCCGAGCGCTTCGTTTTCTTTCACCGCGACCCATGCTCTCTCCAAGAGCTCCAGATCGAGTGGATCGAGATCGCGTCGAAATTTGGAAAGCATGACTTGTCCTGTTCGTTCGCATTGAATTTGCCCGCCGTGTAAGCGAACGCGATGACAAAAGCGTGACTCTAACTGCGACATTCACGCCCCGGAGGCTCGAATCATGCAATGGCGACGAGCCGTGCCCACCCGCAATTTGTATAAATAGATAGAAGGAGAAAACGTTTTGCTTCGACCTAAACGAAACGACAAACCCGTTCTGCTCAATCTTCCTGTTCCGCTTCTCGATCAAGTGGATCTAGCGGTGCGTGAACAAGGTGTGAGTCGGACACAATTTCTGCGTCAGGCCGTTGAGCGGAACTTGCGACATTATCAGGACGTCGAGCGAGCCGTGTTCGCTCGCATTTATCAGCAAGGCATGAGCTAGGACTCGCCGGACCTTGACCCATTTGATGTCCGCTTA
>JBGQMX010000134.1:0-8599 GCA_041500805.1 Methyloceanibacter sp.
AAGGCGACCAAAAATCTGACGCCGCTCGAAGCGGTCAACGAGATCCGCAACAACAACGGCGGTCAGGTCGTGCTCGTGCTGCAAGGCGGCGGCGCGCTCGGCGCCTATCAGTGTGGCGTCTATCAGGCGTTGCACGAGGCCGGCGTTGAGCCCGACTGGATCATTGGCACCTCGATCGGCGCCATCAATGCGGGCATCATCGCTGGCAATCGGGTCGAGGATCGCCTTCCCAGGCTCCAGCAGTTCTGGCGCCGTGTGGAGAGCAGCACCTTCTGGGGCGCCTTCCCCGCCTTCACCGGCGTCGCCGACGCGCTTTCCTCATGGACCACGCTGACAAGCGGCATACCGGGCTTTTTCGAGACCAACACGCGGGCCTTTCTCGGCGCCCATGTACCGCTCGGGGCCGACCGTGCCGGCTATTACTCCACCGAGCCGCTCCGCAAGACGCTGGAGGAGCTCGTCGATTTCTCGCTCATCAACCAGGGCCACCCGAGGCTCACGGTGGGAGCGGCGCATGTGCGCTCGAGCATGATGCGCTATTTCGATTCGAAAGAGATGGAGCTTTCCCCGAGCCACATCATGGCGTCGGGCGCTCTCCCGCCCGCTTTCCCCGCCGTGCGCATCGACGGCGAGCTCTATTGGGACGGCGGCATTCTCTCCAACACGCCGACCGAGCGCATCTTCGACGATTCCCCGCGCCGCAACTCGCTGATCTTCGCGGTGCATCTGTGGCACCCGACCGGCGAAGAGCCGGAAACCATCTGGCAGATCCTCAATCGTCAGAAGGACATCCAATATTCGAGCCGGATCGCGAGCCACATCGTGCGCCAGCGCGAGACCCACAAGCTCCGCCACGTCATCAGCAACCTGCTGGAGTTCGTGCCCGACGAGGAGAAGAACGATCCGCTCTACCAGGAGCTTGCCGGCTATCGCTGCGACACGCGCATGCATGTGGTGCGGCTCCTGAGCCCCAGGCTCGAAAACGAGACCCATACCAAGGACATCGACTTTTCACCCGCCGGCATCAACAACCGCTGGGAGGCCGGCCATGCCGAAACCAAGCGCGCGCTCGCGCAACAGGCCTGGATCGGGGAGTGGGGGCTGCTCGACGGCGTGGTCCTGCATGAGCCGAGGCCGGGCGCCGAGCCAGCTGCCGAGTTGGAGCCCGGCAAGCCTTCCGGATTTCAGGCCGGTCCCCACAAGCTCGCGGCCGAATAGGAGAGGCGGTCATGGGCGCCTGCACCGGCATATCGGCGATCCAGCTCCTCGCCATGGTCTTCAGCTTCCTGCTCGCCGTGCTCTTCCTCGACGTGTTCTGGGTCAGGGTCGCGCAAGAGCTGCATCACGGCGATGTAGCCGGCGCGCTCAGGAAGCAGAGCTGGCTCAACGCTTTCGTCGCACTGGGCGCAGCCGGCGCCGCCATCCTGCTCTTGCTCTGGGTCGGCTCCTGCACCAACGGCGCGCTGTAAAGCGCGCGGGCTCGGCCAAAGCCGCGTTGGGCGCGCTGCCCGTCGATCAGCAAATCAAGGGGAGTGGAGCGGCCCACAGGAGTCGAACCTGTTTCCTTTACGGTGGTGCCGCAAGGTCCGCCCGGGGAGGCCGCTTGGGTGCAAATCTACCGCTCGGGCCTAAGCGCGCCAGGCTTTGCTGATGTCGCGGTAAACGCCCCTGTTCCTGAGCGAAGATCGTCAATGGCCGGCACAGTCCTCAGGTCAACCCCAAGAACAGGTCCGGCCATGACGTCTCGGCTGCAAAAGCCTCAAGCGTGGGGCAGGTGGGCCCGCGGCGTGAGGGTCTGGCGCTGGCCTATTTGAGTGGCGGCGCGGCCGGCGGCAGCTCGGTGATATAGCCCTGCTGGTTGTGATGGAAGCAGCCGCCCAGCGCCATGGAAATGGCGATGACGGCAAGTGCGACGATAATGCGCATAACTTGATCCCTCTACTGGTACTGCACTCGACTCGGGTACGCGATACTTCCTCCATCTCACCGCGATCCGCTTAGAAAAGGGTTAATGCGCGAGCCGTTTTAGAACCGCGCTCTCAACCGCAGCGGCTGTGCGCAAAAAGAAAAGCCCGGCCAGAAGCCGGGCTTTTCGCAAGGTCCACAAGGCGCGGGGCGCCCTATGGAATCTCAAATCGATGCGGCGCCCCCATTCTTGCGTTCGCCCGGGGCGCCGGAGCGGAAGGAGACGACCCACTGAAACGCCACCTCTCCGCCCAACGAATTATGGGACTACTGTCCCTTGCGGTTCTTTGCGCTGGATCAAAGTACGCCGAGCCGCAAAGGGCCGCTCCGCAAGCCCTGGCCCGGAGTTAGCGCGCCATCGCCTCGGGCGTCATCGGCGTCCTGAGGAAGACGGCGAGGAGCGCGGCGACGAGGAGCGATACGGCGATGCCGCCGACACACGCCGTCCAGCCGAACATGTCGAAGATCGCGCCGAGCACCGCGCTGCCGATCAGGCCGCCGAAGAAATAGCTGGCAAGATAGAGCCCGCTTGCCGAGCCGCGGTCAGACGTCGCCGCGCGCCCCACGAAACCGGTGGCGCAGGCTTGCGCGAAGAAGGTCCCGGCGCCGACCAGCACCATGCCGATCAGCACGGCAGGCAGGTTCGGCAGGACCAGGAGCGGCGGTCGGGATAGCGAGCAAGACGAGGCTGATAAGGATGCCCCTTCTGCGGTCGATCTCGCGGCTGAAATAGCCGACCGCGAGCCCGGCCACGGCCATGCCCATGGTGCTCGCGTTGACGGCAAAGCCCATGGCGGCGGGGGCGACGCCGTAATGGCGCGCGAGCGAGGGAAGGATGGCTTGCGTCGCAAACAGGTCGACGACGGTGAGAAATGCCGTAAGCGCGATGACGATGAAGCGAAGGAGCGCGCCGGCGGAGCGGCTGTGCATCTCGGTGTGCGGGGCGGCGACGAGGTGGGGCATCTCGGTCATGGCCTGGCTCCTTGGGAAGCACGAAGAAGAAAGGATGTGACGCCGCTCGGGGGGAGGAGGGCGTCACATCCGAGGGGGGGAGGGGGTTGTCACATATTCTTGTCGTTGGCATCCTTCAGCAGGTCGGCGGAAATGAGCACGGCGGTCTTGTTGCCGAGATTCTTCCACCAGTGGGAGACTTCGGGGGTCTCGGCGACCACGTCGCCGGCCTTGTGCACGATGGGCGCCGCGCAGTTGCTCGCATATTCGACGATCTCGCCCTCGATGATGTAGATGATCGCTGGCCGGTCGGCGTGGCTGTGCCACGGCACGATGCCCATCGGCTCGACCGTGAGCTTGCGCATGCGGAACAGGCGGTCCTTGATGTTGAAGGGCGCCTTGGCGACGTCGATGGAGGCGATGACGGTGTCGGTCACGCCCACCGGCTTGAAGTCGACCGGGCCGCGCGCGTCGGGCTTTTTCTGGTCAGCTGGGCATTCGCCGGCGAAGGCGGCGGAAGCCATGACACTTGCACCTAAGACGACACCGGCAAGTAGCAGCCTGCGGCCGATCCGGCCGTTGTGGGTGAATTGAAACATCTCCGTTTGACTCCTTTTGGCTGGTGCTCCGGCCGAAAGGAACGGCCGCGGCGATAGCAGGCAGGATCGGCCTAAGCTCGTTTCAACGGAAATGCCGGTTGGCTTTGGACTCGATAGCCGAATGCTATTCGGTGCAGCAAATGCACGCGTTCGATAGCGACAAGGTATTGGGCAGACAGGGGTATCGCTCACTACGTTGGGGTGGTTCCGAACGGACACCAAAGGCCATCCGGCCGGAGCTTCTGAACCCCCAAGGCCAGCAACATCTAAAGGAGACTTGACCATGAAGCAGCTTCTGATCGCCATCACCCTGGTCGTCGCGTTTGCCGCGCCCGCCATGGCCGACACTTTCGCCAATCCCTACGCCTCGACGCTTAGCCGCTAACCCCTGAACCCGAAACTCTCTGAAAGGAGACCCCCCATGAAGAAGCTCTTGATCGCAGTCGCTCTGGTCGTGGCGTTCGCCGCGCCGGCCGTGGCCCAGAACTTCGGCAATCCGTATGTGCCCTGCGAAGCTTGCAGGTAGGCCATGGAGAGTGGTCGCCTACCGGCCACCCGAACTCTCCCTCCCCACCGGGCGCCCACTCAGACCAGAGCGGGCGCCCGAATTCTTTTCGCGGGCCTATCGAGAACGTGATCGCATTAAATTGACACCCCACCCCCAGCGCCGCGGCGCTGACCCTCCCCGCAAAACGGGGAGGGAGGGGAACTCGGCTCGCGGTGCCACGGACCTCCTTGAAATAGAGATTGGGATCACGCGCTAGGCATTCGCCGCAAATTTGAAAGTTCTGCCCGAGCGCAAAGCCGGGCGCGGGAGCCGGTCCACGTCAAACGCACGCCATCCATAGCCAGAAGGTATTGGGAAGCCGCTCGCAGCGCCGATAGCCTTGTCTTGTTTCGGGCCGGGACGACCCCGGCCAAGGGATCGGGAACCCCTGGTCCTCAGCCACTCTTCCTAGGAGACTCCTCAATGCGCAAATATCTGATTGCCGCCGCTCTGACCGTCGCCTTCGTCACCCCCGCTCTCGCCGAGGACTTCTACGTCGCCGTCGACCTCGCCAGCGGTCGGTGCGTGATGATGGACGGGGCCGCCCCCGATGCGAAGTACTTCAAGATGATGGACAAGTTCACGTCCATGAAGGAGGCGCACAAGGCCATGGGCGGCATGAAAGACTGTAAGTAGAAGCCGTCACTTCACGCTTGATAGCGTCGCGGGCGTCCGCTTCTGGTGAAGCGGGCGCCCCGCGCCTTTTGGCTCTTGAGTTCGTATTCCTCGTTGCATGTGCTGCAGAAGAAATCCGCGACGGGTCGGTTGCCGGGAAACTGACTGCAGTTTTGATGTTCGCAATTTGAGCAGTAGACTCAGTCGCGAACCCATTGCGCGCTCGTCTATGCGGATAGCCTCGCCTCACGCCCCGGCGTGCGCCGTGAGTTGAGCCTTGAGCGTTCCCAGCGCCGCCACGTCATAATATTCGGTGAGCTTCACCGGCCAACCAGCCTCGAACATCCAGAAATTGGCCTTCGTCCCGTCAAGCAGGGCGCCTGTCTGCCTGTGCCGGTATTGGAGCGAGATTTCCACGGCCCCTCGGTCTTTGTCGATCATCAGGGTGCTCGTGTCGAAGCGCAGGAATTCGTATTGCGGAACGACAATGCGCCAGCGATCGAGCACGCGCTGTTTTCCTTGGCACGGGCCGCCCATGGCATAGAGTTCGGCCGGGACATGCATCACGTGGCAGAAGTCGTCGGGTAAATAGCTTGCAAGCCAGTCCAGATCTTGCGCCCGCCAGGCGTCGTAGACGTCGCCGAGAATGCTCCCCGCTGCTTTGGACATTGCCCTTCCCCCTCAACCCGCAACATTTGTAGCACGAGGCTCGGCGCGCGAAGCCTCGCCTGCGGCGCGCTCACGCGGGGGCGAGCGCCGCGAGGTTG
Organism: Methyloceanibacter sp.; assembly: GCA_041500805.1. GTDB lineage: Bacteria > Pseudomonadota > Alphaproteobacteria > Rhizobiales > Methyloligellaceae > Methyloceanibacter. Next base: position 5,445 of record JBGQMX010000134.1, read on the forward strand.
GCGTTGAAGGCCTGGATGCGGCCGATGTCGTGATATTCGGTGAGCTTGACCGGCCAGCCGTCCTCGAACGTCCAGAAGTTCGCGATCATCGTCTCAAGCTGCGTGCCCGTCTCTCGATGGCGGTAGCGGATGGGGATCTCAAGGCCGGCGCGGTTCTTCTGGATGATCAGGTCGCTCGTATCGAAGCGCAGGAAATCGAACTGAAGCGCGATCAGGCCAAAGCGCTCGAGCGCGGCCCGCTTGCCTTGGCAAAGGCCGCCCAAGGGATGGATTTCGGCCGGGATGTAAATCATGTGGCAGAAATCGTCGGGCAGATAGGACGCGAGCCCCTCCAAATCCTGCGCCCGCCAAGCGTCGTAGATGTCGCCGATAATAGTCTCGGTCTTGGTCATGATTGCCCCCTGCCACGCCCCGACACAGATGCTAACATGTTCATCGGGGCTTAAGCATCCCTTAGCGTCCGTCCGTCCACTGACATCTTAGCTTCGGGGAAAGGGCTGGCGTCGGGGGTCTTGATCGGTGAATGGTGATGGGGCGCGGGCGCGCAATGCTTGAAGGGTGACCGTCATGCAACCCGATCTACGCCCCATGCTTGCCACGCTCACCGACAAGCCCTTCGACGATCCCGCCTGGGTGTTCGAGACGAAGTGGGACGGCTTCCGCGCCATGGCCTTAGCCGAGCCCGGCCGCGCCTCACTCTATTCGCGCAACCTCAACGACATATCGAGGAAATATCCCGCGATCTGCCAGGCTCTTAGCGCCATCAAGCACGAGGCGGTGCTCGATGGCGAGCTCGTGGCGCTCGATGCCCACGGGCGTGCGCGCTTCCAGCTGTTGCAGAATGCCGAGCGGGAGCCCGCGCGTCTCCTCTATTGCGTGTTCGACCTGCTCTATCTCGACGGCAAGGACCTGCGCGGGCGGCCGCTGCTCGAGCGCAAGGAGGCGCTCGAGCAGGTCCTGCCGAAAAGCCCGCTCCTGCTTTACAGCGCCCATGTCGCAGGCGCGGGGCTGAAGGCCTTCAACCGCGCCAAGCGTCTTGGTGAGGAAGGCGTCATGGCCAAGCTCGCCACCGGCCGCTACCACTCTGGCGAGCGCACGCGCGAATGGCTCAAGGTCAAGGCGAGCCAAGAGCAGGAGGTGGTGATCGTGGGCTTCACCGCGCCGCGCCGCTCACGCCAATATTTCGGCGCGCTGGTGCTGGCGGTGCGCGAGGGAAAGGGATGGAGCTATGTCGGGCGGGCAGGGACGGGGTTCAACGCCGAGACGCTCCGCTCGCTCCACGAGAAGCTCGTTCCGCTCATCACGCAAGTCAAGCCGATCGCCGAGAAGGTCCCTGATGCGGCGAACACGACCTGGGTGAAGCCTAAGCTCGTCGCCGAGGTGAAGTTCACCGAATGGACCTCGGCCGGCGAGATGCGCCACCCGGTGTTCTTAGGCCTCCGCACCGACAAGAAGGCGGCCGACGTGGTGAGGGAATTGCCGACGCCCGCGAGAGGCTAAGTTATAACGAGAGAGGAGACGAGATTGACTGCCGCAAGAGTAAGTACTGTTAGCAACATGCCGACGCTCTGCTGAAGGGCCGCCATGTCGGTCAAGTCGCCGCCGGCGCCCAGATAACGATTTCTCGAGGCCGCTTTCTTGGCAGCCTCGGGGGGTTCTACGACAAGCGGTCTGCCAAGAACCGCGCCTGAATGGCCCGGCCCCGCCCCCCGCGGGTCGGGCCGTTTGTGTTTTCTACGCTCGGAGTCTATGCGGAGCCCGCGTCGATGTGCGGGCCGCGTTCAAGATGCGGCTGGCGAGCTTCGGCCCCGCTGTTAAGTTTGATAAAATCCCAGGCGCAGATAAAGAAAGGACTCTTCGCGCGTGCCCGCTCGCAATCCCTTTGCCTCCATTGCCCACGGACATGCGTTGGCCGAGGCCATCGTCGACGCCGTGCGGGAGCCTCTTCTCGTGCTCGATCTGGACTTGCGCGTGGTTGCCGCCAGCCGTTCGTTCTACCGCACCTTCGCCGTGGCGCCACGGAAGACGGTGGGCCAACTGCTCTTCGATCTCGGCGAGGGGCAGTGGAATATTCCGGCACTCCGGACTCTCCTCGAGGACATTATCCCGAAGCGCAGCACCGTCGAGGCCTATGAGGTCGAGCACGAATTCCCGACCATCGGCCGACGCGTGATGCTGCTCAATGCCCGCCGCGTGTTCGACGAAGATGGTTCGCCCTCCGCCATCCTACTGGCGATCGAAGACGTGACGCGGCGCCGCGAGGCTGAGCGCGAAAAGGACGAGTTGCTTCAACAAAAGGAAATTCTGCTCCAGGAGATGCAGCACCGCGTCGCCAACAGTCTTCAGATCATCGCCAGCATTCTTCTGCTCAAGGCGCGGACCGTGCAATCCGAGGAGACCCGGCTGCATCTGCAGGATGCGCATCAGCGCGTCATGTCGGTGGCGACGGTGCAACAACAGCTGCACGCCTCGGGGTTGAACGAAAGCATCGCCATCGGTCCCTATCTATCGAAGCTATGCGAGAGTCTCGCAAAGTCGATGGTCGGGGAGCGTCGGCCGGTCTCGATCAAGGTGCAGGCGACCGACGGCACAGCAGTCTCCGACGAAGCGGTGAGTCTTGGACTGATCGTGACGGAGCTCGTGATCAACGCTTTGAAGCATGGCTTCCCAAGCGGCCAGGAAGGCGAGATTCTGGTCAAATACGAGGCTCAGAATTCTAGCTGGCAACTGTCGGTTTCCGACAATGGATTAGGGCCCAAGGAAACGACCGGCGAGCCCCCACATATTGGCCTTGGCACAAGCATCGTCGAGGCACTGGCGCATCAACTCAACGCCGCGGTCCACAAATCGAGCGGGCCGCAGGGCACCACGGTTTCTATTACTGCCTCGGCAGTCAGCGAGAAGGCATCGGAATAAAGAGACGAGCGTCGCGGGCGCAGGGACGTAGCTGGGTCTTCAGGATTTCACCGATGCCGCACGACGCGGGGGCTGCCGGTGGCGGTCCGGGTTGGTCCCCGGCTTGCTCTCCAGGCCGCTCGCGCTTTCTGCAGCGCGGCTTCAAATTCCTCAACGGAGGAATCGCGCGGTTGCGGATTTGGTGTCGCGTGAGGAACGCTGTCAGAGGGGTAGGAAAGCTTCGCAGGCTGACTAGCCGG
>JBGQMX010000135.1:0-8506 GCA_041500805.1 Methyloceanibacter sp.
GCTGGCGCTCGACCTGCTGGAATTTGTTGATGGTCTCGACCATGTGCACCGGAATGCGGATGGTCCGCGACTGGTCGGCCAGGGCGCGGGTAATGGCCTGCCTGATCCACCAGGTGGCGTAGGTCGAGAACTTGTAGCCGCGGCGATACTCGAACTTATCCACGGCCTTCATCAGGCCGATATTGCCTTCCTGAATCAAATCAAGGAACTGCAGGCCCCGGTTGGTGTATTTCTTGGCGATGGAGATCACGAGGCGCAAGTTCGCCTCCACCATCTCCTTCTTCGCCTGGCGCGCCTCGCGCTCGCCCTTCTGCACGATATGCACGATGCGGCGGAACTCGGAGATGTGCAGGCCCGTCTCGGCGGCGAGATTCTGGATCTCCTGGCGGAGCTCCTTCACCATGCCGCGCTCGTCGTGGATGAAATCGGCCCAGCCCCGCTTCTTCAGGCGCCCCACCCGGCGCAGCCAGTTGGGGTCGAGCTCGTTGTCCTGATATTCGGTGAGGAAGTCTTCGCGCTTCACGCCATAGCTCTCGGCGAGCCTGAGCATCCGCCCCTCATAGCCGAGCAGCTTCTTGTTGATGTCGTAAAGCGTCTCGACCAGGCTCTCGATGCGGTTGGCGTTGAGCGAGAGCGACTTGATCTCGACGACGATCTCGTCCTTCAGCACCTTGTAGCGCTTCTCCTGGCCGCTCGAGAGCTGGTCGTTCCTGAGCGCGCGCTCGACGACCTGGTCCTGCAGCTTGCGGAGCTTCTTGTAATTGGTGGCGACGAGGTCGAAGGTCTCGAGCACCTTGGGCTTGAGCTCGGCCTCCATGGCGGCGAGCGAAAGCGAGTTCTCGAGGTCGTCCTCGTCCTCCTCGAATTCCTCGGGCCGCGGCTCCTGCTCCTCCTCGTCGTCGCCAACAGTGCGGGGGGCGGCGGCGGCGGGTTGGGCCGCCTGGGCGCCCGGTGCTGCCTGGCCGTCTCCGGCGCCGCCGGCGCCATTGACGCCTTCGGGCAGAGGCTGCGATGGCGTGGGCTTGGCGTCGGGCCCTTGATAGGTGGCTTCGAGGTCGATGATGTCGCGGAGCAGAATCTTGCCCTCGTTCAGCTCGTCGCGCCAGATGATGATGGCTTGGAAGGTGAGCGGGCTCTCGCACAGGCCTGCAATCATGGCCTCGCGGCCGGCCTCGATGCGTTTGGCGATGGCGATCTCGCCCTCGCGGGAGAGAAGCTCGACGGAGCCCATCTCACGCAGATACATGCGTACGGGGTCGTCGGTGCGATCGATAGGCTCGGCCTTCGCCGTCTCGGCCTTGGCGATGGGCTGGGCGGCGACCACGGGGCGCGGGGCCGCTTCGCCACCGGCCTCGCCTTCGACGGGCTCCTCGGCCTCGTCGGTGTCGATGACGTTGATGCCCATGTCGGAGAGCATCGACATGGTGTCCTCGATCTGCTCGGAGGTGACCTCCTCGGAGGGGAGCACCTCGTTAAGCTCGTCATAGGTGACGAAGCCGCGCGCCTTGGCCGTCTTGAGCAGCTTCTTGACGGCGGCGTCGGACATGTCGAGCACAGGACCGTCGTGTGGCTCGGCTTGGGGCTGCTCTTGATCCTCGGCTTCAGCGGTCTTGGTTGCCATATTCATCTTACTCCGAAGCGCAATTTCGTTTTGAGACGCGCTCGCCTCACCTGGAGAGCGCGTAAATAGCGTCTCGCGCACTCTTCCCAAGGGCACGTGACCTAAGCGATTAACGGGCTCTCCCTTAATCGTCAATTAAGCATGACCTCGGCCGAGCCTCGTCGCCAGATTTCGCTATACTGGCGCCAATCTCCCAGTCGACAGTCGCTCTCCCAACAAATACGGCCGGCAAGGGCTAACACGAGAGACTTATAACGGCCATCACTCCCGCTGGATTACCCATATCCTATCGGCCTATGGGTCCGTCGTTATTTCGCGGGATCGGCTTCAGCCCTCAAATTCGGCTCAAGAGCAGCGTCCCGCCCCCATTATAAGGGTCGCGCGGTAGTTGCACGTCTGCTGCATGAATTGGCGAGGGGGGCCAGCTGTGTCAAGGCCAGGAGCCCGTTTCGCCAAGATTTTCTTGCGTTTGACCTCAATCATTGCCCGGTCGGGAGCCTGCAAGAATGGGGCCGCTTAGGGGCCGGAGGTCAGTGCCGGTGACCGGGGCGCCGGCCCTTGTGCCAGGACCCCTTCTCGCGCAACACCTGCGCAATCTTCTCCTTGAACTTCTCGCCAGACTCCCGGTCGCCGGCATCGTCGGTCGCGTGCTGGCTCCCGGCGCTTGCGACCTGCTGCTGGAGCTCGGCGAATTGCTCAAACTCCGCGTCGGAGCCGTCGGACAGCTGATCGGCGCCTTCCTGCAGCTCCCTGTTGAGGCTCGGCAGCGCCCGCCAGCGGAAGATGAGATCGGCGAAATGCTCCTCCACCTCCGCTTCCGGGCTCTCCGGCTGCAGAAACGCCAGGCGGGTGAAGGCGCTCTCGTGCGCGAGCTTCGCCAGCAGCTTGGCGTGGCTGCCTGCCTCGAGCGTCTCAACCAGGCGCTCGCGCGTGACCCCGCTGTCCTCGAAAATGATTCGGATGACGGCCCCGAGCAGCGCGGCAAGCGGCTTGTCCCTGATCTCGAGGCTCGCCACCTCCTCGGCAAAACGGTCGAGCAACCAGGGGTGATTGATCAGCGCAAGCGTGATGGTGGTGGCAAATCCGTAGGACGAAGGGATGGGCGTCGCCTCGCTCGTGCCTGGGCGAGACGCGGCGTTGGCCGGCAGCTTCCCTCCGCGTGCGGGCTTTTGGCGCCAGAGAGCGAACAGCCGGTTCTTCACCTCGCGGCGATAGTGATCCTTGACCCGCGCATTGCCGATCTCAGCCAGCAGCCGCTCGAGCCGCTCCTCGAAGGCAGCGCGGCGTTCCGGCGTATCGATGGCGTGAGCTTTGATCTCCCTCAGCCAGACGATGTCGATGAGCGGACGCGCCGCCGCTAAGCACTCGGCAAACGCGCCAGCCCCTTTCGTCCGCACGAGATCGTCGGGGTCCGAGCCTTGCGGCAAGAAGGCGAAGCGGAAGGAATGACCTTCGCGCAAATTGGGAAGCATACGGTCGATGGCGCGCGCCGCGGCCGCCTCCCCTGCCCGGTCGCCGTCGAAGCAGATAATGGGCTCCGGCGCGAGCAGCCAGAGCTGCTCCATCTGGCGCTCGGTAAAGGCGGTGCCGAGCGTGGCGACGGCGTTGGCAAACCCCGCCTGATGGAGCGCGATCACGTCCATATAGCCTTCGACCACGATCAGCTCGCCCTTGTCGAAGGCGGCTTTGCGGGCGCGGGCGAAATTGAACACCATCGAGCCCTTGTCGAAGAGCCTGGTCTCCGGCGAGTTCAGATATTTGGGCTCGGAGGCGGGGTCGAGCGCACGGGCGCCGAAGGCGATGACGCGGGACTTGGCATCGAGGATAGGAATGGTGAGCCGGTTGCGGAAGCGGTCGTAAGTGGCGCGGCCGTCATCGGGCTTGATGAGAAGGCCCGCCTCCAAAGCTTGCTCCTCGGTGAAGCCCTTCTTCAGAAGCGCGCCCTTCAGAGTGTCTCTCGATTGGGGCGCAAAGCCGATGCGAAACTCTTTCAGCGTCTCGCGCGAAAGTCCCCGCCGCTCGGCATAGAGGAGCGCCTCGCGCCCCTCGCGCGTCATGAGCTCGTCCTCGAAAAGCCGGGCCGCAGCCTCGAGCGCATCGAAGAGGCCGAGCCGCTCCTTGGCCACGCGCTCGAATTGGGGGTCGGGCTTCGGCAGCGGAAGTCCGACCTCGCCGGCGAGCTTCTCCACGGCTTCGGGGAAGGAAAGACCCTCCGTCTCCATGAGGAAGGTGAAGACGTCGCCGTGCTTGCCGGAGGAGAAGCAGTGATAGAAGCCCTTCTGGTCGTTGACGGTGAAGGAGGGCGTCTTCTCGCGGTTGAAGGGCGACAGCCCCTTCCATTCGCGGCCGGCGCGCTTCAGCGGCACGCGGCGCGAGACTACCTGGGAGACCGGCAGCCGGGCCCTGATCTCATCGAGGAACGAATCGGAGAACTTCATTGGTGCGAGTGAGCGCCGCGGAGCGCGCCAAAGCCATGCGCTTGTTGGCCTCATTACCGCTATTCACTGAACTGCTATTAACTGCGTAGAACAAATACGGAACATTGTCTATCGCCGGGGCGCGCATGCGACAACGCCCTCCCCGAGAGAGAGGGAGGGCGTTGCATTCTTTGTCTTGGTCTTGCCGAAACACCGGCAAGGAGGGGCAAACCGCTTAATTGTTTCCGGACGTGCCCGTCAGGATCAGCTCGGCGGGAGCCACGACCGTAAGGGTCGAAGCGTCGGCTCCACAGAGCAGGCTCATCGACTGGCGCTGGGGACCATCGAGGTGGAACATTTGACCGGGCCTCAGGCTCATGCGGACGCGCGTCGACGCATAGGGCGCGTCGGCGCCGGCGTCCTTCCACATGACGGCGTTCACGGCGCACTCGCCGCGCACCGGCGCGTAAAAGGCGATGACGCGCTGATTGCCCATCACGGCGAGGATGGGCTGCTGAGGTCCGACCGGTCCCAGATTGATCATCGGCTGGTCGGCGCTGGCCGGCGTGCCGGTAGCGGCGAGCGCGAGAAGGGCGCCGGCAGCCGCCAGGGCTGAGAATTGAAAGCGAGGGAACATCGTTGGCCTCCTTTTTGGGCTCAAGCACAGAATTGCTCCGTGCTGCATTGCACACTGAATGCCGCAGTGCCGTGACAGAACTATGTTGCAGTGCAAGACAAATGGCCGCGGGCCAAATCCGAACGAGCGATTGAGATTTCCGATCGCAACACGAACTCCGGATTTTATGTCGCAACGCCGTGTCACGCGGTATCTCTTACAAGAACACGCAAGCTCTAGGACGGAGCGAGCCGGAAAACTCGGGGCGTTGCGCATAGGCTTATTGGAAAGACGAAGTTTGCGAACATGATCCCATGCTGACTGCAGGAACGATGTTGGCCATGCTCGGCCTGCCACTGCAGTTTGTTGGCCGATAGCCGTTGCCGCTGCGGCTGTCCAAGGTCGGCCGTGAACACCAAGATCCTTAGAGTGATGTACTTTACCGCTGTTCCGCTTTCATCAGCAGCGAACGGCGGCAACATCGGTTGCCGAAACCACGTGCTTCGACTCAATCAAGATGAGCAGATCGATCTCCGTGTCGCAGCAGCAGTGATGCCGGAGGACTTCCAGGGAACGAAGGACTTCCTTGAAGCGTCAAACGTCGAACATCTCATCGTTGCGCGCCGCACCGACAACGTTCACCAGGAAGAGATGGGGACGCTGGGGGCCATCAAATTCGGCCTCAAGGCTGCGACGCATTTTCACTGGGAACTCGCCAGCCTCAACCAAAGTCACATAGACGAGGCGATCACCTATTGGGCAACCACGCACTGGAAAGTCGATGTCGTCGTCATCGACTATTTGTATAGCGCTTTGTTTTGCCGGTCTCTCTTGGGGAGTTCGACGAAGAAAGCGCTGATAACGGACAACCGTGAGCAAGAATATTACCGAAGCCTCCTTCGTTTTGGCCTGATCAAGCACGATTGGCTTACGGGGGAGATCAGCGCTCGCCGTCTCGGCAGGTTCGAAAAGAAAACGTACATGTCCTGCGACATGGTAATCGCGATCGGGGAGAACGATCTTCCGCCCTACCTTCCCGTCGAGCGGAAGCGCTGCATCATTCCCTATCTCGACGAGAGCAGCAGGTGGTCGTTTGGCAACAGTCCGTCATTTTTCTACGTGGGCAACATAGGCCACTATCCCAATCGAACTGCGATCGAATTCATTGCCAAGAAACTCGCTCCTTCAGTGGCGCAACGGCGACCCGATGTCCGCTTTAAGATCGTCGGTGCGGCGGCGGCGGACGTTCCAGCCGACTGGAGACACCCTCAGGTCGATTACCTTGGCATTGCCGATGCCGAGACCGTCAGCGTCCTTTTCACCACATCGAACGCTCTGATCTGTCCGATCGAGAATACCTTTGGAATGAAATTCAAGGTGGCCGAAGCTGTGTCACATGGCACGCCGATTGTGGCCAACCGAGAAACACTGCAATGCATCCCCTATATTCCCGGATTGCCTGCATTCGATCTGTCTGACCCGAGTGGTGCTGCAGACATCCTCTGTGCCCTCGCTGACAATGGCACCGAGCTGACGCGGCTGAGTGACCTGATAACGACCAAGGCTCGATCTTTCGTTCGCTCGCAGGAACATGTCTGGTCTCAGACATTGCGCAGCATTGTCCACCCACTTGACCCGAAAGTTCTTGTCGGGTCATCGGCTGCCGCCGCGCCTGTTTGACAGCCGGCAGACGCGCCACGGGGCACCGCGTGACGAGCCCGCGTTAGCCGAGCTTCGCCTTCACCAGCGCGCTGGCCTTGGCGAAGTCCATCTGGCCGGCGTAGCGGGCCTTGAGCGCCGCCATCACCTTGCCCATGTCCTTGACGCTCGCCGCACCCGCTTGCGCGATCGCATCGGCAATGGCCTTCTGCACGTCCGCCTCGGCGAGCTGTACTGGGAGGAACTCGCGGATGATGGCGATCTCCTCGCCCTCCTGCTTGGCGAGCTCGGCGCGGCCCGCGTCGGCATAGATCTTCTCAGACTCCTCGCGCTGCTTGATCATCCTGGCGAAAAGATCGAGCAGCTCGGCGTCGGTCGCCTCGCCCTTGCCGGCCGTGCGCGCGGCGATGTCGCGATCCTTTATTGCCGCGCTGATCAGCCTGAGCGTCGACATGCGGCGCTTGTCTTGCGCCTTGGTGGCATGCTTCAAGGCGGCGTTGATGGTCTCGCGCATGGACTCCGGCTGACGCTGTTTTCAGGAAGGAAGCTCCCAAAGTAATCGAGAGGGTTCGCTCAGGCAAGGGAATTTGCTAGGCTAACCTATTGTTTTCACAAGAAAATATTTTGACCTGTGGATTGACCTTAGGGGGCGTCGTGACGTAAGAGTCCGCAGGCCTCAAAGCAAGGATCGTGGGGCCTTAGCCCTTGACGTCAAAGTCCTTGCACCCGACCTTGCAACCGGGCGCCCCCGCCGAACCGTCGCCCATAAGAGCCAATGAACGATCAGATCGACGCTCTGGCCGCAGAGGCCGCAGATTCGCGCGCGCGCCCCGCCCCCGATTGGGCCGACGCGGCGCCCACGGCTCTGCTCGTTCTCGCCGATGGCACCGTCATCGAGGGACAGGGCGCGGGCGCCACCGGTATCGCCGTCGGCGAGGTCTGCTTCAACACGGCGATGACCGGCTATCAGGAGATCCTGACCGACCCCTCCTATGCCGGCCAGATCATCACCTTCACCTTTCCCCATATCGGCAATGTCGGCACCAATGGCGAGGACATGGAGTCCGCGAGCCTTGCCGTGGGAGGCGTCAGGGGCTGCGTGCTCAGGGCGCCGATCACGAAGCCGTCGAGCTGGCGCGCCGGGCAAGACTTCGGCGACTGGCTGAAAGCGCGCGGCATCATCGTCATCACCGGTGTCGATACCCGCGCGCTCACCGTGCTGATCCGCGAGAAGGGCATGCCCAACGCGGTGATCGCGCATGCGCCTGACGGCAAGTTCGATCTTGGCGCGCTGAAGCGCGAAGCGGCCGCCTGGCCGGGCATGATCGGGCTCGACCTCGCCAAGGACGTGACCTGCGGCCAGAGCTACACCTGGGACGAGACCGAATGGCAGTGGGGAAAGGGCTATGGGCGGCAGATGAGCCCGCGCTTCCACGTGGTCGCCATCGACTATGGGCTGAAGCGCAACATCCTGCGCGAGCTTGCGACCGCTGGCTGCCGGCTCACCATCGTCCCCGCCACGGCAAGCGCTGAGGAGATCCTCGAGCGGAAGCCTGACGGCGTGTTCCTGTCCAACGGTCCGGGAGACCCGGCGGCGACGGGCGTTTACGCGGTGCCAGAGATCAGGAAGCTCGTGGACTCAGGCGTGCCGGTGTTCGGCATTTGCCTCGGGCATCAGATGCTCGGCCTGGCGCTCGGCGCCACCACGGGCAAGATGCATCAGGGCCATCATGGCGCCAACCACCCGGTGAAGGACTTCACCACGGGGAAGGTCGAGATCACCTCGATGAATCACGGCTTCGCCGTCGACCGCGCGAGCCTGCCGGCCTCCGTCGAGGAGACCCATGTCTCGCTGTTCGACGGCTCCAATGCCGGGCTGAAGCTGAAAGATCGGCCCGTGTTCTCGGTGCAATACCATCCCGAGGCCTCGCCCGGCCCCCAAGACAGCCACTACCTCTTCACCCGCTTCGTCGAGATGATGGAAAAGCGGAGGGGCGGTTCAGTCGAGCCCGAGTAAGCGACCGGATTTGCAGCAGCAATTTGTTCCTCTATAAGCGCGTCCAACGCCCGCGCCATCATGCCCAAACGCACAGACATCAAGTCCATCCTGATCATCGGGGCTGGGCCGATCGTGATCGGCCAGGCCTGCGAGTTCGACTATTCCGGCACGCAAGCCTGCAAGGCCCTGAAAGA
>JBGQMX010000136.1:0-8427 GCA_041500805.1 Methyloceanibacter sp.
CGTAGATTTTGCCGAGGTCGACGCCCTCTTCACCGAGGTCGGTCTTATAAACGTTAAAGCCTTCCGACTGCAGCATCAGCTCGATGCTTTGCGCAGTCGCGCTGTCGTCCTCGATCAGAAGCACCCGCATGTCAAATCCCCCGTCTCCTCGCAGTCCGGCTTGTCCCCTGACCCTTACGCAACACTGATTGGTTAATTCGAATCAACAAATTAACGGCCAATAGTTAACAAAAGCTAAGCCCGTGGCGAGTGCTAACCATCCTTTCATGGATGGCTCTTGGCCATCAGTTAAATGCCATTCATATGGTTTACCGCCCCTTAAGTCCTGTTGGCGATGATCAGGCCTGAGGGGCAGGGGGCTCCAGTCCTGACACCGGTTCGGATCGTTTCGAGGCATGGATTGCTGATTCACTTCAATGACATCGGCGGGAACGTGCCCCCGGCTGCACCCCTGAAGCCGCCTGTCGGGCGGCCCAAGGGAGCGGCTTTCCGTCCTGCTTGGGGCAGGCAGGCGAGCCCGGCCCGGGCGACCGGGCGGCTGGCATGAATATTGAATTTCTACACACGGGGTCTGAGTAGGCTTGAGGGTAAAGAGTCATGAAGTCACGCGACGCAGTGATCCGCTTGAAGCGCTTCGACGTTGAGGAGAAGCGCCGCAAGGTCGCCGAGATCGAGGCCATGATCGGCGATTTTAACCATATGGCGGTGGACCTCGACCGGCAGATCGCCATCGAGCAGGAGCGCGCCGGCATATCCGACGTCAATCATTATGCCTATCCGACTTTCGCCAAGGCCGCGATCCAGAGGCGCAATAACCTATCAGCGTCGGCCGCCGATCTTGCGGCGAAGCTCGCTTCGGCCCGCGGAGAGTTCGAGGAAGCTTGCGAGGATCTGAAGAAGATCGAGCACCTCGAGGAGCGCGACGCGGAGCGAATCCGGATGGAGCAGGCCCGCACCGCCCAGTCGGACCTCGAGCAGGTTGGGGCCCATCGCGTGGCAAGCTGATCTTAGAGCTACGGTCTTCCGATCGATTCGCCTGACCTGTCCACGCCTTGCCGGGGCAGGGGAAGGCGCAATCCGGTCAGGCAAAGCCCTGTTGGGTGCTATCATCGCTTCGACAGCAAGCGGGCGGGTGGAGGCCTTGATGCCGTCTTTCGACATTGTCTCTAAGACCGATCTCGCAGAGGTCGACAATGCGCTCGCCAACATGACGCGCGAGATGAGCCAGCGCTACGACTTCAAGAACTCCCAGTCGCGCATCGAGCGGAGCGGCGCCGAGATCACCATAAACGCCGACGACGAGCTCAAGCTCAAGCAGATGCACGAGCTGTTGCAGGGGCATCTCGCGCGCCGCAAAATCGACGCAGGCGTCATCGACTATAAAGCCTTGGAAAAGGCGGCCGGCCAGGCCGTGCGGCAGAAGGCGCTGATCCGCCAGGGCATCGACCGGGAGCTCGCCAAACGCATCGTGAAGGAGGTCAAGGACGGGAAGTTCAAAGTGCAGGTTACCGTCCAGGGCGACGAGCTCAGGGTCTCGGGCAAGAAGCGCGACGATTTGCAGGCGGTGATCCAGCATATCAAAGGGCTTACGGTCGAGCTGCCGCTGCAATATGTGAATTTCCGCGAGTGAGCGCGGGGCTTTGCGGGGGACGGGTGCCTTGTCACGGGTGATGCTAACGAGCGTTCTGCTGATTTTGACGACCGCGCTCATCGTGGGCTGCGGATGGCGTCCGGGCGGCCTGTCGCTCGGCGGCGGCTTGCTCGGCGGGGGCTCAAGCGACACGGCAAGCGAGGCCTCGAACGAAAGCACGGGCGCGGTGCCGGTCTCGGCCGTGCCCTCGACCAGGATGTCGATCGCCGGCTCGAAGCCCGTCGACGCCTATGTGCTGCTGGGCGGCCGGATCAAGAGCTGCTGGTTCAATGCCGATACCCCGCTTCTGCCGAACCATGTCTATCGGGCCGATGTCAGCCCTGACGGCAGCAAGGTACAGATCACCATCCATCAGAAGCAGGCTTTAGGGCGAGCGGGTCTGTCGACCTACGCCATCGATTTCAAGCAGGAAGGGTCTTACACGGTGGTGACCACCGAGAACCGCAAGATGACGCCCGAGCTCGCCGCCAAGATGCAGTTCGACATCGACCGCTGGAAGCGCGGTGAGACCAATTGCAGCAAGGACATGCCCAAGGTCATCGCCGCTGCTCCGCCTCCCGCTGCGCGATAAGGGCCTCATGGTTCGAGACGCGCCCTTCAGGCGCTCCTCACCATGAGGGGCTGAGCCCTCATCCTGAGGAGGCCGCTTAACGCGGCCGTCTCGAAGGATGCGCCCCCCTTCAGGCATCCACAAAGAGATGGCGGATCTCCTGGCCGGTCTCTTTAGTCATGCGCTCGGCCACGATCAGGCGGTGGCAATGGCGGGGGTCGCGCTCCAGGCACAACAGGCAGATCGCTTGCGCCTCGGCGAGCCCCAAAGCCTCGCCAAGATCGAGCAGCGCCTCAGGCTCCTCGAGATGAGCCCGGAAAATGCGCTCGAACGCCTGGAGATCCCCTGAGCGGGCAGCCTCGCGGCCGCGTTTCGGCGTGCCGAGCCCGCGCATGTGGCGATAGCCGATCCCGGCCTCCGCGAGATGCTTGGCAAGCGGGGTCTTTGAGAAGCCCTTCTTGCGTGAGACGGGTGCCGCGCGGATATCGAGCACGAGCGCGATGCCGGCGCTGCGCAGTGCCGCGATGAAGGCGGGAACGCTCGCCCCCTCATAGCCGATGGTGTAGATCGCGCCGGTCCGCATGACTTTACTCTCTGTCATTGCCGGCTTGACCGGGCAATCCAGTAAACCACGGACGAGCTGGTTGCTGGATGATCCGCCTTCAGCTTGTCGTCGGGTCGGCCGAAGCCGGGCCCGCTGGCGGGTCATGACAGAATGGGTATCAGCCAGACAGGGAAGGGCTTAGCTGCCGCGATAGTCCTGGATGCGGGTCGCGCGCAAGCCGGGAAGGCCATGCTTGTCGATCGACCGCTGCCAGCTCAGGAATTCGTCGACGGTCAGCGTGTAGCGCTCGCAGGCCTCTTCGAGGCTGATCAGGCCGCCACGCACGGCAGCCACGACCTCGGCCTTACGGCGGATCACCCACCGCTTGGTATCCTTGGGCGGGAGATCGGCCACGGTCAGGGGACTGCCGTCGGGTCCGATCACATATCTGACGCGCGGCCTGTAATGCTCGGTCATCGTACTCACACAACTCACTTTGCTCGATGAGCCAACTTGACCTGGACACTAACAAGCCGCGTTTAAGATTTGCCTAAGCCGTCAGGTAAAGGAACTCGCAAGGAAATAGCCAAAACTTGCCGGATTCCGGAGGGACAGCAGACCGGCAGCCGTCGGGCGCCCCTTGTTCTTGCCTTGCTTAGCCAGCGGCCGATCCCTATCTTCGCCCCGGGAGGCGGGGAAAGAAATCGGCACGGCCCAAAGGCGGACCGTCTATACTGCCGGCCGCCGCTCCGGCGTTATTCGCAAATTCGAGCTCAGATCCCGTGGCATCGCTGAAGCCCATGCTTAACAGCCTTCATCTGTCCGGCCGTCCGGCCGACACGCGCGTGGTCGTCGCCATGTCAGGCGGGGTCGACTCCTCGGTGGTGGCGGCGCTTCTGAAGGACGAAGGCTACGACGTGGTGGGCATCACGCTCCAGCTCTACGATCACGGCGAGGCGGTCGGCCGCAAAGGCGCCTGTTGCGCGGGCCAGGACATTCAGGACGCGCGCCGCGTGGCGGATCGCCTGCACATTCCCCATTACGTGCTCGACTACGAAGCGCGCTTCGCCAAGGCCGTGATGGGCGCGTTCGCCGACAGCTATCTTCAGGGCGAGACGCCGGTCCCGTGCGTCGCCTGCAACCAGAAGATCAAGTTTCACGATCTGCTTGAGACGGCCGAGGGGCTTGGCGCCGCCGCGCTCGCCACCGGACATTATGTCAGGAGCAGGCCGGGGCGCGACGGCTGGGAGCTTCATCGGGCGTCCGACAAGGAGCGCGACCAGAGCTATTTCCTGTTCGCCACCACGCGCGAGCAGCTTTCGTTCTTGCGCTTTCCGCTCGGCGACCGCGCCAAGGAGGACACGCGCAAGCTCGCGCGGGACTTCGGGCTTGAAGTGGCCGAGAAGTCAGACAGCCAGGACATCTGCTTCGTGCCGACCGGGCGCTACACGCAAGTGATCGAGCGCCTGCGCCCTGGTGCTGCCGAGGCCGGCAACATCGTCCATGTCGATGGCCGCGTGCTCGGCCGCCATGGCGGCATCATCAATTACACCATCGGCCAGCGGAAGGGGATCGGCGTGGCAGCGCAGGAGCCCCTCTATGTGCTCCGGCTCGATGCCTCAAGCCGCGAGGTGGTGGTCGGGCCGAAGGAGTGCCTGCGCACGCGCAGCCTCAAGCTCCGCGACGTGAACTGGCTCGGCGATGAGCCTTTGGACGCATTGGCGCGGACGGGTCAGGAGATTCTCGCAAGGATACGGTCGAGCGGGCCTTTGCAGCCGGCAAGATTGAGCTTCGAGGAGGACGGCCTCACGGTGGAGCTCGCCCACGGCGAGGACGGCGTCTCGCCCGGACAGGCTTGCGTGTTTTATGCCGCGAGCGGCGGTGGGGAGCGGCTTCTCGGTGGCGGATGGATCAAGTCCGCTGCCGGAGGGGCATGGTTGGCCAGGAACGGCTTTCAGGCAACCGCGGCAAGCGGGGCCGAAAAGGCGTTAGCGGCCGTGTCGCGTTAAGCCGCCCACGCGCGGCGCTACGACATTGGAGAGGGAATGTTGGCTTCCAAGGCACCTGTAATGGACGCGGCTTCCGTACGTCATGCCTATCGCCGCTGGGCACCGGTCTATGACGTCACCTTCGGCCAGATCGCCGAAGCCGGGCGCAAGCACGCCGTCAAGATCATCAACCGCAAAAGGGGCCGCGTACTCGAGGTCGGCGTCGGCACCGGGCTGTCGCTGCCCTGCTATGGCGGCCATCTCACCATCACCGGCATCGATCTCTCGCCCGAGATGCTGGCGAAGGCCTCCGGCAGGGTCGAGCGCAACAAGCTCGCCAATGTCGCGGGCTTGCACGAGATGGATGCCGGTGCGCTCGCCTTTCCTGACGAGAGCTTCGACACGGTCGTCGCCATGTATGTCATGACCGTCGTGCCCGAGCCCGAGCGCGTGATGCGGGAGCTCGAGCGGGTCTGCGCCGCGGGCGGCGAGGTCATCCTCGTCAACCATTTCAGCCAGGATGAGGGCGTGCGGGGCTTCTTCGAGCGAAAGCTTGCGCCCTTTGCCGAGGTCATCGGCTGGCGCCCGGTGTTCGACCTCGATCAGGTGCTGGTCTGCGAGGACCTTCGCCTCGTCGAGCGCCGCGCGCTCAGGCCCTTCGGCCTCTTCACCATGCTCCGCTTCGTTAAGGAGCCGGGCTTCGGGCTTCTGCCTCAACTGGCGGCGGGTGCCCGGGCGCCGGCGCGGGCAAGGCCGCGCAGGCCGGTGAGTGCAAGGTTGCCTGAGCCCATCAGGGTGAGGATCAAATGGCAGGTCGCCCGCGCGCTCGTGCATTGCCGGCGCTTGCTTGACACCAATTATTGGCGATCCCTATATCGGCGACTGCAAAGCCAATTGGCGGAGTAATATCCCCCTATCGGGCCAATGGCGGAGTAGCTCAGCTGGTTAGAGCAGCGGAATCATAATCCGCGTGTCGGGGGTTCGAGTCCCTCCTCCGCTACCACCTTTATCATCCAATTATTTACGGCGAACGGTTCCTCATTGGCCAAGAGGAATAGTGCGCTGGGCTCGCCATACACCTCAATCGTCATCTTGCCGCGCTTGTCACCCGGGTGCAGTACGATCTCGTCGATTAGCGTCCGCAAAATCGGTACTGCCTTGGTTCTGACGTCGGGATCCGAGTTGAGGGTTTCCTCAAGCCGTTCAACCTTTCGGCGGAAAAGCTTCTCAAGGTTGGGTTGCGCTTCAATCAAAATTGGCCTGCGGGATACAACAACGGTTTTCTCAAGCTCGGCCTTCTCATCTTCGAGGCGGAGCAGAGCCTGCCGGAGGGCCGGAGTATCTGTTCCGTCGGCAATCGCAACGACGATGCGTTCTATTTTTTGCTTGAACTGACGAGCTTCTTATCGGTATGCGAGCTTGCGGTGTTGTCACATTAAGTCAGAATGAGCGGAATTTGCCGACAACCGCTAATGTTGACGCAAGGAATTTCAAAGACTTAGCCCGTTGGTTGATCGTCCAAATTGGGCCAATTTCACTTAATGTGACAACGCCCGCCAGACTCCTATCTTGACTCAATGTTGCGCACTCGCCCCTCGAAAAACGTTTATCGACAGCATCGGTCAGAAGCGGACGCAGCGGCACCCACGCGCGTTGGTCGGCTAAGTGCCAGAAGCGGACCTGCTCAGCCGATTTTGTCAGGGCAATTTGCGGCGTCATCGAGCTGTGGCATTCCTGTAACAAACAGCAGCTAGCTTCTTGGCGTCCTTGATTATTGCCAGCCTCGGTCGGGTCCCCTCGACCGGGGATTTTTCTCGTGGGGGGTGCGAAATGGCCTTCACACTGGCGCAGGCACGATACGACCGCAAAACTAAAAGAGCTTACGTCGAGTTGCGAGACGCGGATGACGATGGGGACGAAATGCTGGCAACCGCCATCTTCTCTTTTCGGACCAAGAGCAGCCTATCGCAACGAGAAGTCGAACAGGACGTGTTGATCAAGGCACGGCATGTGTTCAAAAAAGATAGCACTTGAACTATGCGAGCGCGGGCCACTTACCGCCTCGGGTTCCTCTGATCGGCCCGATCCTCTACGCGCGCCGTCGTATGTTCGGCCGGAGTTTTCTGCACATTATCGGGACTATCATCATAGGCTTTGTTGCTGGGGTGGTCGCAAAGCTTGTCACGCCGGGGCCCACGCGCGCGGCCAGTCCTGGAAAAGGGCAGTTGCGGCCACGTTAGGTGTCTCATGAGTGAGGATCAATTATGACTGGCCAATCAAGATCCCGCGTTCCTTCCATCTGGCTCGGCGCCTTGTACCTGTCGCTCGGCCTTTGCGTCGCCGCGGGACATGCGCTCGCCGATGCTGATTGCGGGGATTCAGAGCCCCCCAAGGCCGCCAAGGGCAAATGCCCGGCCGGCTACAAATACAGCGCCAAGACGAAGGGCTGCGCCAAAGTCAGTTGCGGCACCGATCGCGTCTGGAGCAGTGATCAGCAGGCGTGCATCGATAGCCATTCCGCTACGCTGACCGATCAGGATTTCTACGATGAGGCGCGCGCCCTCGTAGATGAAGGCCATTTTTCCCGGGCGCTCGAGATCCTGCACCGCATCAAGAAACAGGAACAGCCCCGGGTGCTGAACTATATCGGCTACACCACGCGCAAGCTCGGCGATGTGGACAAAGGCCTTGAGTACTACCACAAGGCTCTTGAGCTCGATCCAAACTACCTTCTCGCACGGGAATATCTCGGCGAGGGGTATTTGCAGAAGCACGACGTGGAAAAGGCCAAGGAGCAGCTCATGGAGATCGCGCACCGCTGCGGCGACTCCTGCGAGGAGTACGCCAAGCTGGAGAAGGCGATCGTGGTCTTTGTCACCGGAGACGCCAACGCTGCAAGCTGGTAATCGCGCTCGGTCGGCAGAAGGCTCAGGTGCGCCAATCGGTGACTCGCACAAGAGGCGAGACCGCTGCATGTCTGCTTTGGGGTCAGTTGCTGACCTCGCGACGCACCATCGAGTTGGTCCGCTTCGTGCCATAAGCAGACACTGATACGTCATCCTACCCCATGAATTACCCCGTTTTGCTCGAAGGGTGGCGTATGTCCAACTCGGTTCAATCGATGTAAGCGACCACACCCGTTTTGAGATCATAGATCGCCGCTACGATCTTCAGCTTCCCTGCCCCGGCGAGACCGGCGGGCAGCGTGCTCCCCGCCGTCAGACTCTTGGCCGTCCGCCGAGCGCTCTCCTTGGCCGTGTTGTTGACGAAATCCCCCGCCTCGCTCCGCATAGCGATAGCCGCGGGCAGGATAGGTTCGATCATCGGGCCGATCGCGCCGGGGTAGGTTGCGTTCTTGGTGACGACGTCGCAGGCCGCCTTAACGGCGCCGCAACTCGTGTGCGCGAGCACGACGATGAGCGGCGAACCGAGCACCGCGGCGCCGTACTCAACCGTGCCGAGGGTCGCGGTGTCGACGAGGTTCCCGGCGTTACGGGCGACGAACAGTTCACCAACGCCGTGGCCGCCGAAGATCAGTCCTAAGGCCAGGTGTCAAAACAGCGCTGATTGCTCTCTTTGGTGCAACGCCGCTGCTGACTAAGAGGCCGTTTCGAAAGGGGTTGAGTGGGTTGGGATCGACGTGATTCCAGGGGGTTCTGACACCAACCCCGGAGTCGCCATGTGGACCCCAACC
>JBGQMX010000137.1:0-8324 GCA_041500805.1 Methyloceanibacter sp.
AGCCCAAACCGACGGCGATGGCCACCGCCGAAAGCGGGTTTTGCCTGATCGCGTCTTCCGCCTGGTTCGCGGTTTCCACCGCCTTGTCTTGGGCGCGGCCGAGCTGCTTGTTGGCGATACGGCCGACCGTCGAGCTCAAGCTTTGAATGTCGGCGCGAATCGCGTCGATCTGATCGGCGAGCTCCGCGGTGTCGCGGCTCGTGCTCTTCTTGGCGCGCATGTCGGTATCGGTCGAGGACATTGGGGGGTTCCTTCTTTGAGGCAAGTTTAGGCGTGGCGAGGGATAGGCAACGTCTCCTGCCGGGTTCTGTTCCGTCAGGAAGTATATGGCCCCTCTGCCAAAAAAAGAGTTGAGAGGCGACAGAAATTTATTGTCAAGCAGCGGGCCAAATCGGAGAGCGCCGCATAGGTCATGCGCCGTCAGTGCAACGCTATCATGGCGTCCGCCCTTTCACCCGCGACTTGCCGAGCGACATAGGCTAGACTGCGCCGAGGTGGGAAAGGGTTCCGGGGGTCGTTATCTATGCGCTTAGCGAAGCTTGTGCTGGCCGGCATCGCCACCTTGAGCCTTCTGACCGTGCTTCAGCCAAACGCCTCTCACGCTCACAGCCTTGCGGCAATCGCGATGGCGCGCGGCGTCGATTCCACCGTGGTCATTCCCGTCTTTCATTCCGGGCGCTCCACGTCCTTTTACTGCTATCCGCGCAATTATTGGTGGTTCTACCGGCCCTATGTGACCGCTGGCGAAGACTATGCGCGTTGCATGCCTTACTTCCACTATCCGCCTCAGGCCTATAAGGGCCGGGGGGGCACCGGCGCGTTTAAGTAGCCAGGCGAGCGCCGGCGATGCGCCGCGCGAGCCTATCTGCAACAAGGCCAGCCGGTTAGAGCTATTCGCTGAGAAGGAGGATTTGAGAGAGCGACGATCCGTAAAACCCGAGGAAGGTTCGCCGGATGCAAATGGAGGTGACTATGCGCAAGCTGATTGTGACCATTGCGCTCGGCGTGGCCGTTCTCTTCGGAATGGCCAAGACGCCGGGCTTGGCGATTGAAACTGGCTACGCGTCAAGACTTCCGGAAGCGGTGCAGACCCTCAAACCGGGCGTCCAGCTCGTGGGCTATCGGCACGGCGGCGAGTATTGCCAATACCGGGAATGCGTCAGCTACTATTCCTGCGGGTACTACAAGAAGTGCTGCAGCAGCTACCAATATTACGATTGCGCGCCCTATGGCGGCGGCGGTGGCGGCTACTACCATAAGCACTACTACAATGGCGGCGGTGACGGTTATTAGAGCGCTTCATCGTCGCTGAGATCAGCGCGCGGGCGGCTTCGGCCGCCCGCTTCGTTTTCGGCCGTTAACTCCGCGGATACGCGACTCGTTTCACCCTGCGCGACGTTCGGTTGGCCGGATAGGACAACCTTTCTAGCCAACGCCGCGGTAGTCCTGCCCTCGTGGAGTCGTGAAAATGAGAGTTGTGTTGAGTTGCGCCGCCGTTCTGGCGTTTGCCGTGAGCCTTAGCCTGACGGCCGTCGATCCGGCGAGCGCCTGGTGCGGGTGGCGGTGCCGGGGCACCGTGGTCGTGCCGGCTCCCGTCATCGTGCCGGCGCCTGTCGCCGTGGTCCCGCCGCCGAACCCGATCCCTCTGCCGGTGCCCGCTTATTACGCCGTGCCGCGCGCGGTTTATCCCTCCTACGGCTATTCACCGGTCTACTTTGGCGGCTGCATCGCCGGGCCGGGGAATTGCTATTGGCGCAGGGATTGCTGGTACGACGCCTTCGGCCGGCGCTTCTGCAACTAGCGCAGTTTGGTCGCGAGTACGCCTAGCGCGGCCGCGTCGTCGTGCTCGCCCAATGGAGCGCGATCGCCGCGGCGTTCGAGACATTGAGGCTGGCGAGCGGGCCTTTGGTCGAGATGCGGCAGAGCCGGTCGCACATCTCTCGCGTCAGCTGCCGGAGACCTTTGCCCTCGGCGCCGAGCACGAGGGTGAGCGGCAGAGTGAGGGTCGTGGTCTCGAGCGCTTCGCTCCCTTCCTCGGCCAATCCAACGCGCCAGAACCCGCGTTTGCCAAGCTCACCCAGAGCTTGCGCCAGATTTCCGACGAGGATCACCGGCACGACATCGAGAGCCCCGCTCGCGGCTTTGGCGAGCGCACCGGTGAGTGGCGGACTATGCCGCTCCGGCATGACGAGCCCCGCCGCGCCGAAGGCCGCGGCCGAGCGCAACACGGCGCCGACATTGTGCGGATCCGTCACCTGGTCGAGCACGATCAGGATTCCTACTGCTTCCACCTCGTCAATGGCGATCGGGGGCAGGGGGGCCGTCTCGAGCACGACACCCTGATGCACGGCGTCGGAGCCCACCAGGCGATCGAGCTGGCGGGGCAGCACGAGCTCGGGCTTGGCGCCGCGCGCCCGCAGCGGAGCCTCTAGCCGCCGCGCGGCATTCTCGGTGGCGAGCACCCTGCCGATCGGACGGGCCGGATTGGCCAGGGCGGCCTCAACGGCGTGCACCCCATAAAGCAGGAGCTGCTCCGTTTCCGGGCCGCGCCGCGGACGTGCCGGCTTGCCGCGAAAGGCGGAAGGCGGCTTCGACGGCCTGTTCTTGGGGCGCGGCATTATGAAACTGGCCTCTCGAAGACTTGGACGGGGTCCCTAGATGGCCTAAAAGCTTGCAAGGTTAAATAGATTTGCGAAAGCACAGCCCGATTTTGAGTTGACAGAGATCGGCGCGCTTACCATAAACCCGTTAGAGGCGGACCCTGCCGGCCGACGGCGGGGCGTTTTGGCTTGGTTGAATCCACCAATCGATAATCCATCTTCCGAAGGAGGGGTGCCCGAGTGGCTAAAGGGGACGGGCTGTAAACCCGTTGGCTATGCCTACGTAGGTTCGAATCCTACCCCCTCCACCACGCAACTCCTTCGGAGACGATGGATGCGGGTGTAGCTCAATGGTAGAGCAGCAGCCTTCCAAGCTGAGGACGAGGGTTCGATTCCCTTCACCCGCTCCAAAACAGGTGTCGGCTGTCGGGTGTCATAGATCGGCGGGAGATTGCTTTCTGGGCCCTGAGACCCGATACCTGACGCCTGGAATAGGAGTGTAGCTCAACTGGCTAGAGCACCGGTCTCCAAAACCGGGGGTTGGGGGTTCGAGTCCCTCCACTCCTGCCACGACTGAGACGCGAGCCAGAAGACAAGATGCAAGGGAGAAGTTCCCTTGCGGCAAGGATTGAGATGGCGAGGACGAATCCCTTCGAGTTTCTGCAGCAGGTACGGACCGAGGTCGCCAAGGTCACTTGGCCGACGCGCCGGGAGACCGTGGTCACCACGATCATGGTGCTCGCCATGTCGGTCGCCACCGCGCTCTTCTTCCTTGCCGCCGATTGGGTCTTGAGCACGCTCGTCACATTCGTTTTGGGTTTGGGCCGCTAAAATGACA
This sequence comes from Methyloceanibacter sp., assembly GCA_041500805.1. Classification (GTDB taxonomy): domain Bacteria; phylum Pseudomonadota; class Alphaproteobacteria; order Rhizobiales; family Methyloligellaceae; genus Methyloceanibacter. Next base: position 3,439 of record JBGQMX010000137.1, read on the forward strand.
ATGCGCTGGTACATCGTCCACGCTTATTCGAACTTCGAGCGGAAGGTCGCCGAATCCATTAAGGAGCGCGCCGCCGGGGCGGGGCTCGCTGACCTGTTTGCCGAGGTGCTCGTCCCCATGGAAGAGGTCGTGGAGATGCGCCGCGGCCGCAAGGTGAGCTCCGAGCGGAAGTTCTTTCCCGGCTATGTGCTGGTCAAGATGGAGCTCAACGACCAGACCTATCATCTGATCAAGGCGACGCCGAAGGTCACGGGCTTTCTCGGCACCGAGAACAAGCCCATTCCGATCACCGAAGCGGAGGCCGGACGCATCCTGCAGCAGGTGCAGGAAGGCGTGGAGCGGCCGAAGCCCTCCGTCACCTTCGAGATCGGCGAGCAGGTGCGGGTCGCCGACGGCCCGTTCGCCTCGTTCAACGGTCTCGTCGAGGAGGTCGACGAGGAGCGGGCGCGGCTCAAGGTGGCGGTGTCGATCTTCGGCAGGGCGACGCCGGTCGAGCTCGAATATGCGCAAGTCGAGAAGCTGTGAACAGCGGGCTTGGCGTGAGGTAAGCGGAAAGGCGCGGAAAGAGTAGAGCGATGGCGAAGAAGATCGACGGTTACATCAAGCTCCAGGTGCCGGCAGGGAAAGCGAATCCCTCGCCGCCGATCGGGCCTGCGCTCGGCCAGCGCGGCGTCAACATTCCGGAGTTCTGCAAGCAGTTCAATGCGGCGACGCAGAAGCTCGAGGAAGGCTCGCCGATCCCGACGGTGATCACCGTCTATGCCGACCGCTCCTTCACCTTCGAGATGCGGACGCCGCCGGCGTCCTATCTCCTCAAGAAGGCGGCCAAGATCGGCAAGGGATCGCTGGCGCCAGGCCGCACCAGTGCGGGCACGGTGACACAGGCGCAGCTGCGCGAAATCGCCGAGGTCAAGATGAAGGATCTGAACGCCAATTCCGTCGAGCAGGCGATGAAGATCATCGCCGGTTCCGCCCGCTCGATGGGACTACAGGTGCAGGAGTAGGTCATGAGCAAGCCGGGCAAAAGGTTCCGTGACGCGCTGTCAACCGTCGACCGCGACACGCTCTACTCGATCGAAGACGCGGTGAAGCTCGTCAAAGGCGCGGCCAAGGCGAAGTTCGACGAGACCATCGAGGTCGCCATGAATCTGAGCGTCGACCCGCGTCACGCCGACCAGATGGTGCGCGGCGTCTGCGCGCTGCCGCACGGCTCGGGGCGCAAGCTCCGCGTCGCCGTCTTCGCCAAGGGCGCCAAGGCCGAGGAAGCCAAGAAGGCGGGCGCTGACGTCGTCGGCGCCGAGGATCTCGTCGAGCAGGTGCAGAAGGGCGTGATCGATTTCGACCGCTGCATCGCCACGCCCGACATGATGCCGCTGGTCGGACGGCTGGGAAAGGTCTTGGGTCCGCGCGGGCTGATGCCGAACCCGAAAGTCGGCACGGTCACCGCCGATGTCACCGCCGCGGTGCGCGCGGCCAAGGGCGGCGCGGTCGAGTTCCGCGTCGAGAAGGCAGGCCTCATCCATGCCGGCGTCGGCAAGGCGAGCTTCACCGAGGAGGCGCTGGTCGCAAATATCCGCGCCTTTGCCGATGCGGTGATGAAGGCGAAGCCGTCGGGCGCCAAGGGCACGTTCCTGAAGCGCGTGGCGGTCACCTCGACCATGGGCCCGGGCGTCAAGGTTGAGCCCGCGAGCCTGGTTGGCGGGGCGAGTTGAGAAGAGTTTCGGGACTGAATTTCAGTCCCGAAGGGCCGCTTGACGTTGAAGCGGTCCATACCTGTCCGAGATTGCAGGTGCGGGCGACCGCTTAAGCCCTTTCGGGCCTGCATGAGACGGGAGACGAACGGTTCGATGGTAGCGGGATACCGCCGCAGCCTGGAGATCGGTTTGACCCTCGTAAGTGGCTCTTGCGCAAATTCGCGTGTGGGCGGGACAGGCAACAGAGCGCCGCTTGAAAGAGCGGGGCGGCTTATTGCCTTGCCCCTCTCGCTTCTCGCGGCACGGTGTAGCCAAAGGTCAAGGGCGTTTGCTCGCGACCTTAAATTGAGAGACGGAGTGAGCCGTGGAAAGAGCTGAGAAGCGCGACGTCGTGACGGCGCTTCACGATGTCATCGCCAAGACCGGCGTCGTCGTCGTCGCTCACTATGCGGGCCTGACCGTCGCCGAAATGACCAGACTGCGCCGCGACATGCGAAGTGCGGGCGGCCAGGTCAAGGTGGCGAAGAACAGGCTCGTCAGGCTCGCCCTGGAAGGCACCGACGCCAAGGGTATTGCGGATTTGCTGCGGGGACCGACCTGCATCGCCTATTCCGACGACCCGATAGCGGCGCCGAAGGTTGCCGTCAAATTCGCCAAGGCGAACGAGAAGTTCGTCATCCTGGGCGGAGCGATGGGAGCCACGGTGCTCGATGCCAATGGGGTGAACTCGCTTGCCAGCCTGCCTTCGCTCGACGAGCTCAGAAGCAAGCTGATCGGTCTCATTCAAGCGCCGGCGAGCAAGATCGCCCGCATCCTGAATGAGCCCGGGGCTCAGCTTGCGCGCGTGTTCGCGGCCTATGGCAAGAAGGAAGCGGCGTGACGGCCCGACTGTAAACCTAACACGAGAGTCGAACCTACGAGGATAAGTCAATGGCAGATTTGCAGAAAATAGTGGACCAACTCTCAAGCCTGACGGTGCTTGAGGCGGCCGATCTCGCGAAGTTGCTCGAGGAGAAATGGGGCGTCTCGGCGGCAGCGCCGGTCGCCATGATGGCCGCGGGCGGCGGCGAGGTTGCGGTTGTCGAGGAGAAGACGGAATTCGACGTCATCCTGACCGCGATTGGAGCGCAGAAGATCAATGTTATCAAAGAGGTACGGGCTGTCACCAGCCTCGGCCTCAAGGAAGCTAAGGATCTCGTCGAAGCCGCGCCCAAGGCCGTGAAGGAAGGCGTGAGCAAGGACGAGGCGGAGAAGATCAAGAAGCAGCTCGAGGCGGCCGGAGCCACCGTCGAGCTGAAATAGTTAACGTGGGTTGAAACGGTTCCGGGCGGCCCCCATATAGGGGAGTTCGCCCGGGCCACCACCCACCAAATCGTGTGATGTGACGTTTCTCCAGAGTCTCCGCTTCTCGAGCGGAGTTTCCGGCGAGCCGTCGCGATGAGCCTAAGAGGACCAGATGACGCAACAGACGATGAGTGGTCATAAGCGCTTGCGGAAGATGTTCGGCAAGATCCATGAAGTTGCCGAGATGCCGAACCTCATCGAGGTTCAGAAGCAGTCCTACGATCAGTTCCTCATGGTGGAGGAGCCCGAGGGCGGCCGCCTCGACGAGGGCCTGCAGGGCGTCTTCCGCTCCGTCTTCCCGATCCGGGATTTCGGCGAGCGCGCCCAGCTCGAATTCGTCCGCTATGCCTTCGAGCAGCCGAAATACGACGTGGAAGAGTGCCAGCAGCGCGGCATGACCTATGCCGCGCCGCTCAAGGTCACGCTCAGGCTCATCGTCTTCGACGTGAACGAGGAGACCGGCGCCCGCTCGGTCAAGGACATCAAGGAGCAGGACGTTTATATGGGCGACATGCCGCTCATGACGTCGAACGGCACCTTCGTCATCAACGGCACCGAGCGCGTCATCGTCTCGCAGATGCACCGCAGCCCCGGCGTGTTCTTCGACCACGACCGCGGCAAGACCCATTCCTCCGGCAAGCTGCTGTTTGCTGCTCGCATCATTCCCTATCGCGGCTCCTGGCTCGACTTCGAGTTCGACGCCAAGGACATCGTCTTTGTGCGCATCGACCGGCGCCGCAAGCTGCCGGTCACGACGCTGCTCTATGCGCTTGGGCTCGAAGACGAGGAGATCCTTGCGACCTTCTACGACCGCGTCGTGCTGAAATCGACCAAGGAGGGATGGCGCATGCCGTTCCGCCCCGATCGCATGCGCGGCATCAAGCCCACCAGCGACCTGATCGACGCCAAGACCGGCAAGGTCGCCATTGAGGCCGGCCGCAAGGTGACGGCAAGGCTCGCCAAGAAGCTCGCCGACGAGGGTCTGAAAGACCTGCTGGTCAGCGACGAGGACCTGTACGGCTGCTACCTTGCCCAGGACATCGTCAATATGGAGACGGGCGAGATCTATGGCGAGGCCGGCGAGGAGCTCGACGCCAAGCTGCTGGCGACGCTGAAGGATCTTGGCCTCAAGGAGATCCCGATCCTCGACATCGACCACGTCAATGTCGGCGCCTTCATCCGCAACACGCTCCACGTCGACAAGAACTCCAACACCGAGGAGGCGCTGCTCGACATCTACCGCGTGATGCGGCCGGGCGAGCCGCCGACGCCGGATGCGGCCGCGGCGCTGTTCCGCGGCATCTTCTTCGATTCCGAGCGCTACGACCTCTCGGCCGTGGGCCGGGTCAAGATGAACATGCGTCTCGACCTCGACGCCCCCGACACGATGCGCACCTTGCGCAAAGAGGACATCCTCGCCGTGATCAAGACGCTGGTCGGCTTGCGCGACGGCAAGGGCGAGATCGACGATATCGACCATCTCGGCAACCGCCGGGTGCGCTCGGTCGGCGAGCTCATGGAGAATCAATACCGCGTCGGCCTGCTGCGCATGGAGCGCGCCATCAAGGAGCGCATGAGCTCGGTCGATATCGACACGGTGATGCCGCAGGACCTGATCAACGCCAAGCCCGCGGCAGCGGCGGTGCGCGAGTTCTTCGGCTCCTCCCAGCTCTCGCAATTCATGGATCAGACCAACCCGCTCTCCGAGATCACCCATAAGCGTAGGTTGTCCGCGCTTGGGCCGGGCGGTCTCACCCGCGAGCGCGCGGGCTTCGAGGTGCGCGACGTGCACCCGACCCATTACGGCCGCATCTGTCCGATCGAGACGCCGGAAGGCCCGAATATCGG
>JBGQMX010000138.1:0-8314 GCA_041500805.1 Methyloceanibacter sp.
CCGCATCGATCACCCGGTCTCGCAAATCCTGACTGTAGGCCCGCGCCATGTCCGTCCTCCGCCGCTGCAACGGCATAGGACTCGCACTGTTCGCAAAAAATCGGAATCCCTTACGAATCGGAAAACGACAAACCCGCTCTAAGCTAACAGCTCTCATCATGGGAAATTCTCCTTTTGTTCGATAGTAATAGTTGACCTGCGGTAATTTGCCGATCTCCGGCAAATTACTGCATAACAATGACTGGAAGTTGAGGTAGATCAAGCCCGGCGATTAAATTGACATTAACCTGTGGTTAACAGGCGTTACTTGGCAATATTTATCGGGATAGTTTGGTATATTAGCAGGGAATACTAGGCAACATCTTCGGCAATGCGCTGCCGTTCGGCCTTCTTGCGCTCGTGGGGGATCGAGGTGGCGCTTGCGCAGGCGGATCGATTTCGGCGTGACCTCGGGCTCGACGATCACCTTTGTCGCGGGTTGCGTTTCAACCATTGCAGGTATTTGTGTTGCAGATGTACTTTTGGTCGAACATTGGCGTGGGTCGAGGAGGGAGACGCATGGTCAAGCCGACCACAAAAGTGAAGCGAACGGCTGTGCTCGTCGTGCATGGGATGGGAAGTCAGCGGCCGCTCGAGACGGTGCGCGGCGTGGTCGATGCCGTGTGGCTCAAAGGCGATCAATCGGGAACCGGGGACAGGCGCATCTGGACACACCCAGAGATGTCGGGCGTCGATATCGATCTGCCCGTCATCACGACAAATTCGATGCAAGGAACCGAGCGTCGGTTCGACTTTCACGAATTGTATTGGGCGCATTTGATGAGCGGGACGCGCGCAGTTGCGGTCTTGCTCTGGCTCTTCGAGCTTGCGCGCCGTGGTCCGCGACTGAAACCGGGCATGGAGAGCGCTTTGGTGGGGGGCAGCGATGTTCCTCTCGGCCCTAATCCTCTCTGCCGCGTTGCTGGCACTTCATGCGATCGAATTGCTGGCGCAGATTACCGACGAGAGGAGGATCCTGCTCTACGTTCCACTGGTAGGCGGGCTAGTTGCCATCGGTGCCGCCGGTCTCGTTTCTGGCACGAAAGGTCAGCTCAGGATTGCATCCTGGGAGATTGCCATTGCTGGAGGGGCGGCCCTCCTGCTGTTCCTCGCGACAAGAAGCGCGTCATGGGACGAAAGTCTGACAGACCTCTTCCTGCCTCTTCTCCTCGCCATTGTGGCGACGAGGGTGCTCATGGGCTGGTGGGGCTTGCTGCCCCTCGCCCTCACCTATGCGCTCTCGGTCATCGTCGTTGCCTTTCTGCGGTGGTTTTGGCTTCCTGAACCGCAGTCCGGGGGGCCGGTTATTGCCTGGGCGCTGGACTCGCGGGCAAGCATTGCGATGGCTTGGCTCATCATCGGCACCTACGCGATTCTGAATTTGTCGTTCCTCGAGCCCTATCTCGGCGACGTCGCGCGCTATTTCCGCAACGCGCCCGAGAACGTCGCCGTACGCCGCGAGATCCGCAAGCAAGCCGTCGATACGCTGGAGGCCTTGCATCTATCGGGCGACTACGATCGCATCGTGGTGGTGGCGCACAGCCTCGGAACGGTTGTCGCTTACGATATGTTGCGCGCCTATTACGCCAGAATCCGATATCAGCTCCCGGAGTCGTCCAAGCTCGGTCCAGATTTTGCCACTCTCGATGGCGGAGTCACCGACCGCGTGGCCGCCCGCGCGCTGGGCCGACAGGTAATTGCAGCCATGGCCAAGGCGGTCGAATCCGACGGGAACGTGCGGGGAAGAAAAAAAGCCCCGCCCAGCGAAGCAAAGCTGCGCGCTTGGCTCGTCACCGATTTCGTGACGCTGGGGAGCCCGCTCGCTCACGCTTATTACTTGATGTGCAAGGGCAATACGGAGCATGCGCTGAAGCGCAATTTCGAGGTGCGTGCCAATGCGCGTGAATTCCCGACCTGCCCGCCGACCCAAATCGACAAGATCGCCAAGGATGGCTGGTTGACGTTCGAGCTTGATGGGGAACGGTATTTCCACCATGGCGGCCAGTTCGCCCTCACCCGGTGGACAAATCTCTATTTTCCCATTTACCAGCTCTTGTGGGGGGACGCGATAGGCGGCCAGCTCGCACCCATTTTCGGCGATCACGTGGTCGACATAGCTGTCTACACAAACAGCGCACGCCGCGTCTCGTTCTTCGCCCACACCCTCTATTGGGACATTTCCAAGAAGGAACGCAGCAAAGCGCCGCATATCGTCGCTTTGGAGCAGGCCATCAACCTTGAGGACGCCAGTGTCGTCAATGGGCTTAGGTCGACGCAGGACGCCGCTTCGTCAGCCAGGCCGGTCTAGACTTTCTCGGCTACCACTTTCGGCTCTGCCCGCTGGCGTTCGGCCCTTTTTCGCTCGTTGGAATCGAGATAGCGCTTGCGCAGCCGGATCGATTTCGGCGTGACTTCCACCAGCTCGTCGTCCTGGATGTAGGCGAGCGCACGCTCGAGCACCATGCGGATCGGGGGCGTGAGGCGAACCGCCTCGTCCTTTGAGGTCGTCCGAATATTGGTGAGCTTCTTGCCCTTGAGCACATTCACCTCGAGGTCGTTTTCGCGGGTGTGCTGGCCGACGATCATGCCGCGATAAACGCGCGTGCCGGGATCGATCATCATCGGGCCGCGGTCCTCGAGGTTCCAGAGCGCGTAGGCCACCGCCTCGCCGGCTTCGGTCGAGATCAAGACGCCCTCGCGCCGTCCCTGGATCGGGCCCTTATGAGGGGCATATTCATGGAACAGGCGATTCATGATGCCGGTGCCGCGCGTGTCGGTAAGGAGCTCGCCCTGGTAGCCGATCAATCCCCGCGTCGGCGCGTAGAATACGAGGCGCTGGCGGCCGCCGCCCGAGGGGCGCATCTCGACCAGCTCGGCTTTGCGCTCGGATAATTTCTGCACCACGATACCGGCGTGCTCCTCGTCGAGGTCGATGACCACCTCCTCGATGGGCTCAAGCAGCGCGCCGCTTGAGTCGCGCTTCATCAGCACCTTGGGCCGCGACACGCTGAGCTCGAAGCCCTCGCGCCGCATGGTCTCGATCAGAATGCCGAGCTGCAACTCGCCGCGGCCGGCCACCTCCATCGAATCCTTGTCCTCGGATTCGGTGATGCGTAGCGCCACATTGCCCTCGCCCTCGCGCAGTAGCCGGTCGCGGATCATGCGGCCCGTCACCTTGGTGCCCTCGGTGCCGGCAAGGGGGGAGTCGTTGACCCGGAAGGTCATCGACAGGGTGGGCGGGTCGATCGGCTGGGCCGGCAGCGGCTCCATCACCTCGGGGGCGCAAATGGTATGGGCGACGGTGGCGTCGGGCAGGCCGGCGAGGGAGACGATGTCGCCGGCAGTCGCCTCGTCGAGGCCCACCCGCTCGAGCCCGCGGAAGGCAAGCACCTTCGATACGCGGCCCTGCTCGACCAGCTTGCCGTCATGGTCCAGCACCTTGACCGGCTGGTTGGGCTGAATCGAGCCCGACGTGATGCGGCCGGTGACGATGCGGCCGAGATAGGGATTGGCCTCGAGAATCGTGCCGAGCAGCCGGAACGGCCCCTCCTCGACGTGTGGCGGCGCCACATGCTCAAGCACGAGATCGAATAGCGGCCGCATGCCCTTGTCCTTCGGGCCCTCAGGGCTCGCGGCCATCCAGCCTTCTTTGGCCGAGCCGTAAAGGATGGGAAAGTCGAGCTGCTCCTCGCTGGCATCGAGCGCCGCGAACAGGTCGAACACCTCGTTCACGACCTCCTCCGGCCTCGCATCGGCGCGGTCGACCTTGTTGATGACGACGATGGGCTTGAGCCCCATCTTCAGCGCCTTCGATACCACGAACTTGGTCTGGGGCAGCGGGCCTTCGGCGGCGTCGACCAGCACCAGAGCACCGTCCACCATGCCGAGGATGCGCTCCACCTCGCCGCCGAAATCGGCGTGGCCCGGGGTGTCGACGATATTGATGCGGGTGTCGTTCCACAGGATCGAGGTGACCTTGGCGAGGATGGTGATGCCCCGCTCGCGCTCGAGGTCGTTGGAATCCATGGCGCGCTCGGCGACCCGCTGGTTCTCGCGGAACGAGCCGGATTGCTGCAGGAGACGGTCGACCAGGGTCGTCTTGCCATGGTCGACATGGGCGATGATGGCGATATTGCGAAGGTTCATGGGAGCCTGAATGTGCGAACGCGGGCCAAAACGGCCCGCGCTCCTATGGCCGGGATATATAGCGCGTGTGACGCTGGCGCAATGGGCCGGAGTTGGCGGAAAGTCCTTCAGGGGTCTGGGTTAGCGCGGATTGCCGCCGGAACGGCTCGCGCCTTACCTGCCCCAGGGGCCGGCCGGGGTGTCGGGCCGGGCGGACTGCACCAACATCATCTCGCCGAGATTCTCGACCGTCAGCAGGCCTATGAGGCGGCCGTCCGTGTCGGTGACGCCGACCACCGGGCGGCCCTTCTGCATAAGAGAGCGTAGCGCCGTATCGAGCTTGGCACGTGCGGGCACGGTCGGAATATCGGCCTGCATCACTTCGAGCACGGGGGTGTCGGGACCGCGCTCCCTCAAGGCCTTGATCATGGTGGCGCGGGTGAGAACCCCGCGCAGACGCCCCGAGGCATCGACGATGGGGAATTCCGTCTGCGTGGTGCGGATCAGCGCGTCGGCGGCGTCGTTGACGGTCGCCGCCGTGCCGAGCGACTGGAACTCGGTGATCATGGCGTCGGAGACGAGCGTGCCTTGCGCGACGGCGCGAAGCTGGGCGTTAGCCGCTTCGCCGGATGCCGCAAGGAAGATGAAGGCGGCGATGATGATCAGCATCGGATTGTAGAAAATGCCGATGACGCCGAAGACCACAGCGAAGCCTTGGCCGATGCTGGCGGCAAGCTCGGTCGCGCGGGTGTTGCCCATCCACATGGAGAGAAGGGCGCGCAGCACGCGGCCGCCGTCCATGGGAAAGGCGGGGATCATGTTGAACAGGACGAGAATGATGTTGGCGCCGGCGACCTTGGTCGCGAGCGACACAGCAGGGTCCTCGATCTTGGTGAGATTCTCGGGGTCAAGCTGCGAGCCGAGCCAGAGCAGCAGCACCGCGGCGATGACCACGTTCACGGCAGGCCCCGCGAGCGCCACGACAAGCTCCTGGGCTGGCTTCTCCGGCATCTCCTCCATGTTGGCGATGCCGCCGAACGGCCAGAGCGTCACGTCCCTTGTCTTCACGCCGTAACGGCGCGCGGCGAAGACATGGCCAAGCTCATGCAGCAGCACACAGAGGAAGAGGATCACGATGAAGATCGTGCCCTGCCACGCGGCTTGGGCGCCACCCTGACGGTAATAGATCGCGCCGAGCCAGATGAGGAACAGGAGGAAGGTGACGTGGATGCGGATGGCGGTGCCGCCGATCGATCCGAGCGTGAGAGACCAGCGCATGAGAGCCGTTTCCGAGGAGGGGGGAACCTGTCGCAAGCTATAGACGCAAGCTATAGATAGGTGTGGGTTATCGCCACGCAATGCTTCCGGCGTGGTCGTTGCCGGGGCAGATAAGACTTAAGAAACTTTCGAGGCCCCTTAGTTCGGAGAGACAGCAATGCCCGGATTGTCCCGACGCGATCTCATCGGAGGAGTGGCTATGGGGAGTCTTATCGCGAGTACCGCAGCGGCTGGTGACGAAACGATGCAGCCGCCCTTCGGACCTGCGCCACCGCCGCTCGATGGACCCGAGCTTCCCTCCTTCCGCTTCCCGCTCGGCAGCCTGCCGACCGAAACCTTCAATGGCGGCACGGCGAAGCAGGCGACCGTGGTCGAGTTCCCGGTGTCGGAGAAGCTCGCCGGCGTCTACATGACGCTCGAGCCCGGGGCTTTGCGCGAGCTGCACTGGCACGCCAACGCCGCCGAATGGGCCTATGTGATCGAAGGGCGCTGCCGCGTCACCACCATCGACCCGCAAAATCAGTGCGAGATCGTGGATTTCGGTCCGGGCGACGTCTGGTACTTCCCGCGCGGCCACGGCCATTCGATCCAAGGGATCGGCCCCGGGACCTGCGTCTTCGTGCTGGTGTTCGACAACGGCTATTTCTCGGAGTTCGGCACGTTCAGTATCAGCGACTGGCTCGGCCACACGCCGCCTGAGGTCCTGGCCAAGACCTTCGATCTGCCGCAAGCGACCTTCGCCGACTTTCCGAAGAAGGAGGTCTATATCGCGACGGGCCCGGTCCCGCCGCCGTTTCCGCAGGAGCCCGCGCCAGGCTCGCTGAACGCGCCGCCGCTCACCCATCGCTACCAGCTGCTCGCGCAGAGCCCCGACGTTTTCGCCGGCGGCACCATGCGCACGGTGTCGCAAGCCGAGTTTCCCATCTCGACGACCATGACCGGCGCGCTCCTCATCATCAAGCCGGGCGCCTTGCGCGAGCTGCATTGGCACCCGAACGCCGCGGAATGGCAGCTCTATCTCAGAGGCAGCGCGCGGATGACTGTGTTCGGCAGCCACGGCCGCGCGCGGACCGACGACTTTGCGGCCGGAGACGTGGGCTATGTGCCGCAGGGCTATGGCCATTACATCGAGAACACCGGTAGCGACGACATGGAGGTCGTGCTCGTGCTCAACAACGCGACCTACGAGTCGATCTCCATCACCGCCTGGATGGCCGCCAATCCCGATCTCCTGCTCGCCACCAATTTTGGCGTGCAGGAGAGCGTTTTCGCCAAGTTTCCCAAGGGCGCCGTGATCATGCCTGAATAAGGGCTCCCTCTGCTTGAGGAGGGGGCGTAAGGTAAGCGTAAGCTGAGGGGGGTGAACTTGACGAAGCTCGCCACGTTCCGGCGAGGGCTGCGTCAGCATTCAGAGCGATTCGGGGTTGGACGCGCCTTCTAGGTTGCGTCGATGAGTCTGCACTGCATCGCCATAAAAAAGTGACGCCCAGCAGTTAACCCGCGCGAGACCTTTTGCGCGAAGGAGGCGTCGATGTGCGGCCTGGCTGGTATTCTCGATCTCAAAGGGCGCCGTAGGCCCGATCAGACGATGCTGCAACGCATGGCGGATGCGTTGCGGCACAGGGGACCCGACGATGACGGATTCCTCGTTGCGCCCGGCATAGGCCTTGCCCACCGCCGTCTCAGCATTGTCGGCCTTGGCGATGGGCGGCAGCCCATTTTCAACGAGGATCGCACGGTTGCGGTCGTCTTCAATGGCGAGCTGTTCGACTATCCCGAGCTGAAGCTGGAGCTGGAAGCCAAGGGCCATGTCTTCGCCACCAGCACCGATACCGAAGTCATCGTCCATCTCTATGAGGAGCACGGCGAGGGGCTCGTCAACCACCTGAAGGGTCAGTTCGCTTTTGCCCTCGTCGACTTCCACCGCCGGATCGTGCTGCTTGCGCGCGACCGAGTCGGCATTTGTCCCCTGTTCTGGTCGCGGCAGGGGGACTTCCTCTATTTCGGCTCGGAGATCAAGGCGCTGATCGCCTCGGGCGCGGTCATGCCCAGGGCCGATCCGCGCGGTCTCGACCATCTTTTCACCTTCTTCGCCCTTGGTGGGCGGCGCACTGCGTTCGAGGGCGTGCAGGCGATCGCGCCAGGGCACTATCTGAAAATCGCCTTCCGCAGCGACGGCAGGGCGGCCGAGCCGGTCGAGCGCAAATATTGGGACTTCGACTTTCCCGACTGGGGCGAGGAGGACGATTCCCCGAACGCATCCGTCCTGATCGACGAATTCGAGGCGACGTTTGCGAGGGCCGTCGAGGTCAGGCTCAGGGCCGACGTGCCGGTGGTGGGCTATCTCAGTGGCGGGATAGATTCGGCCTATGTGCTCGCCACGGCCGCGCGCGTTGCAGGACGTGCGCTGCCGAGTTTCACCGTGCGCGTTCCCGACCCCACTCTCGACGAGGTGGACAACGCGCTGGAAGCTCAGCGTGCGATCGGCGGCCGACAGACCGTGGTCGATGCGGGGCCCGACCTCATTACCGACACCTATGCCGCGCTAGTCACCGCCGGGGAGAGCCCAGTGCTCGACACCTCCTGCGCCGCGCTGCTCGCGCTTTCCCGCGAGGTGCGCGCCCAAGGCTATAAGGTGGTGCTCACCGGCGAGGGGGCGGACGAGGCCTTCGCCGGCTATTTCTGGTTCAAGATCCGGGAGATCGCGCGCACGCTCGATGTCGGCGATGCGTTCCGGCCGAGCACGGCGGCCAGCCGCTTGGCGCGCAAATGGGCGGCGCCCAACCTCGCCTTCGGTGAACTTGCCCACATCGACGGCCTGATCGGTGGCCCGCACGCCCAGTCGATCCTTTACAATCTCGTCGCCACGTCG
>JBGQMX010000139.1:0-7990 GCA_041500805.1 Methyloceanibacter sp.
GTAGCGAGGCCTTGTTCCATGCGTGGTCGCCATCTGGGCAGCGAAAAGGCGAAGACCCACGTCGGTGGACCATGGGCTTGCTGGCTCTGCGCTGTGGGCGCCTTGGTGCTTGGTCTTTGGCTCGTTGGCGGCGCGAACCCCGGCAGGGCGCAGGAAGTCACGATCAAGGTGCTCGTCAACGACGACCCGATCTCCGACTACGACATCGACCAGCGCGAGCGCTTCCTCGCCATTACCACCCATGAGGAGCCCTCTGCCGCCCTGAAGAAGAAGGCGACGGACATGCTCATCGATGAGTGGCTGCAAATGCAGGAGGGCCGCAAGCTCGGCGTCTCTCCCGACGACGACGACGTGGCGAAGATACTCGAGGATATGGCGAAGAAGAACAATCTCACCGTCGATGGCCTCTCTACCGCGCTTGGGCGCGCTGGCGTCAATATCGGGACGCTGAAGGATCGCATCAAGGCACAGCTCGTTTGGCAAGACGTGGTGCGCCGCAAGTTCCGCCACGATGTCCTGATCGGCGACGCCGAGGTCGACAAGGCGCTTGCCGACGCCGGCGGCGAAGGCGGGGGCGCTCCAACGGGGACCGCCTTGCAGCTCCGTCAGGTGAGATACGAGTTTCCCGCTGGCGCCGATCAGAAGACCATCGCCTCGAGGCTCGCTGCGGCCGAGGGACTGCGTGCCCGGTTCGACACCTGCGCCGATCTCGCCAAAGGCGTCGAGGGGGCAAGCGTGAAGACGCTTGCCGACCAGCAGCCAGCGTCCCTCGCGCAGCCGGCGCGGCTGCTCGTGATGAACGCAAAGATCGGACAGATGACGCCCCCCACCCTTTCGACGTCCGCCGTCGAGCTCTACGCGGTCTGCGGCAAACGCTCGTTCAGGGGCGACGACAAGACCCGCGAGGAGACGTCCCGCAAATTGATGAACGACGAGATGGCGATCCGCGCCGAGCGTCTGCTGCGCGATCTCCGTCAGGACGCCTTCGTCGAATATCGCTAGAGCATGATCTGCGAAAAGTGGGAACCGGCTTTCCGAAAAGATCATGCTCAAACAAGAAGCTGGAGCGCCAGGGGGGATTCAAACTCCGGCGATAGCGATCTAGGGGTGCTTTTCGTGCTAGCCCCAAGATCATGACTCCTGCCGAACGTCCGCTTGCCCTCACCCTTGGCGATCCTGCCGGGATCGGGCCCGATATCACACTTCTCGCCTGGACCGCGCGGAAGTGCGAGCCCGTTCCGTCCTTTGCCTTGCTCGGCGACGCGGCCGTGCTCGCCGCCCGCGCGAAGGCTCTAGGTCTTTCCGTACCGATTGCTGAAATCGCCGATGCCATGGCGGCACCAGGCCTGTTCGCGGACGCCCTTCCCGTGCTGCCGGTCAAGGTCGCGGGCGAAGTCATTGCCGGGCACCCCAACCAAGCCGCGATGCAGGCGGTCAAGCAGTCGATCGAGGAGGCCGTGCGGCTCGTGCAGCAAGGCGCCGCGCGCGCCGTCGTGACCAACCCGGTCTCCAAGGCCGTGCTCTACCGCGCGGGCTTCGCCTTCCCCGGCCACACCGAGTATCTCGCGTCTCTCGCCGCGACCGATGGGCGCCCGGTCCTGCCGGTGATGATGCTTGCGAGCGGCCTCCTCAAAGTGGTCCCGGTCACCATCCACATCCCCTTGCAAGAGGTCCCGCGCGCACTGACCAAGGACTTGATCCTTGCGGTGATCGAGACGACGGCCAAGGACCTCGGGCGCTTCTTCGGCATGGAACGGCCGCGCCTTGCCGTCACCGGCCTCAATCCGCACGCCGGCGAGGACGGGAGCATGGGCCGCGAGGAGATCGACATCATCGCGCCGGCGATCGAGGCAGCGCGGCAGAAGGGCCTCGACGTCACCGGGCCCCATCCGGCCGATACACTCTTCCATGCGGCCGCCCGCGCGACCTACGACTCGGCCATCGCCATGTATCACGACCAGGCGCTGGTGCCGTTCAAGACACTCGCCTTCGAGGAGGGCGTCAACGTGACGCTCGGGCTGCCCTTCGTGCGCACCTCTCCCGACCATGGCACGGCGTTCGGCATCGCCGGCACCGGCAAGGCAAGCCCGAGGAGCCTCATCGAGGCGCTCCGTCTCGCAGATGCCATGAGCCGAAAGGCAGAGGCGCGCGCGTGAGCACGCCCGACGGCCTGCCGCCGCTCCGCGAGGTGATCCGCGCGTCGGGTCTTTCGGCGAAGAAGAGTCTCGGCCAGAATTTCCTGCTCGATTTCAACCTGACCCGCCGCATCGCCCGCGCCGCAGGGCCGCTCGAGGGTGCGACCATCGTCGAGGTGGGTGCGGGTCCAGGCGGTCTCACCCGCGCGCTGCTGCTTGAAGGCGCGTCTCGCGTCGTCGCCATCGAGAAGGACGCCCGCTGCCTGCCTGCCCTCTCCGACATTGCCGCGCTCTATCGCGGACGGCTCGACATCGTCGCTGCCGATGCAAGGGAGGTGGACTATGGCGCCCTCGCTCTCCCCTCGCCCGCCCGCATCGTCGCCAACCTTCCTTATAGCGTGGCGACGCCGCTCCTCATCGGCTGGCTGAAGACCGCGCCCTGGCCGCCCTGGTTCGACCGGCTCATTCTGATGTTTCAGCGCGAGGTCGCCGACCGCATTGTCGCCAAGCCTGGGAGCAAGGACTTTGGGCGCCTCGCCGTGCTCGCGGGCTGGCGCACACGCGCACGCATCCTCTTCACGCTTCCGGGCGAGGCCTTCACGCCGAGACCCAAGGTCGACTCGGCCTTGGTCGAGCTCGTGCCCAGCCCGGCGCCCGAGCCTTCTTGCGCGGTGGGGCAGTTGGAGAAGGTCACGGCCGCCGCCTTCGGCCAGAGGCGCAAGATGCTCCGCTCATCGCTTCGCCAGCTCACCCCCGACAGCGAGGCGCTTTTGAAAGGCCTCGGCATCGAGCCGACGGCGCGGGCCGAAGAGCTAAGCGTCGCCGACTTCTGCCGCATCGCCAACGCGCTTCAGCGCTAAAGCTCGGCCAGCAAGTTCTGCACGAAATCCTTGAGGCCGGTCAGCCGCGAGCGGCGCAAGCGCTCGGCGGCGAGAATGGCGCGCACCGCCACCACCGAACACTCCACATCGTGATTGATGACGACATAGTCGTATTCGTCCCAGTGCTGGATCTCGTTGCTCGCTCCGAGCATCCTGCGCCGCACGATCTCGGGCGCGTCCTGGGCGCGCACATTGAGGCGCTGCTCGAGGTCGGACGCCGAGGGCGGAAGTATGAAGACCGTGACCACGTCGTTTCCGGCCTTGGCGCGCAAGCTCGAGGCGCCCTGCCAATCCACGTCGAACAACACGTCGCGCCCCTCGGACAGCGCGCGCTCCACGGGTTTCCGCGTCGTGCCATAATAATTGTCGAAGACGACCGCCCACTCCAGGAACTCGCCATGATCGCGCATCTGCGTGAAGGCGTCGTGGTCGACGAAATGGTAGTCCCTGCCGTCCTTCTCGCCTTTGCGTTGCTTGCGCGTGGTGTGGGATACCGACATCTCGATGCCGGGGTCCTCTTCACGCAGCCGCCGCGCGAGCGTGGTCTTGCCCGCTCCGGACGGCGACGACAGCACCAGCATGAGGCCCCTTCTGGCGATGCCCGTCTCCATTCTCAAAGCCTCACTCGATGTTCTGGACCTGCTCGCGCAGCTGATCGATGACGGTCTTGAGCTCGAGCCCGGTCCGGCTGATCTCGATGTCGGAGGCCTTCGAGCAGACCGTGTTCGCCTCGCGATTGAATTCCTGCGCCAGGAACTCGAATTTGCGGCCGACCGGCTGATCGCTCTCGATGAGCTCGTTCGCCGCCGCGACATGGGCCCGCAAGCGATCGAGCTCTTCCTGGATATCGGCCTTGGCGGCAAGGAGGAGCGCTTCCTGATGCAGCCGCTCGGGGTCGAGACCTGAGCCCGCCTCGGTAAGGCGGGCGATCTGCTCGGCAAGGCGCGTGGCGATCGCTACAGGCTGGCGGGCTGAAGCGCCCGCGGCACGCTCGACCAGGCTGCCGATCGTAGCGAGCTGCTTGCCGATCACAAGCTCAAGCCGCTCGCCTTCGGACGCACGTGCGCCGACAAGCTGGTCGAGTGCTGCAGCAAGGCCGGCGATGAGTGCATGGGTCAGCGCCGCTTGCGCCTCCTCGCTCTCCTCTCCCTCGACCACCTCGACGACACCCCGCATACCAAGCAGCGTGTCCAGGCGCGGGGCCTTGAGTTCGGTCAAGGCTTGCGCACGTTCCGCCACGGCTTGCGCTTGGGCGAGCGCGGCCTCGTTCAGCCTGATCTCCATTTTCCCGCTCTCGCGCCGCGCCCACAGGCTGATGGTGCAATTGCCGCGGGCGAGCTTCTCCTGGCACAGACTCCGCGCTTTGATCTCAAGCGCCTCGAAGCCCGAGGGGAGACGCAGACGGAGATCGAGATTGCGCCCGTTCACGCTGCGCGCTTCCCAATACCAGCTGGTGTCCCCGTGCGTGCCGTCGGTGCGGGCGAAGCCAGTCATGCTTTTGAGGGTCATCCAGTCGCAAGCCTTAGGACTTTGGGGCCCGGTGAACTGAACCCACGGAGCTTATACGCCGAGTCGCGAGGCTTGCGGCAGGGCCCACCAGGGGCGAAGACCTCGGCGCGGCCAGCGCAGGGCGTGGCTCAGCGCTTCGGGTTCCGCAGCGGCTTCTGCACGGCCTCGCCATTGGCGCCCGCGGCCGGCGCCGCCTCTGGTGGGGCCGCTTCGGCGGGCACCACGAAGGGATCCGAAGTCCCGCTCAGAAGCGAATCGGGGTCGGCAAACGCACCTGAAGTAGCGCTCGGGTCTGCGGCGATGATGCCTGGCCTCGCCTTGGCGGCAGCCGACGTTGCGGCGCCTTGGGGCTTCGCCACAACCACGCCGCCTGGGACGGCCTTGGCGGCAGACGCAACACCGCCTTGCGGTTGCGCCGCAGCCACACCCGGGACCGGCTTGGCAGCTTCGGTCGCCTCTTCACCCGGCACCGCAACGGCTCCGCCTTGCGCGGCTCCGCCTTGAGCGGCTTGGGCGGCGGCCTCCTCGGCCTCCTTGGCACGGATCTCGCGCTCGACCTGCCGCCATTTGGCGACATTCTTATTGTGCTCATCCAGCGTCGCCGCAAAGACGTGGCCACCTTTGCCGTCGGCGACGAAATAGAGGTCTTTGGTCTTCGCCGGCTTCAGCACCGCCTCGATCGACGCACGTCCGGGATTGGCGATGGGCGTCGGAGGCAAGCCATTGATTTTATAGGTGTTATATTGCGTGTCGCGATCGAGCTCATCCTGCTGGATGGGATGGTCGAGCGCTCCCTTTCCCCCCACCAGTCCATAGATGATGGTGGGGTCCGATTGCAGCCGCATGTTCTTCCTGAGCCGGTTCTGGAACACACTCGCGATGCGCGGGCGCTCGTCGGCGCGACCCGTCTCCTTCTCCACGATCGAAGCCAGGATCAGCGCCTCTTCCGGCGTCGTGACGACGATACCCTCGTCGCGATCTTCCCACACCTTGGCGAGGAACTTCGCTTGCGCCGCTTGCATGCGCTCGACGATGTCCGCGCGCGTGTCGTTGCGGCCGAACTTGTAGGTATCGGGTAGTAGCGTGCCTTCGGCGGGAATCTCGGCGATCTCGCCATGCAGGTCGGGATTGGCCCTGATCTTCTCCACGATCTGCTGGCTGGTCAGCCCTTCGGCCAGCGTGACCTTGTGCTCGATCGACTTGCCTTCGACCAGCGTATCGAGGACCTGCCGCATGCTCGCATATTTGCTGAACTCGTATTCGCCGGCTTTGAGGCTCCCCTGCCCCTTTAGATACATAAAATAGAGAATGCTGGTCATGAAGATGCGCCGATCGGCGATCACCCCGTCACGTTCGAGCCGCTCGGCGATGGCGCTCACTCCGTCGCCCTTCGGAATGGCGAACACGGTGGAGGTGGCAAGCGGGCCCGGTTGGTCGAACTGCACCTTGACCCAATAGAAGACGGCCACGGCCAGGCAGGCCAAGAGAAAGAAGAAGGTGAAAAGGCCGTCGAGGATCCTGAGGAAAGGATGCGGGGCGGGTTCGGGTGCCTCCCGCTCCGGCGGATCGGGCGGGCGGGTCGGCTCGAGCGCTTCAGTCGGGCTGCGGGGGAGCACCGCGAGCTGCCGGCCGAGGGGACCGGCCGGAACAAGCTCGTCGTTGTCGTTAGCCGTCGACGGAAAGTCGGTGGTCAAAGACATCGCTAACAGGCCCCGCGCGCAGAGAGACCCTAACCACTTGAAGTCGAAATATGGCGAAAGGGAGGTTCGGCCGACAAGCGCGAGCAGGGCTCGCTCAGGCGTCCAAACGGCGGAGGATCAGCGAGGCGTTCGTCCCGCCAAAGCCGAAGGAATTGGACAGCACCGTGTCGATGGTCCGGCGTCTCGCCCGGTGCGGCACGAGGTCGATGGCCGTCGCCACCGAGGGGTTATCGAGATTGAGGGTCGGCGGCGCCAGGTTGTCGCGAATCGCCAGCGCCGAGAAGATCGCCTCGACCGCGCCCGCGGCTCCAAGCAAGTGGCCGATGGCCGATTTCGTCGACGACATCGAGACTTTCCCCGCGGCGTCGCCGAACAGCCGTTCGACCGCCGCAAGCTCGATCTCGTCGCCCATGGGCGTCGAGGTGCCATGGGCGTTGATGTAGTCGATATCGGCGGGGTCAATGCCGGCGCGCTTCACGGCCGCGACCATGCAGCGATAGGCGCCGTCGCCGTCCTCGGCGGGAGCGGTGATGTGGAAGGCATCGCCCGAGAGGCCATAGCCAATAATCTCGGCATAGATCCTGGCGCCCCTTGCCTTGGCGTGCTCCAGCGCCTCGACCACCACGACGCCCGCCCCCTCCCCCATGACGAAACCGTCGCGGTCGCGGTCATAGGGGCGCGAGGCGCGCTGCGGCTGATCGTTGAAATTGGTGGAGAGCGCCCGGCAGGCGGCAAAGCCCGCGATGGCCAAGCGGCAGACCGGCGATTCGGAGCCGCCCGCGAGCATCACGTCGGCATCGCCGAGCGCAACCAGCCGCGAGGCATCGCCGATCGCATGCGCGCCCGTGGAGCAGGCGGTAACGACGGCGTGGTTCGGCCCCTTCAGGCCATGCTCGATGGAGACGTAGCCCGCGGCAAGATTGATCAGGCGCCCGGGAATGAAGAAGGGGCTGACCCGGCGCGGACCCTTTTCGGCCAGCAACAGCGAGGTCTTCTCAATGCCTTGCAAACCGCCAATGCCGGAGCCGATCAGCACGCCGGTGCGGATCTGGTCCTCGTAAGCTGTCGGCTTCCAGCCGGCATCATTCAGCGCCTGGGTGGCTGCCGACATGGCGTAGACGATGAACTCGTCAACCTTCCGCTGCTCTTTCGGCTGCATCCAATCGTTCGGATTGAAGCTGCCGTCAGAGCCGTCGCCACGCGGGATCTGGCAGGCGATCTGGCAGGAGAGGTCGGAGACGTCGAAGGACTCGATGCGGCGCGCAGCGTTATGGCCCGAGGTCAGGCGCTCCCACGCGGTCTCGTAACCGGTGCCAAGCGGGGAGACGAGACCCAGGCCTGTGATGACGACACGTCGCATCGCGCTTTCGCGTGATCCTCGAGGGAACCCTGTTGTCGAGCCGTTAGGGGCTTACGTTCGTCCCGACGGGTGCGGCGTGAGCTCCCGCGCAAAGTCGCGTCAGGCGGCTGTATTCTTCTCCAGGAACTTCACGGCATCGCCGACGGTGAGGATGGTCTCCGCGGCATCGTCAGGAATCTCGCAGCCGAACTCTTCCTCGAATGCCATGACGAGCTCGACGGTGTCGAGGCTGTCGGCCCCGAGGTCGTCGATGAAGCTCGCATTCTCCGTGACCTTATCGGCCTCGACCCCGAGATGCTCCACCACGATCTTCTTAACGCGCTCCGCGATATCGCTCATATCCGCCTCACCGTCCCTTGCTTGTCAGTCCACAGGCCTCGCACGTCCCCCCGAGCTGCGGCTCAC
>JBGQMX010000140.1:0-7976 GCA_041500805.1 Methyloceanibacter sp.
AGGATCGGCGCGGCATGGCGGCCGATATAGACGACGAGACCCTCCTCGCCGTCTTTGGCGGACAACGACCGGAACAGCCCGTCGGCATAGCCAACGGAAACGATGGCGACGCGGGAGGGGTGCTTGAGAGTCCGGGTCGCGCCGTAGCCGACCGTCTCCCCGGTGCCGACATTCCGCACCTGCAGGATGCGGCCCTTGAGATGCACGACGGGCTGAAACGGGTTCTTGCCTTGACGAAGCGGCTTACCCCCATAGAGCGCAATACCCGGGCGCACGAGGTCGTAGGCATAAGAAGGCCCGAGCAGGATGCCGGCGGAGTTGGCAAGGCTCGCAAGCGCCTTCGGCAAGCGCGCGCGGAGCCGGTCGAAGGCCTTACGCTGCGCTTCGCTTTTCGGGTGCTTCGGCTCGTCGGCGCAGGCGAGATGGCTCATCACCAAAGAGAGCTTGAGCGCCGACCAGAGCTCGCGCGCGTTTGCCACCGCGTCCACCTCATCCGCCGAAAGGCCGAGCCGGTTCATGCCGCTGTCGATATGCACCGCGCAAGGAAGCTTCTCGCTCTTGCTCGCCGAATAGGAAGCCCACTCCCTGATCTCCTCGGCGCTGTTCAGCACAGGGCGGAGATCGTGCTCGCGGAACAGCTCGGCCGTTCCCGGCATGAGCCCGGCGAAGACGTAGATCGTGGCGTGGGGCAAAAGCTCCCGCAAAGCCTTGGCCTCGCCAAGGGTCGCCACGAAGAAGGTGTTGCAGCCTGCGCGCGCCAGCGCCGGGGCGGCTTGTGCAAGCCCGAGGCCATAGGCATCGGCCTTGACCACGGCGGCGCATTCGGCCGGAGCGGCAAGCTCGCGCAAGCGGCGATAATTGGCGAGGAGGGCATCGAGATCGATGGTGAGGATCGCGGTCTCGCTGGCCGCTGCGTCGTGCTCGGTCGAGGCATCGAGCGGGCGTGCGCCCGTCACTCCCGCCGCTCCGGCAGGCGCTCGCCTGCCGCGAGATTGCTGAACCTCGTGAACTCCGGCGTGAATTGCAGCGTCACCGTGCCGGTCGGGCCGTGCCGCTGCTTGCCGATGATGACGTCCGCCTTGCCGGTCACCATCTCCATCTCTGCTATCCACTGCTTATGCTCTTCCGTGTTCTCGCGGGGCTGTCTGCGCTCGACATAATATTCCTCGCGGAACACGAACAACACCACATCGGCGTCCTGCTCGATCGAGCCTGATTCGCGCAAATCTGCGAGTTGCGGGCGCTTGTCCTCCCTCTGCTCGACCTGGCGGGAGAGCTGGGAGAGGGCAAGAATGGGAACGTGCAGCTCCTTGGCGAGAGCTTTCAGCCCGGTGGTGATCTCGGAGACCTCCTGCACGCGGCCCTCCGCGGCGCGCTTGGATGAGCCTGACAGGAGCTGGAGATAGTCGACGACGATGAAGCCGATATCCCTCTGGCGCTTCAGCCGCCGCGCCCGCGCCGCGAGCTGGGCGACGGTGATGCCGCCGGTCTGGTCGATATACAGGGGAAGGTTCTGCAGCTCCTGGGAGACCTCGACGATGCGGTCGAACTCGTCGGAATCGATGCGCCCGCGGCGGATGCGGTCCGACGGGATATAGGCCTGCTCGGAGATGATGCGGGTGGCGAGTTGCTCGGCCGACATCTCCAAGGAGAAGAAGCCCACCACGGCGCCGTCGAGCGGAGCATCCCCGTCGGCGTCGGGTCTGTGGGCCTTCGCCACGTGATAGGCGATGTTGGTGGCAAGCGCGGTTTTGCCCATGGAGGGGCGCCCGGCGATGATGATGAGGTCGGAGGGCTGCAATCCGCCCATGCGCTGGTCGAGATCGGTGAAGCCGGTGGCGAGACCCGAGAGCCCGCCGTCGCGCCGATAGGCGTTGGCTGCCATGTCGATGGCATCGGTCAGGGCTGAGGAGAAGGGCTCAAAGCCCGAGCCGTATTTGCCGGTCTCGGCAAGCTCGTAGAGCTGCTGCTCGGAGTCCTCGATCTGGACCGCGGGTGGTGCATCGATGGGGGAATCGTAGGCGGTATTGACCATCGTCTCGCCGATCTGGATCAGCTGGCGACGGATGGCGAGGTCGTAAATGGTGCGGCCGTAATCCTCGGCATTGATGATGGTGGTGGCGTTGGCCGCCAGGCGCCCGAGATATTGCGGGACGGTAAGCTCGCCCACTGACGGCTCGGCCTGGAAAAAGGTCTTGAGCGTGATGGGCGTCGCCCGCTTGCCGCTCAGGATCAGCTTCGAGGCCGCCTCATAGATGCGGCTATGCAGGGCATCGAAGAAGTGGGCGGCTTTAAGAAAATTGGAGACCCGGTCAACAGCCTCGTTGTTGACTAGGACCGCGCCAAGAAGTGCCTGTTCCGCCTCAAGATTATGCGGGGCCGCGCGGAAGACGGGGGTCTCGGGGGCCGGGCGGAGAATCAGCGCGTTGCTCATGCACCACAGTAACTGAAACAGCAAGCTCGGCTAGATGTCGGATCTGTGAACATCGGGCATATCGTGCCCTCACCCACAAGAGGCGAGGGCTCGCTGCCGGCGCGGCCCCTCTGAATGCGGTTCGACGCGCTTAGTTGGACTCCTCATCCTCCCCTTCCTCCGCTTCCTCCTCCCCGGCGACCTCGGCAGGCGCTCCCTCCTCGAACAGCGCGGCGGCGGCCACCTTCGCGGCTTCGGCCTCCTCTTCGGCTTCGCTCATGGCTTTGCCGGTAACGGCCTCGCCACGCGCTTGGCGTGCCGCCTCGTCGGGGGAGCGGGCGACATTGACGGTGATACGGGGCTCGACCTCGGCGTGGAGCGAGATGCGGACCTCGTGCAGGCCGAGGCTCTTGATCGGCCGGTCGAGCATCACCTGCCGCCGCTCTATGGAGAAACCGCCCTCGGTCACCGCCGCAGCGATGTCGCGGGTGGAGACCGAGCCGTAGAGCTGGCCAGTGTCGCCGGCCTGGCGAATCACGACGAAACTCTTGCCGCCGAGCTTGGACTGCACCGTTTGCGCTTCCGATTTGAGCTCGAGATCGCGGGCCTCAAGCTGGGCCCGATCGCGCTCGAAGCGCTTGCGATTGGCTTCCGTGGCCCGCAGCGCCTTGCCTTGCGGCAGCAGGAAGTTGCGGGCGAAGCCGTCCTTGACGGTGACCACGTCGCCCATTTGTCCGAGGCGTCCGATGCGCTCGAGCAGGATGATTTGCATGTCCCTTGACTCCTATCCTTGTCAGACCGATCCGTCGCCGTTGGGTGGCTGCCCGCGCTGGTTTCCCCGGCCGCGCAAGCGAAACAGGGGCTCGCCGAGCCCGACAATGGCAACGGCGATGGCCACCCAGCCCAACAGCAAAATTCCGAGATAGACGGCAGCGAGCAGCAGGCCGCGAAGCGGCACGCCACGGCTATAGACGTGGATCACCGCTAAGCCCTGCAGCACGTAGGCAAAGAGCAGCGCGCCGGCCAGCCCAGTGGCGAGCAGCCCCGGCAGGCCGGGGAGAAAGGATGCAGCGAGCGCGCATGCGAAAACGAGCACGAACGCGTTCGGCAGCTCGAGTCCCTGCAGGTTAGGCCAGGGCCGGAGCGCGCGCCCCGAAGCGTCGACGATGAGCCCCGCCATCCAGAGATTGAACAGCGTGATCGTGAGCCAGATCACGGCGAAAGCGGCGGGCAGCGCCCGGGCCAGCACGCCCGAGAGGCTGGCGATGGTCTCCTCGGTGAAGAGGGTGCCGTCGCGGTCGAGCTCCTTCAAGGTGCTATGCTCGATAATCTGGCGGATCGACTCGCGATAGGCCTCCTGGTCGTAGCCGAGGATGAGCACCAGCACGCCGGCAAGGACGCCCGCCATCAGCGCGGCCCAGCCGACGATGCGTCCGGGCGGATACCATTCGACCGCGCCGACCACCTGGCCCTGCGGCGTCGCTGCGGGGCGGGAGAGAAGGGCAAGATGGGCGAGGAGCGCCGTCGGCGCGGCCACCGATACGGCAAAGATCGCGGCCGTAGCAGGCCCAAGGCTTGCGGCGATCACGACCGTGCTGGTCAGCGCCGAAACGAGCGCCGCCATTCCGCCCCAACCGAGCCCGGCGAGGCAAAGCGGCAAAGGCGCAAGATAGAAGAGCACGCCCGCAAGCGCCGTCGCCGTGGCGGCAGAGGCGAACAGCGCCGCCGAAACGAGGCCTGAGCCAGCGCCGATGATGAGTGGTATTGGCATGACGAGCTGTCCCGCCTCCCAAAGAGCGGTTAGGGGAGGGCACGTCCCGCCCCAACTTTGCTTAGAGTCTCAAGCTCCGCCGCCTGAACTCCCGCTATTGAATAAGGTACGGCAGAAGCCCAAGGAACCGCGCGCGCTTGATGGCGCGGGCGAGCTCGCGTTGCTTCTTGGCGGAAACGGCGGTGATCCGGCTCGGCACCATCTTGCCCCGCTCGGACACGTAGCGCTGCAAGAGCTTCACGTCCTTGTAGTCGATCTTCGGCGCCTTATCGCCCGAGAACGGACAGGTCTTGCGCCGGCGATAGAAGGGACGGCGCGCCTGGACTTGGGTCATGCTCATCAGGAGTTCCCCTCGCCTTCGACGGGAGCTGGGCTCTGACCCTCGACCGGACCACGCGCTTCCCGCGGCGTATGCTCGCGGTCCCGGTCACGGTAGTCGCGTCGGGGCCCGCGGCGCCCATCGCGATCGCCACGATCTCCACGATCGCCTCGGTCGCGATCACCACGGCCGCCATCGCGCTCGTCACGGTCGGAGCGGCGCATCATCGCCGACGGGGCCGCCTCGTGCTCGTCGACCCTGACGGTGAGGAAACGGATGACGTCGGTGGACAGGCGCATCTGGCGCTCGAGCTCGGCTACGGCCTCGTGCGGCGCGTCGAGATTCATCAGCGTATAATGGGCCTTGCGGTTCTTCTTGATGCGGTAGGCGAGGGACTTCACGCCCCAATATTCGGTCTTGCCGATGGTGCCGCCGCGCTCCTCGAGGATGGTGCGAAAGCTCTGTAGGAGAGCCTCGACCTGTTGGGCGGAGATATCCTGCCGCGCCAAAAACACATGCTCATAGAGAGACATGGATTGCCTTTCCTTCTTCGCTTTGCTCCGGCGCGAAGCCTCACCATGGGCGCTTTAGAAGGAAAGGCCCAAGAGACGTCCCTTGAGAGCGGAGACACGGGAGGGCGGCGCCTTGACGCCTGCCGCTCAATTCCTTGAGCGGCCCTCCGTTCAGCCTCCGACCGGAAGCAGTTGCTGGTGGCGATCTTATAAGCCTTCGCGCGGCCTTTGCAAGACCGGCGAAGGGTGGAAGAAGAAGCTCCGCTTAGCCTATTGCGGGGTCGATTTCGACGTGCACTTGGCCGCCTTGTTCTCGGTCACGTTGAACGCCGTGCAATTGCCTTGGCCGTAGACCTCGACCACGCCCACCTTCTCGATCGGAGCATCGGTATATTCGATGGTGAAGGTCACCGGCGTGATCACCTGCGCCGACATATCTTGAGAAGGCCGGCCCTTGGCGTCGAAGGCGAAAATGAGGTCCTTGGGGTCGCCCATGCGCGGCGTCAGCTGGAACTCGCTGAAGCCCGGGGTGGGCGCCGACGCATTCACCGTGATCGCCACGGTCGGCGGGTTCGACTTATTAATGACGACCGTGACGCCCTCGACGGAGGCGAGCTCCACGAGCGCCGGATCCGGGGGCAGCTTCGACTTCCAGGGCCAGGGCTGCGGGTCGGCGGCATAGAGCGGCAAGCTTGCGGTCATCACCGCGGCAGATGCGATCATGGCGCCGATAAGGATTGGACGTTTCATGCGTGTCTCCCTTGCATTTCCGTAATTTTGGTCTGCCTTGAGCGCCCTCTTCTAGCATGCGGGGGGTGGCGGGGAGGGTTATCTTTTCGGTTCGCTCCGCCTGCGCGGTTCTGCCGCTCGCGCGTCTTTCGGCTTTGGCTTGAGGCCTCGCGGGCGTCGCTTGACAGCCAAGATTGAAACAGTGTCTTTGGCCGCACTCTCCATCATTTCCGAACATCCCAGCGCATGAGCATCGCCTTCATCTTTCCTGGCCAGGGAAGCCAAGCCGTCGGCATGGGGGCCGAGCTTGCCAAGTTCTATCCGGCTGCGCGCGCCGTCTTCGATGAGGTCGACGCGGCGCTCGGGCAGAACCTGTCGCGGCTGATGTGGGAAGGCCCTGAAAGCGAGCTCACGCTCACCGAGAACGCGCAGCCAGCGCTGATGGCGGTCTCGTTGGCGGCGATGGCTGTGCTGGCCGAGAAGGGGCTCAAGCTCAAGGACCGCGTGGCTTACGTCGCCGGCCACTCGCTTGGCGAATATTCGGCCCTTGCGGCTGCCGGCGCGCTCAGCCTTGCCGACACTGCGCGGCTCCTCAAGACGCGAGGCCGCGCGATGCAGGAGGCGGTGCCTGTGGGCGAGGGGGCGATGGCGGCGCTGCTCGGCGCCGATCTTGCCCAGGCGCAAGAGCTTGCCAAGGCCGCGGCTGAAGGCGCTGTGTGCGAGGCCGCGAACGACAATGCGCCAGGGCAGGTGGTGATCTCCGGCGCGAGAGCGGCGATCGAGCGTGCCGTGGCCCTTGCGCCCAAATTCGGCGCCCGCCGCGCCGTGCTGCTGCCAGTGAGCGCACCGTTCCATTGCGCGCTGATGCAGCCTGCGGCAGAGGTGATGGACAAGGCCCTGCGAGCGGTGGAGATCAAAGTTCCGGCGGTTCCTCTGATCGCCAACGTGCTCGCTTTGCCCATCTCAGATCCGAACGCCATTCGGGCGCGTCTCGTCGAGCAGGTCATCGGCATGGTCAGATGGCGGGAGACGATGCTCTATCTCAAGGCAAACGGCGTCGGCACCGTTTATGAAGTGGGCGCGGGGCGCGTCCTGACGGGTATCGCACGGCGCTTCGAGGGGATCGAGGCGCGCAGTGTCGGTACGCCCGAAGAGCTCGAAGCCGCCGCTTCTTCTCTCGGCGCCTAGCACAAGGAGAGCTTGGCATGTTCGACCTGACAGGGAAGGGGGCGCTCGTCACCGGTGCCAGCGGTGGGATCGGCGGCGCCATAGCCAAGGCCCTGCATGGGCAAGGCGCCAATGTCGCGATCTCCGGCACCAAGACCGAGCGCCTCGAGGCTCTCGCTTCCGGGCTTGGCTCACGCGTCTTCGTTCTGCCTTGCGATCTCCGCGACCGGGCGGCGGTGGCCAAGCTCCCCGAGAGCGCCGAGAAGGCGCTCGGCCAGGTGGACATCCTCGTCAACAATGCCGGCATCACCCATGACAACCTCTTCATGCGCATGAAGGACGAGGAGTGGGACGACGTGATCGCCGTCAACCTCACCTCCGTGTTCGTGCTCACCCGCGGCATCTTGCGCTACATGATGCGCCGCCGTTACGGCCGCATCGTCAATATCGCCTCGATCTCGGGGGTGCTGGGCAATCCGGGTCAACCGAACTATGCCGCTTCCAAGGCGGGATTGGTGGGCATGACGAAGTCGCTCGCCCGCGAAGTGGCAAGCCGGGGCATCACCGCCAATGCGATATCGCCAGGCTTCATCTTGACCCCCATGACCGATGCCTTGACGCCGACGCAAGTCGAGGCTATTGCCGCCGCCATCCCGACCCGGACGTTCGGCAAGCCCGAAGACGTGGCGGCTGCCGCGGTTTTCCTCGCCAGCGACGAGGCGGCCTACATCACGGGCGAGACGGTGCATGTGAATGGCGGTATGGTTATGGTGTAAGCCTTAAGTGGCAAAGACTTGGAGCAACGGTTTCAGGAGATTTGGCAAGCGTTTTTCCCCGGGTGAGGGCTTCTGGCAAAGTCGCATAAAGTATGCTACCCAAGCGGCCGCTCCGTGGGGGCTTGACAAACGACAATCCCACCGCGATCAACCTTCTTAAACTTACCGCTCGGGGGGCATCAGGCTGTGAGCCGCAGCTCGGGGGGACGTGCGAGGCCTGTGGACTGACAAGCAAGGGACGGTGAGGCGGATATGAGCGATATCTCGGAGCGCGTTAAGAAGATCGTGG
>JBGQMX010000141.1:0-7905 GCA_041500805.1 Methyloceanibacter sp.
ACCGAGCCCGTCGGTGAGCACGAGCCAGCGCTCGATGCCGCCTTCCTCCTCGCCATAGCCGTCATGGTCCATGATGCGATGGATCCAGTCACGCCTGAGCTGGCGGTCATGGCAGCGGCTCATCAGGGCAGCGTCCTTGCGGGGGACAGCGGACTGGTAGCAATAGCGGTTGAGCGCCCAGGCCTGCACCTGGCCCTTGTCGAGCTTGCCGCCATGCAGCAGATTATGAAAGGGATGCTTGTCGTGATAGCGCTCGGCGCCGATGGCGCGAAGCTCTTGCTCGAGTTCCTCGGGGCTCATGATCTTGGTCACGGCATTACCTCTCGCTTTACCCAGTGCCTGATGAGGAACCCGCGTAGCGGTTGGTAGAAGCGACCGCTTTGATGCGCGTCAACGGCTGCTCACGCCGAGTAGAAACGCTCCCGCCTCCGAGCATAATTCCACACCTTTATATAGGAAGGCAGAAGTGAGAGTTGCATGACCTGTCCATGAACAGGGCCTGGATGCCACATTAAGAAAATCTGAACGGAAGATTTGGCAATCCCGTTGCAAGGGTAGTCGAAGGCGGGGCAGAGCGCCATCCGGAAGGCACGAGCTGGCCCCCTAAGACCCCCCCTCCGCCATCGCCAGCGAATCGCCGCGAAAAGCGAAACGGCGACCTGGCTCGCGCCGGATCGCCGCTCGTTGTCTTCCGAGATGAGAAAGCGGATTAAGCGCGATCCAGCTCCGCCGGCAGGTAGCTTGTGACTTCCATGCCGGATTCCGTCTCCTCAATCGTCGGCTTGTGCCACTCACGCATTTCAGGCTCTCCTTCCGCGAGTTAAGCCAAGCAACGGGCCGGTACAGCCTCTCGTTTTGCGAACCCGGATTTCGGCTGCCCGGCCCTGCCCTTTGAATATCGCTGCCGGCTGTGATAATTTCCAATCGTATTTCCTTATAGGAAGCATAAGCGTCCCTTATCGTCATGGTCTCGCTCAGGCAACTGCGCTACCTCGAATCCCTGGCGGAAACCCGCCATTTTGGCCATGCCGCCGAGGCCTGCGCCGTCAGCCAGCCGGCGCTCAGCATGCAGATCAAGGAGCTCGAGGACGAGCTGCAGGTCAGTCTCGTCGAGCGGCGGAAGTCGGGTATCGCGCTGACCGAGCAAGGCGAGGAGATCGCCCGGCGCGCGCGAACCATCCTCGCCTCGGTGCGCGACCTGCTCGATTACGCCAAGCACCAAGAGGGGGTGCTATCCGGCGCGCTGAAGCTCGGGGCCATACCCTCGATTGCGCCCTATCTCCTGCCGGCGGTATTGCCCGAGCTGCAGCGCCGCTTCTCCGGGGTCAACTTGCAGCTGCGCGAGACGGTGACCGGAAACCTCGTTCGCGAGCTCGTGACCGGCGACCTCGACCTTATTCTCGTCGCGCTCCCCATCGATGATCCCGAGGTGGAGACGCTCGCTCTGTTCGACGACAGGTTCATCCTCGCGACGAAGGCGACGCCGCGCAACAAGCGGCTCCGTCACGCCACCGCGAGCATGCTTGCCGACGAGCGCCTGCTGTTGCTCGAAGAGGGTCATTGCCTGCGCGACCAGGCGCTCTCTTATTGCCACATGCTGACGCCGGAAGCGCGTAACAGCTTCGGCGCCTCGAGCCTCGCCACCATCGTGCAGATGGTCGCCAACGGCTACGGCATCACGCTCTTGCCGGAGATGGCAATCGCCAATGAGGTTCACCACCGCGGCGACATCCGCCTGTTGCGCTTCCGCGCGCCGGAGCCAAAGCGCGAGGTTGGGCTTGGCTGGCGCAAGACGTCGCCACGCAAGAGAGACTTCGTCCAGTTCGCCCAGCTGCTGCGCGATGTCGCGCCGCGGCCGGCGAAGTAGGCGCTCAAGTAGCGCGAAGCGCGGTAGCGCATAAAGTAGGGGGGTCCGGGCGACGCTGATCATCCAACTCTTAGTCCTGGTGGTGTTGGCGATCTATGCCAGGGCGGGCGCCGTCGCCTTGACGCGGCCGATCTCGGACTTCTACGTCGCGGGGCGGCTTGTGTCTGCCGTGTTCAATGCCATGGCGATTGCCGCCTGTTTCATCGCGGTCCTTGCCTATGCCGGGCTCTCCGGCGCGTTCAGCCAGCGATGGGAGGGATGCGTCGCGCTTCTCCTTGGCGGGGCAGGGGGCGTGGTCCTGATTGCGCTAATGCTGGCGCCTTATCTTCGCAAGTTCGGCGGCTATACCGTCCCCGACTTCCTCGGCGAGCGGTTCGGTGGGACTGCCGTGCGGCCGCTCGCCGTGGTCGCGATCATCTTGTGTTCCTTTCCCGCTCTCGCCGTGGCGCTTTTGGGGGTCGGCCTCATCGCCATGCGGGTCTTCGCCATCGATGCCGGGACTGGCCTCGCTCTCGGCGTGGCGATGCTCCTTTTCTGCACCTTCCCCGGCGGCATGCGCTCGGCGAGCCTGACGCAAGTCGCCCAATACGCCGTGCTGCTCGGCGCCTCCATCGCCGCGCTGTTGATCCTGCTATGGCAGCATGGGGCGTCGCTGCCGAGCTTCGATGCCATCGGCCTCGACGACGCGGTCTCGGCGTTCAAGCTCAAGTCCTTCGCGGCGCAGGACCCCGCCAACCGCTTTGCGCTGGTCTTCTGTCTCGCCGCAGGTATCGCGTCGCTGCCCCACCTCCTGATGCGGGGCCTCACCACGCCGTCGGTCGAGGGGGCGCGGGCGTCGTTTCTCCTGGCGCTGCCCTTCACCGCCGTGCTTTGCGTTGCGGCGCCGGCTTACCTTCCGCTGTTCGGCCAAGTGCCCGACGCCTCATCCGATGCGGAATCGATCCTCGCGTTCGGCCTGCTCGCCAGCGGGGGGATCGGGGCCTGCCTCGCGCTCGGCAGCGGGCTTGTTCTCGCCATCGCCAACGGGCTCTCCCACGACATCTATTATAAGAGCTTGCACCTCACCGCGCCTACTGAGCGGCGGCTCCTCGCGGCGCGCACCGCGGTCGTGCTCGTGGCGGGCCTTGCCGCCATTGCGGCGCTCGCCGTGCCGCAGACGATGCTGGCGATGACCGGCGCCGCCTTCTCGCTTGCGGCGAGCGCGTTTCTGCCCGCGCTCCTTCTCGGCATCTGGTGGAAGCGTGCCACCGGCGAAGGCGCGCTCGCAGGCATGATCGCGGGGCTCGGCGTATGTCTCTATTACATGCTGGCGCCGCGCTACATCCCCTTTGCATTCTACGAGACGTCGAGCTTCCTCTCCAACGCCACGGAAGATCAGGCCGCCGCCTATACGGCGCTCCGTCAGAGCTACTATCTGACGGATCCGGGGGCGAGGGAGGCAGCGTTGGTGGCTTGGGAAGAGGCGGCGCGGGCGCTCGCCAATTGGTGGGGGATCGGCCGAGCCTTCGCCGCGGTCTTCGCCGTCCCCATCGGCTTCCTGGTGACGATCGGGACAAGCCTCTTCACGGCGGCCCCGTCGGCCGACATGCAGAGCTTCGTCGAGGAGCTGCGCAAGCCGTCACCGGCCTAGCGGGTCGCGATTACTCCGCGTCCACCTTCTCGGCGAGCCAGACCTTGATCAGCGACTGGTAGGGCACGTCGCGCTTGTTGGCGGCGATCTTGATGCGATCCAGCAGACCCTGCGGCAGGCGCAGCGAAATAGAATGTGTCGACGGCTTGAGATTGGGAAAGCTCGCGCGCTCCGCCTTGCTCAAGTCGAAATAATCAGCCGTGTCGTGGTTCTCCCAGAAGGTGCGTTCTTCCGCTTCGCTGCGGAAGCGGGGCACGGGCTTAAGTTTCTTCCTCATAACGGGCTCTTTCTCTCCGGCTCATGGGCCGAGTTGAAATCACGCGGATCAGCCTATCATCGCCCCGCAAGGTGAAGCTGACTTGCAACTTGCGGCCGGTGGACGCTTCTCCGTAAGCATGGAAGCGCTTCTCTCCGCCGCCATGCCTCTCGTCGACCAGGACCCGCAGCCGCGCGTCGCGAAAGACCTCTTCAGCCTCTGCCGTGCTGACCCGATGCTTGTCGAGACTCTTGCGAGCGTTGCCGTCGTCCCAGTCGAAGCCGACGACGCGCGCGAGGTCGAACATCGATGTATATTATCATCATATACAATACGCGCAAGGCAGCAGCCCTGCGCGGAACGCAATCAAGCCGACCGCGCCATCAACATTGGGAGGGAGCAGGCGGCGCTACTGTGCCGGGGGATCGGCGGCAGACTGCGATTGCGGCGGATCGCCGAGCAGGCGGAAGGAGTCGCGGAAGCGCTCGGCATCGTCGTCGGTGGCGTGGTTCTTGGGGCCGGCAGTGGCCAGCATGTAGATGCGATCTCCGGCCGGTACGACATCGACGAGGTGATTGAGCTTGCCTTTGCCGTCGTCGGCGATCGCCTCAAAGCCGGGGCGGCCGGCAACGGTCGCCGGTCCCCGCTTGCGCAAACGCGATTCGCTGCCTTTGGCGTAGGCGTTCACGAGCCTGACGTAATAGTCGGTGTCAATCGGGCTCGGCGCCTTGCCGGCCGGATATTCGAACACCACCACGGTGTAGACATCCTCACCGACATTCACCTGGAAATCGTGCTCCAGAAGGGGGTTCTGCCCCTCGACCGGAGCGCTCGTCACTTTGGGCGTGCCGGGGAAGGAAACGGCGAAACCCCGCTCGGGCGATTGGAACTCGGTCCATTGCGGTTCCTCAGGGGGCGGGGGCGTCGTCGTTGTGGGCTGGTCCTCGGCGGAAGCGAGCGATATCCCCGCCACGAGCAAGAGCGAGCTCAGAATTGCGATTCGAATGGACATTGCCGGCCCCTTCGTCCCATGCGCAGAATCGGCATCTTAGCCGATCAGGCGAGTGGACACACCCGCGAGCGCAAGTCTCTTTATCCCTGGGGCGAGGACTTCAGGGCCCTCTCGAACATCGCCTCGGCGTCGTCTTTCAGGGCGCGGCGGGAATCGGGGCGGAGATAAAGCATATGCCCGCCGGCATAATCCTCGACCGTAATCGGGCTTGCGCCTTCGAGCGGCGTGAGCTGGTTCACGAGATAGGCCGGCGCGAGATAAGGGGTGATCAGGTCGGTATAGCCCGCAGCGATCAGCACTTCGAGCGACCGGTTGCTGGCGCGCGCATCCTGAATATCGTTGAGCACACCGGCATAGCCCTGTCGCGTCGGGCTCGTGCCGAAATCCCATTTGGACCGCACCTCGCGATTGAGCAGCCGGTAGGTCGCGTCGGTCTTGTAGCCGAGCTCTCCTTGCGCATATTGGACGAAGGCGCCGGTCCACAGCGGCACGGTGGAATCGAGCACGGGGTCGGGTCCGTGCGAAGAGGCGCTTGTCGGGTTCGGGTCAGGACCGCCGACGCTTCCGTCGTAACGGCTCAGCACTTGGCCATGCGCGCGGTCGAACTCCTTGATGAACAGGTCTGCCGGTATGCGCGCGAGATTCCGCCGCACGACGTCGCCCGGCAGCCCGGTCAGCCGCGTCACGGTCTCGCTGGCGAGCGCGCTCCCTTGCCCGGCGCCCGCAGCAAGCGCCACGAGATAGTCCGACAGCGCATAACGCTCGGCGTCCTTGAGCGCGCCCGAAAGCGCCTCGCGTCCCGTCACGCCCTTGCTCTCGAGATTGACCGCAGCATAAGAGGGGAGCGCGAGCGCCCAGGACAGCGGGTCGTAATCCTCGCCATTCAGCACGGCGAACTCGAGCGCCGGCGAGATGAGCACGAGCCCGCTCGGCGAGACGCTGCCCGTCTTCTGCAGCTCGCGCGTGATGGTCGCGGCGCGAAAGGCGCCATAGCTCTCGCCCGTCAGGAACACCGGGGAGGTCATGCGCGCGGCGTCGATGAGATAAAGGCGGATGAAATCGACAAGCGACTGGGTATCGTGCTCGATGCCCCAGAAATCGCCCTCGTCCTTGCCATCGCTCGCCCGGCTATAGCCGGTGCCGACCGGATCGACGAAGACGAGATCGGTGAAATCGAGCCAGCTCGAGTCGTTGTCGACAAGGCGGGGAGGGGGACCGAGCAACTCTCCCTTGGCCGTCACCTCCACGGCTTTGGGCCCGATGCCGCCAAGATGCAGATAAGCCGATGCAGCGCCCGGACCGCCATTGAAGACGAAGGTGATCGGCCGCTTGGCGTCTTGCGGCTCCCGCATATAGGCGACATAGAAGATGCTCGCGAGCATCTTCTCGTGCGCGTCGCGAAGCGGGACGGTGGCGGCCTTGGCGCTGTAGGGCAGGGCCTCGCCGCCAAGGCGGATGGTGTGGTGCGTGATCGAGGCAGGCGGCAGCCGATCGGCCTCGGCCTCCTTCTCCGCAGCCTTCGCTTGCGCCTGCTCCCCGGCGGCGGCCGGCTCCGCCGCGCTATTCGTCTGCGCCGGGGGCGGGGGCTCTTCGGAGAGGGCCGCTCCAGGCAAGACGAGGAGCGCAACAAGCGCCCCGATCCCAAGCGTGCGGCCGAGGCGGTTCAAAGGCTCCGTCACGTCATCAGCTCCATTCTAATTTTTGCGGAGGATGCTGAGGGTATGTCGCAAAGTAGGTAGGGGCGAGGCCTGCGCAAAACCAGGGGGCAACCAGGCGCGGACACCTTAACGATTGCTCATCCGCGGGGCTGGCAGCCCATCGCCCTTCTCTCCCGTCACACCTCCAGGACGCTCCTGGCAAGGGCCTTTGCCCAAGGGTCGAGCATCCGTTGTAAAGACGCCACGCCGCTCGCCGTTCCGCCGATAACAGCATAAAGTAATAGGCCGGTATCGGTTTGGCCGTTAAGGTAGACCGAGCGCAGAGCTGACGGCCACGCGGTCCTGCAGGGTTCCCGGGCGTTTTCCTGTGCCCCACGTCCTGAACAGGCGCTGCGTCGCGCCTTTTGATGGCGGGAAGGACATTCGGCAGCGTTTCTGCGGTCGAGACTTCGGCGTCGGGGGGCGGGAGCCTCGGCCGGCGGCGTTGAAGGTTCCCTTGGAGGCGGCATCTTTAATGAGTCTTGTGCGAAATGAGGCTCGCCATGGACCCGGTTTTTAGGGGAGCCTCTCGGCATGGTCAGTCCGATGCGTGAGAAGCGCGCATGGCCTCCGCGGGACAAGGAGGCCGATGCAGCCGAGAGTGTCGCCGCGTTCGAGGCGACCGTTGCCGAAGTCAAGGAGACGGTCGTCAGGTCGAGCGAGGTCCTGATCTCGGCGAACGAGGATCTCAGCGACCATCAGCGCTGGCTCGAGGTGCAAAGCGCCGCCATCCTGGCGGACCGCGCAAGGCATGATCGCTGGCTGCAACGCCAGCGCAAGCGCCAAGAGGCGCTTGAGAGGCGGGAGCAAGCCCGGCGCCGGCGGCAGCTCATGCGCCAGCGCGCCGCCACTGCAGTCAAGGACGCCATTTCAGCCGTCGTTCTCGCCGTGTACTCAGCGTTTTGGCTTGCGGTCGGCAAGACGGTCGCCGGTCTCGATTATATTGACGCATTGGCTGCGAGCGGGGCCGCATGGGTCGGCGCGCGCATCCGCGACTTTGCGCTCTCGGTGGCAAGGGGCATTCAGCTTGAGTTACTCTGGGTGGTCCGGAACGCGCGGGCACTCGCATTCTTCATCGGCGGGCTGCTCTCGGCGGGGTTCTCCTGGATCGCTGCCAAGGCCTATGAGCTTGCACATGCGACCGGCCGGCTGCTTTCGGCGGGTTTCTCAGGGGTCGCAGTCAAAGCGTCTGCGCTCGCACGCGCGCTCGGCAACGCTCTGTCGGCGAGCTTCTCCTGGACCGCTGCCAAATCAAGCGAGCTTGCCGGCTCGACCGGCAGGGCGCTGTCGGCGAGTTCCTCCTGGACCGCTGCCAAATCAAGCGAGCTTGCCCGCTCGACCGGCCGAGTGCTCTCGGCGAGTTCCTCTTGGACCGCGGCTAACATGGCCAAGCTTGCAGGTTCGACCGGCCGAGTGCTCTCGGCGAGTTCCTCTTGGACCGCG